>JAUYEF010000447.1 GCA_030691635.1 Bacillota bacterium
GATCGTCCTCTTCCGCGACGGCAGGGCGATTATCTTCGGCACCACGGACGAAAACACCGCAAAGGGCGTGTACGTCAGGTACGTGGGCGGGTAGCCGGGGCAGGTAGTCCCCAGGTCAGGCCTCAGCGCGTTGCCTGAAGAAAGACCTGCAAGTAATTCTTATTTATCGTCGCGTATCTCCACAAGACGAGGTCAACTACGGCAGGTGAATCCCCAGTAGCATCGCTGATCATCTCGCACAACTCTTGGGGAGATTGTACCCCAACGGTGCTAGCTATCTTGACTAGATGACGATCTGGCTTGACAGTGCCGAGACCTATGTTCTTGGCCAGATGGCGGCTGGTTACAGGGCCCATGTGTGGCAACTCGCGTATGTAGTCAAGACCCTCTCGAGCCAAACGTTCTCTGACTTCAGGAAAACCATCGGCCACAACTTGACGTGCTAGAGCCGCTACAGCCATTACCTTGCCTCTATTCTGGAACACCCTAAGGGCCCGGTCGACACACCGGGACTCGTCTTCAACGATCGCCTGAGCCGAACTCCAGTCAAGAAACGCTTTAGAAAAGGCTGAAAACAGGCTGCGGACTACTCGTTCACGAAAGCCCGAACAGAGAACAACCCAGGCGAACTCGCCCAGGAACTCGCTCTCCGAGAGGCCCTTGATAGACCGAGAGTCCTGCCAGTCGATCTCGCCGGCAAAGCCCGCATCAACTAGGTATTGGAGGATCTGCAGATAGACGGCGATCAGGTTCCGACCCAAGGGGGAGAGCTCGTGTGGCTGGAGAGGCATGTGGTTGTCCCCTTTCGCGGAAAGCCCGAACAATATCGGTCACTCGGATTTGGAGAGAAAGCACCGTGGCCGGACACCCCGGATAGCTGTCAAGCAGGTGGCTTACAGCCATCTTGCGCAGGTGAATTGCCTTGAGAGCAGCAAACCGGCCGTCGGGGATTGGGGTACTCTCCCGAGCGGCACGCCAGTACAGGGCGCTCAGTTCTGTTCGTACGCCGTCAGTCCATGTGCCATCTGACATGCGAAGGGTTCTGAATGCCCGGAGGGCCTCCTCCCATCGTCTGAAGGCGTCAGCGTGACGGGC
This sequence comes from Bacillota bacterium, assembly GCA_030691635.1. Lineage (GTDB taxonomy): Bacteria > Bacillota > Sulfobacillia > JAUYEF01 > JAUYEF01 > JAUYEF01. Next base: position 1,096 of record JAUYEF010000447.1, read on the forward strand.
GGCGCTCCCCTCCCAATCAACTACCATTAGGACCAGCGAGATAGCAAATGCCACTACAGAAACGAGCCGCAACAGAAAGCCAGACCACATGGGGTCCAGACCCAACTGCAGGTAGAAGGATTCACCCACAAATGTGGTAGCAGCAAAGAGGGTGGAGGACACAATCAAGAGGCCCTTGGCTGCTTTCGTCCGACAAACATAGCCGTCTCTCAGGATTGCGTGCATGGTGAGCATCTGTTTACACAGGCGGTACTGTCGCCCAATCTCATCTACAGACGGTACCACTACACTAGACATTGTCCCCAACGCCCAATACCGCTCTCCACTCCTTAACGCTAGTGGCCGACTCTAGCCTACGCCCCAGTGCTGCTAGTGCTTGGGATATGATCTGACGCTCTGTACTACCCGCAAGTCCAAGGTAGTCGTCAATGGTCTCGGATTGGCCAGTGACATCACGCAGGGGTGAAAGAACCCTCGTCGCGGCATGCCCCAGGAACTGGAGCACTAGGGACCTAGGGGTTTTGGGACCTTGGTATGCGGTGACCGCATCAATGGCAAGAGCCTCAATGTGATGGCTGCGCAGTTGCTTCTGGGGAGGGAGCTCGCTAATCATCGATTTGACCAGCTTAATGGTAGGAATGACTGCACCGTCCATTCTGGCATTCGCCTCAGTGAGTCTATGCTCAAATCGGCGAGGATGCGTAGGCCGCCACCGTGTTCCGTCCTCACTGGCAATCTGCACGGCATTGCCACTGCGCAGGGCAGGCAGAAGCTGTATTTCTTCCCCATCGAGGTAGACTACGGTAACTGCCAGCCGCCCCACGTTCACAGACCGCACATCGTGCCGAGGGAGATTGACGTCAAGCACCTCTTCGAACTGGGCGAGGAGATCCGCGGGCGTTTCACCTTTCACTGCTTCACGGTCCAGTACCACAAGAGCGTCGGTATCGCTTAGGCCATCTACATCCGTATGTTTGGCAATGGAACCGCCGAAAAGAACGCGATCCACCTCCGCAGTATCGCCGATGTGACCCGCCAACTCGTCTAGCCTCTGTTTGATCTTCTCGCGGTCGCGATCGTTGTAGCGCAGAAGAAGCTGGCGCAACAACTCGTTGACGTCCCCGATGAGACCTTCGAGTTCTCTTCTCCAGGCCTCATCAATCTGTTGACGGACACTCTGCGTCGTTGGACCGGCGTAGCGACCATGTCCCCCACTCATCGCGCTGCCTCCGAGATCTCCGAGATTCTGATCTTCATTACGAGGAATGCCGTCTTGAGGTACTGCCTCACGTTCTCTTCGAACATGTCAAACCGCTTGCCATCACAGTCCACCCATTGTTCCAACGCGATGGTCAGCTTGTTCAGGAAGGAGAGGCTTGTCATACTGGCATGGGCGTGGGTCATGGCGTAACTCTCAGTGACCCCAAGGTCACTTAGTAGAGCGTGGCAATTCCTGTGGATTGCCACCCCTTTCCAGTACGCGTATCGCAGCCATGAGACTCCGTCAAACACCTGAGCGCCAGCAAAGAAGAACAAGGGGGTCATGATAGGATCAAGCCCACCCCAGATATGAATAGGGGCATCAATGCCTGCCGAAGTAAGGCCCCTACGGAGGACGGCCACAGCTTTGAGGCGGTCCATAAGGTTCTTGCCTAGTTCCTTTTCGGTAATGCCCACCACATCAAACCCACGCAAGTTCCCGAAATCCTCACTGGACATATCGCGGGGGGTCACCACCTTGCCGCCCTTTGTCCACGGTTTGAGAATGAAGCTAGTCAAGACGTTCCGGAACTTGCGGAACAGCGTGCGCGCTCTGGAGACCTGCTCTGCAATTGCCAGCCCCCGTGCCCCGTGGTCGAAATTGGTGATGATCATTGGCAGAGGGGGATGCAGGTTCGCAAGCCGCTCCAAAACCTGCTCGTACTCGGCCGGCCCGTACCCTCCTCTCGGCTGGTATCTGGGCCACTCTGGTTCACTTGAGTCATAGCTGGGCGAAAGCTCATATCCGCCGCTGTCTACCACCACAATTGTCGTGTTCCGTAAGTGAGCCTCTCCCAGCAGGTCCCTCCTTGTGGAAGCTGAGGGTCGCTGGCAGAGGTGGCCGAAATGCATGTCGTATGCGCTTACCAGCGTGCTTCGTTGTGGCCTCCGGCCAAACTCCTCAAGCTCAAAGACGATCTCACTGTATAGATGGTTTCGATGGCGACGAAGGTCGAAACCCTTGCTAGTAAAGGCAGGGACCAGCAGAGGAAGAGCAACCTCCCCGCATGTCGGGTGCATCAACTTACCGCGGCCAGCTAGCATCGAGAGCCTCTCGGTCCATGCAGGAGGCGCATACTCCGCATGGGCGATCTGCTGCTTCGCAGCTATGCGTCAACTCCAGGGGAACACGTCGCTCAAGGCAATACCTGTAGACTTCGGACTTGGACCAGTCGATAAAGGGGGCAGCAATGCGGATCTTCCTTGCAGTGGCGGACTCCGCGATGAACTGAACGTGCTCAAGAAACTCCTTGGAGCAATCTGGGTAGTCCGACATGCCATGCAAACCCAATGATATCACCGAGACGCTGTCCTGAACCTCCATCAGCCCGGCGGCAAGCAGGAAAGCGTTTCTACCAGGGATCTCTCCTGAGCGCTTAGGGACCGCTCCCTCAAGTCTCAGCGCTCGAAAAGGCACCCGGTAGTACGCTGCTATGCTCCGAGCGGACAGAAGCTCTTGGCGGGCGGCAGGCTGGCCATACGTGACATGAAGTGCCTCGCTGGTCCTACCGGTGGAGAGATAGAAATCCAAACAGGCTGCTGAGTCAACACCGCCGCTCAACAGAACCACCACCTCGGGCTCTGAAGGGCGGAATCTGGCACCGGGCACGGTATCACACCCCAGGCGGAAAGAGTGCCGCGCGGAACAGAGGTACCAGCATTGGCATCGAGACCCAGGATTCGCCTTGAGTCATCGAGTTCCTTCCGTGCAGCGGAGTGGCCCATCCTCAAGGCCTGCCGCCGCGTTGGGGCTCCAGCCGGATCTGGTGACTAACTTGACGCGCATAGGCGAGTGGTTATTGCCCGCGAGGTGAGCGCTTCCGAGGAAACCTGGGGCGGGAGGTTGTCGCCCGGCAGCGGCGAAGCTGACGGTACCGGATACGCCCCGGCTGCTCGCCGGAAACGCCGCGCCGGCCCACGAGGTACCCCTGCGGGCCTCGATACCCCACCGGA
>JAUYEF010000317.1 GCA_030691635.1 Bacillota bacterium
CGTTGACCTGGATATCCTCGACCCGGGATGCGCTCCAGCCGCCGGTCTGCCTTCACAAGGGGGACTCACCGGGGTGCAACTGGGCCAGGCCCTGAACGCGATGCTTCAATACCCGAAAGCGCAGGCGCTGGCCATGGTCTCCTACCGGGCCGACGCCGACCACGATGGACGGACTCTGAAGGAAGTGCTCGACGCCATACTGGGCGCTTTGGAGTGATCCGGCCACCCTCGTCGACGCGCTCTTAGCATTCCTCCGGGTTCTGCTCGCACAACCTGGTGCTGAGGTACTTCTCGCCGCCGTCTGCCATGATCGCGAGCACGCGCTTGCCCTTGCCCAGTTCACGGGCGATGCGGAGGGCGCCGGTCACTGTCGTGCCCGTCGAGAGGCCGCAGAAGATGCCTTCTTCCCGCGCCAGCCTCTTCGCCGTCTCGCATGCCTGTTCGTCAGTCACGAGTTCGACCCGGTCTATCACCGAGGTGTCGAGGACGCCGGGCCACAGGCCGTCTCCAATGCCTTCCTGGATGTGCGACGTCATCTCTCCACCGGTGAGCAAGGGCGCGCCGGATGGCTCGACCGCTACGACCTGGATGCCGGGGATCTTTGCTTTCAGCACGCGCCCCACGCCGGAGATGGTGCCGCCTGTGCCGATGCCTGCCACGAACGCGTGCAGGTCGGGACCGAAATCCCTGACAATCTCCGCCGCCGTGCCGTCCTCGTGCGCCGCGGGATTCCTGGGATTTTCAAACTGCTGAGGCACGAAGACCCTGGGGTCGCGGTCCCTCATCTCGAGCGCCGTGTTCAGGACAGTCTCGAAGGTTTCCTTGATGTTCTTGCCGACCGGGGTGAGGACCAGTTCCGCGCCGTACGCTTCGAGGATCTTTCGCCTCTCGACGCTCGCGCTTTCCGGGAGGACGATGCGGACCCTGTAACCCTTGACCGCGCCTATCATGGCAAGCGCGATACCCTGGTTCCCGCTCGTGGGCTCGACAATGATCGAATCCGGCTTAAGCACGCCCCTTTTCTCCGCATCCTCTATCATGGCGAGAGCCGGACGTGCCTTGATACTGCCGCTCGGGTTGCAGCACTCGACCTTCACGTATACATCCGCCGAGCCTTCTTCGGTAATACGCCGGAGTCTCACAGCCGGAGTATTGCCTATACACTCAAGAATCGTCTCATGAAGCGGCATTGCTCTTTGGCCTCCTCAGTCGCATCCGGTCGTGGGGAGAAAGGCGACATCTAAACGGTCGCCTGGTCCCGGTCGTCCCCGTTCTGTTCGAGGTACTGCTTCAGCATCGCGATCGATTGCTCGTTCACTCTGTCGTAGAAGAAAAAGAGCCTGGCACCGGGCCTGAGTTCCTCGACCCGTTGCTTGCACGGCTGCGTGATGAAGAAAGCATCGCCCCACTGCAAGAGCTCCTTGAGTTCCTGAGTCTGGTTGACGAACACCAGCCTGATCTCGCAGTTGCTGCCCGACATGCCCCGGACCCTGTTCACGAAGTACTGGGTCGAATCCTCACGGCGGCAGACGACCCCGATTTTCCCTGCGGTCAGTACCTCGGCGATCACCTTTAGCGTGTCGGGATTGTTCTCGACGACCGCGCCGAAGATAGGGATCCCATACGGCCCAACTGCCTGCATCACAGCGGTGTAGTGGAAGAAGGTGGTCACCACCGCCCGGTAGGTCTTGCTGACGTCTTTCTCGCCAGCAAGCCAGGATTCCAGTTGGTCGAGCACCACCGGCACCACGGGAATCTCGAGATCTCTTGACAGCTGGTCCGTGAGGCTCTGCGCATCGAAGTCGGTGCACTCGACGAACACTATGGGTTTCTTCGACCTCAGCGCTGAGACTTTCTCCAGCGCTTTCTCGAACATCTCACGGATCCCCGCAGGCTCATATCCCAGTGCGGCGGACTGGAGGACTGCCTGGAAAAGCGCTTCTCCGGCTTCCGCCTCTTCAAGCTTCTGGCCGCCCGCCTTGACCAGGCCGATCACTTCCGTTCCGTGGCGCGGGCGCGCGACCACAAGCTCCTGGTCTTCCAGGTCCTTGTAGGCATTCAGGATGGTGTTGATGCTCAGGCCGAGCCGGGACGCAAGCTCTCTGACAGGGGGAAGTAGCTCACCACGCATCAGTTTCCCAGTAGAAATACTCCACCTTATGTTGAGCGCCAGTTGTTTGTAGAGCGGAGTGGAGAGCCCGCGGTCCACTCGCCACTCGTCAGGCACTTTGACTACAGCCATTCTGTTCCTCCCAATAGCCCCAGCAATCTCCTTCGATAGATAAGCGCAGTTCCCTCCACGAGCAAAGCCGTCAGCCGGCGGCCGAGGTGGCCATGACAACATTTTCTTCAGGGAGAAGGGAATCCCTTGTTACCATTGAAATCAAAACAATAGTAACACCGGGTCGCCTCTTCTGGAACAAACCACATGCGCCTGGGGTTGCCCTGAGCGACTGCTTCAAGGAGTGACACACAGCACTTGGACTGCAGGAAGGTCCTGGAGAAGATCGATTCTACCCGGATGTACAAGAGAATTGTCGAAATCGCCTCTCTCGGTCCGAGGGATACGGCCTCGCCCGGCGATGCCGCGTCACGGGAGTACGTCCTGAAGGAGGCGTCAAATCTCGGAGCCCGCACGTGGACCAGGTCGTGCCGCGTGGTGCGTTTCCGGGCCGGCGCCACTTCGCTCAAGGTACTGGAGCCTGTCGAACGGGATATGGTTGTGCTGCCTCAAGACAGGTGTGACCCGACACCTCCCGGCGGCCTTGTCGGAGAGGTGGAATACGCCCGTTGCGGCCGCGAGGAGGACTACAAGGGCGCAAGCGCCTGCGGGAAAATCATCCTGCAAGACCTGTGGGGATTGCACATGCTCGAGAAGGTCCGGGTAGCTCTCGACCATGGCGCCAAAGGCCTGATCTGGGCGCACTCGCGGCCGGGCAATAAGCAATCCGCCTGGGGCCTGGCGCAGGATGGCCCGTCCCTTCCTGTGGTGGGAGTGTCTCTTGAGGACGGCGACTGGTTGAAGCGCGCCGTCGGGTCCGGGCCGGTGAGAGTCAGAGTGGATGTGGAGGTCTCCAAGGAGCCTGCGACATCTGACCATATCATGGCAGAGGTCTCAGCGCCTTTCGATTCCGCGGAGGCCCCGGCATCTTTGGATTCCCGTCCGGCTGTGCTGCTCATGGCTCACCGTGACACCACCCACGTCAGCCCCGGCGCGAGCGACAACGGCTCGGGGCTCACTGTGGTACTGGAGGTGCTCCGCGCTTTCTCGGGCGTCTCGCTTCCTTTCCGCCTCGCCGGTCTGTTCGCCGCGGCAGAAGAAGGCGGCGGTCTCGGTATCGGGCAGTACGCCGAATCCGGCCTGGCCAACGACTTCCCACGTATCGAAGGGGTGATCAACTTGGACATGGTCGGCGTCGGCTCGAAACTCCTCGTGGTGAAAGGCGACCGGCGTTACAGGACGAGCGCCAGGATAAACGGCCTGCTTGAGGAGAGCGCGTCAGCGCTGGGGTACCATCTTGGCGAGTACGAAATGCCGATGGGCCTCGCCGATATCACACCGCTTGTCGCGAGAGGAATAGAGTCCACCTGGCTTTTCAAGCCCGACGACCCAAGGTTCCATACCGACCAGGATATTCCCGATTTCGTGAACCCAAATGACCTGAAAGCAGCCGCGGATATCGTGGCATCGACCATCTGGCGCCTGGCTCAGCGGACGTAGGGGGTCAAACGGGTTACGGAGGTGAGGTTCATTGAGCCATGTCAGGAGCCTTGTTTGTGTGAACTGTGGCAGGGAGCATGATGCCCGTGAGTTCCGGTACTTCTGTCTGGGATGCGGGGGCTTTCTGGATGTGGCGTTCGACACTGATGAGATCAAGAGGAGTCTCTCGCGCGATGACATAGACTCCAGACCGCCGTCCATAATGCACCGCTGGCTGGAGTTTTTGCCGGTCGAAAACCCTCAGCTCATCGATGTGGTCTCACTGGGTGAATCCGTGAGCCCGCTGATCCGCGCTGGCCGCGTGGCGAGGAAACTCGGCCTCAAGAACCTGTATTTCAAGGATGAATCGCGGTTCCCGACGGGCTCGTTGAAGGACCGGTCCATGCCGCTTGTCGTGCTGAAAGCTCTGGAGTTCGGGTTTAGCTCTGTATCCATTGTCTCAAGTGGGAACGCGGCCGCCTCCTTGAGCGCATATGCAGCGAGGGCAGGCCTGCAGGCTGTGGTGTTCGTCGCGGGCGGCCATTCCGCACGCCTGGCGAAGATCCGCTCGTACCGGCCGACCCTTGTGCAGGTCAACGCCCCCTATTCGGAGACTGAGTCACTGTATCTCAAGGCACGCGAGCACTATGGCTGGTACGACTGCAATGGCCTGATCAACCCATTCAGGCTGGAAGGGAAGAAGACGCTAGCCCATGAGATATGCCACGCACTTGGCTGGAGTGTGCCGGATATCGTGATTCTGCCGACCGCCTTCGGCAACGGGCTGGTGTCCGCATGGCGGGGGTTCCTTGAACTGGAGCAGATCGGCTGGACCAGCGGAAGGCCCGCGATGTTCGCCGCTCAGCCGGAGAACTGCGCGCCCATCGCGCGGGCCATGGAGAAGGGTGCCGAGACCGTCGAGCCCGTCACGCCGCTGCCGACAGTGGCGAATTCGATAGCGGTGGGTGACCCAGCGATAGGCGGCGGTCGAGTGTTGAAAGTGGCGAGAGAATCGGGTGGAGGGGCCACCGGCGTGCCAGAGGAGTTGATCCTGGAGGCGCAGGCGTTGCTGGCTGGAGAGGAGGGATTGTTCGTAGAGCCGGCTGGAGCGACAAGCCTGGCGACTGTGATGAAGATGCTTGCAGAGTCCAGGGTGGACCGTGACGCGCTGATTGTGGCTTCGATCACGGGGGAAGGTCTCAACGACCCCGAAATCGTCGAGCGGTGGGCCCCCGGCACCCAGACAATAGAACCAGACATCGGTAGCCTCAGAAGAGTCCTTGATCGCATTCAAGACCAGTGAACCGGCAAGCGCCCAGGCATACGGCGGTTGGCGGGATGCCCATCTTGCTCGTCGAGTAGAACGCCAAGATGGCTCTCGAGATCTCCAACCGGGCCTACGTGCTCGAGACCGGGTCGATAGCTATAGAAGGCAAGTCCGAAGACCTGCTCGAGAACGAGGTCGTGCAGCGTGCCTACCTTGGCATGGAGTGAGCCCATGGGCGCATCCTGCAAGGGCTATGACCAGCCCGATCCGGAACGCCGGCCTAACTCCTACCGTACTTCGCGATTACCCCCAACTCGTCCATCACCTGTCTCAGCTCTTCGAGGCGCCCGGGCTCCATTTCCGGCAACGGAAGCCGGGGCTTTCCTGACGGCATGCCCAGGATGGCCATAGCCGCCTTCACCGCGACAGGGTTGGTCACACGGTACAGCAATGATACCAGCCGGTAGTACTTGAAGAAGATACGCCTCGCCGTTTCCACATCTTCAAAGGTCTTCCACGGCTTCGACATGGCTGCCATTTCCTCTGGAATGATGTTCCCGCCGATGTTCGCGGTCCCATGGCCGCCCAGCCCGAGCGTGGGTATCGCGATCGAGTAGGCCGGGTAATCGCAGCACAACACGTTGATCCGGCCCTGTGTGAGGCTGATGACCTCGGCCAGCTGCTGGACGCTCCCCATGGCCTCCTTGTCAGCCACGAAGTTCGGGCACTCGTCGCACAGCCTCTTGATGGTCGCCGGGTCGATGTTGACGGCGACGCGGGCAGGGTTGTTGTATATCGCAGTGGGCACACTGACACTCTGCATCGCGCTCTTCAGGAAAAGGAAGACGGCCTCCTGTGGTGGACGCAAGTAAGGTGGCACCACGAACAGCACACCGTCGGCGCCACTTTCCTCGGCATAGCGGCTGAGCGATATGGTTTCTCTGGTCGTGGCGCATGTGGTGCCGAAGAAGATGGGGATCTTGCTCCGGTTGTAGTTGGCCACGCGCCTGATGATACTGCGCTTCTCTTCCATCGACAGCAGAGTGGTCTCGCCCGTCGAGCCCGTGACCAGCAGCGCAGACGTGCCGTGTTTCACGTGGAACTCGATGATCCGGTAGAATCCCTCGTAATCCACACTATCGCCAGCGTCGAAGGGTGTGGGAATCGCGACCCACGAGCCAGATGGTTTGAGCATGATGGTGCCTCCATTCCGGCATATGCGTCCTAATTCCACGATACGCGGTGCATCACCTTGCATATGTGGAACAAGGCGCGGCCTGCGTCGTCAATCCACGCGTGGTGCAAAACGGTGATGGTTCTGGAAGAGGTGGCATCATGGCCAGATTGATAAGAGCACTCGCTTTGGCGCTCGTCGCGACAGTCCTGCTGGCTGGTTGCAGTGCATCGAAACCGCAGGACAAAGGCGCTGTACCCCCGAAGCCACCTGAGGTCACGTACGCTGGCAACATCTTCGCGGTGTCGGGCAGCTCGTTGAGCGTGTACGTCTACGAGGGATACCGCGGCGTCGTCGTGGTGCATGTCTCCGATAAGACCGCAATTGACGCGGCTATGAAATCGAAGCTGAAGGCTGGTAACTACATCGCATTCGTCACCGACGGCAGACTGATGGAATCCGAGCCTCCGCAGGCGAATGCGCTCGTGGTGAAGTCCCTAGTCGAAGGCGTGCTTATCCGCGGCAGGGTGACGGCAGTGGGGGAGGAGCAGGTCACCGTCGAGACGACGGCGCCTCGCACCGAGACTCTTGTCGCCCGCACCACGGACCGCACACTCATCACTGGCGGTGTGGATAGCAGGATGGCGGTCGGAAGCTTGCTGGAGTTCGAGATTGCTCCGGTGGTCCAGCAGTCATATCCCGCATGGGCCGAGATCATCCGCCTGCTCAAGAACGATACCAGCCGGATTGTGCCTGCAGAGGTCACCAGGATTGCTGGCAGACCGGTCACCGCCGTGCTCAACCGCAACCAGCGCGAGGTCGTCGTGAAGACCGGCGCGGTCATCGCCATGGACCTGGAGGAAGACGCTTCGACGGGCCGATGGTTCTGGGAAGTAAGTCGTGAACAGGTCTTCAGGTACGTCGCTCAGGGCACATACCTGGACGCGGCAGGGAAGACCCACCGGGTGACCGTCCTGCAGCCGGAGAAAGTAGGCGAGCACTACCTGTACCCCGGTTTCAACTCGAAGCAGAACAAGGTCCTGGAA
>JAUYEF010000326.1 GCA_030691635.1 Bacillota bacterium
CGGGCCTTGAGACGACTCCTCACTTTGATGCTCCTGCTTGTGCTCATTTCCGTAGTCGTGTTGCCGGCCTTGCTTGCTCGCGGGTGCTCGCCCTTGAGCCTTCACCGGGCAGGGTCGGGATCCGCCATACCAATCAGCCTCACCTTGTACCGCCACGATACTCAGTCCCTCGAGCAGATGGACCTGGAGGAATACCTCGTCGGTGTGCTCGCGACGGAAATCCCTGCCCTGTTCGAACCTGAGGCACTGAAGGCACAGGCGATCGTGGCCAGAACATACACGGTCAAGCGAATGCGGTGTTTCGGCGGGCAGGGGTCGAAGTGCCACCCAGAGGCGGACATGTGTGATGATCCGACTCACGGTCAGGGCTGGACGACTGAGCAGGGAGCCAAGGCCAAATGGCCGGTCCTCGACGCGGCGCGCAACTGGTCGCGGCTTGTCAGTGCTGTCCGCGCGACGGGCGGGCTGATCATCACGCACAGAGGCCTGCCTGTGGACCCGGTGTACCATTCCACATGCGGCGGTTCCACGGAGAACAGCGAGGACGTGTGGAGCACGGCTTTTCCCTACCTGCGGTCCGTAACCTGCGACTGGTGCAGGAGCTCCCCACGGTACAAGAACACCGTCCAGATGAGCCTTGAGGACCTGGGTCGGAGACTTGGACAGCCAACGGCCATTCCCACGCTGGCCAGGCAGGAAGGGCGCAAGTTTATCGAGATCCTCAAGGCAAGCCGCACAGGACGAGCCCAACTGGTACGGGTCGGAGACAAGTCGTTCAAAGCGGTGGATCTTCGCTCTGCGCTCGGCCTTTCGTCCACCAAGTTCGGCTGGCGCCTCACCGGGTCAAACATCACGTTCGACTGCGACGGCTACGGCCATGGAGTCGGGCTCTGCCAGTATGGAGCGAACGGTATGGCAAAGGAGGGCCGCCAGGCGTCGGACATCATCCGCTACTACTTCTCAGGCACAAGCGTAATGCCGATGTTCGAGACCCGCTAGCGCGTGTGGCGTGTATTGCGCGTTTTCCGACCGGTCGGCAGGAATCACTACGCATCCCCACACACGCTTCCTGCATAATTCCCCTGTTTTTGGGAGAGGATTTGCCCTGGGGTGATTATGCAGATGAGGGTTTCACGTAAGCGCCATAACCGGCTTTCTCTTCAACGGTATTTCAACAAGGTCATGCTCGTGGCCCGGAACGCAGTGCGTTCTGAGACGGTGAAGTCTCTTGCCACGATCATCCTGGTGGCGGGCCTGGCAACCGCATCGTTCTACATGGGCATGTGGATCGAGCGGGGCAGGGTGAGCACGCCTCAGTCTCAGGCAGTTGAGCGGACGGCCGAGCAGCAGCCCGTGACGGAGCGCAGTGAGAATGCCCCGAAGCCCCAGACCGCCACGCCCAAACCGGCCCCGGCGCCACCTGCTCCGAAGGACGTGGCTCCGAATGCGCCCAAGGCGGGCGCCGCGACCAAGAGCAGTACCACAGCGACCAAGACCACTACCGGAGCGGCGGCGAGTGCCACCACCGGTTCCGGCGCGACCGCGTCGGGTGCGGCTACGCGCCTGGTCATGGCCGTTCCGGTCACAGGCGACAAGATCTTCGGTTATGACTGGATGTACTCGCCGTCGTTCGGTGACTGGCGTTTCCACACGGGGATGGACCTCAAGTCGGACGTCGGGTCTCCGGTGAAGGCCGCACTCAACGGCACCGTGCTGAGCATCAAGGAAGACCCGACCAACGGGCTGACCGTCGTGCTCGACCATGGCTCGGGGCTCGTGACGGTCTATGGCGGCCTGGACAGCCTGTGCATCAACCAGGGCGACAAGGTGGTTAAGAACCAGATCATCGGCCGCATTGGCGATCCGCCGCTGGTCGAAGCCGACCTCGGCCCGCACCTTCACTTTGAGGTACGGAAGAACGGTTTGCCCGAAGATCCAGCCGCCTACCTGCCGAAATAGGAATCAGGCGAAGACAGCAGGGGCAAGTCGGGGCCAGCACGGTAGGCGGATGCGTAACTGCGTTCGCCTGGCGAACTCATAGCCGGCTCGTGCAGGAAGCAGCTTCGCTGCACGGCCGGCTATGACTGTTGGGCAGGAGCAAGGACTTCGCTACCTGCATGCCTGGCGTCCAGTGAAAGGACGACTCCAGGCAGGCTCAGGAGTCCTGCGGCAGCCAGCGTGAAGACCGGACCAACGCGGTTTGAGGCATATCCGGCAGCGACGTTCGCCAACGGCATGAGCGCCATGGCGAGCGTGGCTCGAAACGCAAAGACCCGCCCCATCAGCTCGCTGGGCACGAACTCCTGGTAGAGTGCGTTTGCACACGAGCCCATCACAGGGCCTGTCAAGCCGACGACGAAGCACACAGGAAGCGCCCACTCGAGAGATGGGCAGAACGCCAGGCCGACGGTACTGAGGGCGATCACCGCTATGGAAAGGGAGACCATCCGGTGCTTATGGGACAGGCGTTTCAGAGCTGCCAGGACGATGATCGCCGCCAATGATCCCGCCGAACCGGCTGACAAGGTCAGGCCATACCCGATCATGCCCCTGCCGTAGATGTCCCTGGATATGAAAGGCATGACGACCATGCGCACTGCCGTGACCATGTTCACGAAGGTGAACGCTACGGTCAGGCTGAGAATCCACTTCCTCTGGCGGACGTACACAAGTCCCGCCCGCAGGTCCTGCCACGCCGATTTGTTCGATGGGGTTGGTCTTGATGATGCGCGCGTGGTCGCCAGCAGCAGCGACGAAACCAGGAACGTGAGGCCGGCCAGCAGGACTGCGGGGCCGGCGCCAGCACTCTCCACCATCACACCCGCCAGAGCGGGGCCGGCCGCCGCGGCGATGTGCAAGGCCGACTGCTGCGTGGCATTGGCCCTTACGAGCACTTTCCTATCGACAAGCGCGGGGATCAACGAGTTCAGGGCGGGATCGTAGAACGCTCTCGCCAGAGACCTCGTCGCAATGACCACGTAAATGTGCCAGACCTGCACCCTGCCCGCCATTATCACGGCAGCGAGAACCAGGTCAACGCACCCACTGACGATATCAGCCACCATGAGCACGCGCTTCCTCTCCAGCCGGTCCACCACCACGCCGCCGAAGAGAGAAGCAAGCAGCCGCGGCAGAGTCCCAAGCGCCATGGAGAGGCCCATGGACGTGGGGGACCCGGTCATCTTGAGGATGATGAAAGCCTGCGCGATCCCGGAGAAATTCTCTCCGAACATGCTTATCGTCTGAGCGGCCCAGAGGCGGATGAACGAAGGCGGGAGCCAGGTTCTGGACGAGGCGGACGGCGCACTGGGCGCGGCCTCTGCTGGCTCGAGCTGAAGGCGTCCGCCGGGTGGACCGGCCGCACCCTTTCCTGACAGGAAACGAAGCCGCAACCCCAAGACCCCCAAGTACGGCGCCAGGTCACATTCCTTGTGACCATGTTGCGTCACAACCGGTTACTACAAACATATAGTAAGACACCGGGCACATTGCGTCAACCGCAGGCTAGCACTGGCACCGCAACCTGCTCATGTCGAGTGCACATCGGCCTGGACGTGCACTCGTGGCGTGGATATTAGCGTGACCCGCACTCGTCGAGTGCATGTGGACATTGCACAATCCTCGCAGCCGACGTGTGGCCGCGGCCCCAACTCCCTCAGACGCTTCACCTTGCGTGCACATTTTTGTTCCCGAGCCCCCATATATATCTACTGTCCTACGCCGCCCATGCGTCAGGGAGGGGGCTTCCCGGAGTGAACGATACCATCTGGAAGCGCGTGCTGGACGTCAGCACATACATCCGTGATACCAAGACCACTGTCCGCGACGCCGCGAAGATCTTCAGCGTCTCCAAGAGCACAGTACATAAGGATGTGACAGAGCGGCTCCCCAAGATCAACCCGCAGCTTGCCAGAGAGGTCAAGGACGTGCTCGATTTCAACAAATCGGAACGCCATATCAGAGGCGGTGAGGCGACCCGCCAGAAGTACCTGGTGAGCTGACTTAAAGGGAATTTGTGGTATAGGGTAGAATCAGTAAGGCCTCTAAGGCCTTTTCTGTTTTGGCGCAGTGGACAAGGTACGGAGAGCCCTCAACAGGGATGGAGGAGGGAGCAGGTCGTTGTTCAGACTTGTGGCCGATGTGGGAGTGGATCTGGGCACTGCCACGGTGCTGATATATGTGGTGGGCAAGGGCATAGTCCTCAAAGAGCCCTCTGTTGTAGCCATAGAGCAGGACACCAAGAGGATCCTGGCCATCGGTGAAGAGGCGTGGCGGATGATCGGCAGGACACCGGGCAACATCATCGCCATTCGCCCGTTGCGCGAAGGGGTCATCGCCGACTACGATGTAACCCAGTCTATGCTCAGGCACTTCCTTTCCAAGGTGTGTGGTCGAGGGCCGCTCGCAAGGCCTCGTATCATGATCTGCGTGCCGTCCGGTGTGACGGGCGTGGAGAGGCGTGCCGTGCTACAGGCCTGCGCCGAAGCCGGCGCTTCCGCCACATTCCTCATTGAAGAGCCGCTCGCGGCCGCCCTCGGGGCTGGGCTGGATATCGCGCCGCCGGTCGCCAACATGGTCGTGGACATCGGCGGCGGCACCACCGACATCGCCGTGATCTCGCTGGGCGGAGTCGTCCTCAGCGAATCCATAAGAGTCGCCGGTGACAAGTTCGACGACGCGATCATGCGGTTCGTCCGGAAAGAGCACAATGTGCTCATAGGGGAAAGAACGGCCGAGGATGTGAAAATACGGGTGGGCGCCGCGATGCCCGGCCAGAGAGACGAATCGATAGAGATACGCGGCCGGGACCTCGTCGGTGGCCTGCCGAAGACCATCAGAGTGACCTCGAGCGAGACGGCCGCAGCGATGGAGGAGTCCGTCACAGCCATCTGCGATCGGGTGAAGTCCATTCTCGAGAGGACCCCGCCCGAGCTGGCCGCCGACCTGACGGATAGGGGAATCGTGCTCACGGGTGGGGGGTCGCTGCTGTACGGCTTTGACACGTACCTGTCCTCTGAGACTCACGTGCCCGTTCGCGTGGCAGACGATCCCGTATCATGTGTCGCCCGGGGCACTGCCCTGGCTTTCGATTTCCTGCTGAACCCCGCCAAGAAGCCCCCGGGATTTCCGATGACCACGTAACATATCTAAAATAACAAAGTATATTCTGAAGGATTCTGGCCTCCCGCGTAGAACACCATCTCCACAACGCACATAGAGTCCCATCCCGACAAGGCAAACCCGCCGAAAGGCGGCGACGCAAAGCCACGGGTCTAAAGCCTCTCCAAGGGCCACGACCGCCGGGCTGCCGAAGGACGCAAGCGCTGATTTGACGCCCGTCAGAGGCCCCGGAAAGACGGGCGTTTTCCATTGGCGCCGCCGGACCCGAGCTGCACAACCGTATGATAGCCGGAGTACGATCGAAGGGCAACCGGAGCACCACCGGAGGTGAAGTCCATGATACGCGGCCTCTATGCGTCCGCATCTGCGATGGTGGCGGACCGCCTCAGGCAGGATATAGTCGCGAACAACATCGCCAACGCAACGACCCCAGGCTTCAGCAGGGACTGCGTTGGCTTTGAGTCTTTCCCCTACGTGTTGATAGAGGCGTGCGATCGTGGCACGCTTCTTGGCACCATCACCCAGGGAAGCCGGGCCTGCGGAACATACATCGACACCCGGAAGGGCCCTGCCGCACAGACGGGTGGGCAGGCGGACGTATTCATCCGTGGGGAAGGCTTCTTCGTGATCCAGGATGGAGACCGTACCGTATACACCCGCCAGGGGTCGTTTGCCGCTGGATCCGGGGGGCTGCTCGTGACCCAGAAAGGCCATCCGGTCCTGGGCGTCGCAGGCCCCATCCGAGCCGGCTCGGGCGCATTGAGTGTGGATTCTCGCGGCTGGGTCAGGTGCGGAAACGAGACCATGGGGCGGCTGAAAGTCGTCCGGTTCAAGGAGCAGGTGATGCTCGTGAAAGACGAGCACGGCTACCTGACCCCAGGCCTGGGGGCGGCGCCCGGCCAGGGGTTCCCACCAGGCGTGGGGTTCATGCCAGAGACGGTACCCGAGCCGGACCTCGAGCCAGGCGCTCTCGAGATGTCCAACGTGAACCCGGTGATGGAGATGGTCTCCTTGATCACCGTGCTGCGTTCTTACGAGGCCAACGCGAAGGCGCTCCAGGCCCAGGATGAGACCCTGGCGAGGGCCGTCAATGATATCGCGAGGTAAGCGGAAGGACAGGGAATACCCAGATGGGAAGGCGATCGCATGATCCGTTCGCTCTGGACTGCTGCATCGGGGATGATGGCTCAACAGACAAACCTGGACACCGTGGCCAATAACCTGGCGAATGTGAACACCCCAGGCTTCAAGAAGTCCAAGGCTGGTTTCCAGGACTTGCTCTACGACAGCGTCAGCGCGTCCGCCCCGCCGCCAAACACCAGCCCACAGACCTACTTGACGGACCCTACGGCGGGATACCCCACGCCCCCCGCGCTCCAGCAGGTCGGCCACGGCGTCCGGGTGGCGGGCACAAGCCGTTCATTCTTGCCCGGGACGTATGAATCGACAGCCAACACGCTCGACCTTGCGATAGACGGGGCAGGCTTCTTCTGCGTTGTCATGCAGGACGGAAAGCTCGCCTACACACGCGACGGCTCGTTCAGGCTGTCTGGAAACCGCAGGCTTGTGACCTCAGACGGTCATCTGGTATCGTCCCAGGGCAGCCAGTCCGGAAGCCAGGCGGGGATTTCCGTGCCGGAGGGGACTACCAAAGTCACGATCGGGACCGGTGGTGAGGTGCGGGCGACAACGACCTCAGGCGAAACAGCATGTGGCACAATCGGCATCTCGGTTTTCCCGAACCCGCCAGGGCTCGAGGCGCTGGGCCACAACCTGTTCAAGGAGACTCCCGCTTCCGGTGCGCCCAAGCATCTGACGCCCGCGTCTGAAGGCGCAGGGACACTCCTCTCCGGGTACCTGGAGACGTCGAATGTGCAGGTTGTGGAGGAAATGGTCAATCTCATCGTGATCCAGCGAGCCTACGAGATGAACGCCAAGTCCGTCCAGTCGTCAGACGAAGTGCTGGCCATCACCAACGGGCTCATCAGGAGGTAGGCGGTATGCCGCTGGATTCCGTGAACTCACCGTTTTCCACCCCACCGGCCTCGGCCCGGCCCGGCTTGCCGGCGGATCCGCCTCGAACGCACGCGGATTTTGCCCGAGACCCACTGCGGAAAGCCTGCCAGGACTTCGAGAGCATCTTCATCTCCATCGTGTTCAGGCAGATGCTCGACAGCGCTTGCGCGGGTTCCAGCGGCACGGTCGCGGGAGCCGGAGTCCTTGAGATGCTCGGGGACCAGGCGTTTGCAGGCCAGATGGCCCGGAACGGCGGCTTTGGGCTCTCAGGTTACCTTTACCGGCTGCTGGCAAAGAGCCCGGCCAACTCCTCCCTGGACTTCCGCGAGGGCGCCGGGTAAGGCCGCCAGGTGACTGATCCAGCAGTCGTGATACGCCTGCCCATGCGGCGGAACGGATGAAGAGGGGTTGTACCAGACAGTGCGGAGGCCCGCCATCTTGGCGCCACGGATGTCCGCATCGTAGTTGTCCCCGACCATCACAGCCTCGCAAGCAAGGCACCCGACTGCCTCCAGCGCCTGTGTGAAGAAGATGGCGTCAGGCTTCTTTGCCCCCAGGTCCTGTGAGGTCAACACCACCTTGAAGAAATCCACCAGCCCCAGCCGCGCCAGAGCCAGCTTCACCAGCCGCGTGTCAGATATGCCTGCGTTCGTCAGCAGGCCCAGCACATACTTGCCCGAAAGCGTGCGCAGCACCTCTGGCGCGCCTGGCACCGCAGACACCACCGGCCAGGACGCCATGGGCCCGCTGTACTCGGGGTAGTTCACCATTACCGTGTCTCCCCAGTCGAAGAAGACAGCCTTCAGCTCAGCCTGTTCCAAGAGACGTTTCCCCCTAGTCGTGCACTATTGTAATTATATACAATCACGGATGTGGCGGGCGACCGGAATTGAGGGACGGGTGTGCCGGCCGGCCCCGTGACTCCGGAGACATGTGCCCCCGCCGGCCATCCGGCGGGGCCACGCGGCGGAATCCCCCTGCCCCTGCAGGTATACGCGGGCTACTTCATAGAACACTACTGGCGGGTGAGGAACGTGATAGGAATAGAAGAGATCAAGTCAGTCATCCCGCACAGGCCCCCATTCCTGCTGATCGACAGGATCCTGGAGTGCACCCCAGGCAAACGAGCCGTCGGCATAAAGAACGTGTCGCCGGGCGAGCCTTTCTTCCAGGGGCATTTCCCCTCCAGGCCGGTGATGCCAGGGGTGCTGATCATCGAGGCCCTCGCGCAGACCGGTGCGTTCGCGCTCCTGTCCACGGAGGAGAACAAAGGCAAAATCGCGCTGTTCGCCGGCATAGACCACGCGAGGTTCCGTCGCCAGGTCCTGCCGGGCGACGAGATCAGGCTTGAGATCGAAATCGGTAAGATGAGAGGCCCGGTTGGCAGGGGCGAAGCGAAGGCGTTCGTGGACGGGGAACTTGCGGCGGAGGCGACGCTCCTGTTCTACCTTGACACCAGAGCCGGGCCGGTGCTAGGATGAAGTCGCGAAAACTGGCCTTTCTCATCAGGAGCAGGCGGAGGGTTCTGGCCCTGTGAAGCCTCGGCAACCGGCCCTGTGAAGTGGGGACGCGGTGCCAAACCCAGCAGAGAGTGGGATGACCGCCCACTCTGAGGGATGAGACGAGACTCTCAAACCTCTTCTGCACGGCGGGAAGGGGTTTTTCATTTGACCAGGGAGAGAGAAGGAAGGAATTCCATGCAGCCGTTCGAACCTGCCTGTCTTGCGACCGGCATCGGAAGCCTGCCTCACCAGAGCGCAGACGAAGCCTGCGAGCTCATCTTCGCAAACTTCAGGTCCATCCCGTTCTGGCCTCAACTGCCGCGACGTTCTCCGTCTGAGAACATGTACGCCCAGTTCGCGACGGGCCTGCCGGGTCTCCACGAGGAGAACGGCAAGCTCATCATCGATACGTCGAGCGGCTTCGAGGAAGCGATGGCCGCCTTCTACGAAAGATACCTGGAAGCGCAACATGAAGGTTTCGTGCTGGACTCGGAGCGGGCGCAAGGCTTCTTCGCGTTCATCGACATGTTCAAGGAGCCACGCCCAAAGAAGAACGGTTTTCGTCCGACCGCGCTCAAAGGGCATGTGACAGGCCCGATCAGCTTCGGCCTCTCGGTCCAGGAGCCGGACGGCAAGCCCGTACTGTACAACGACCTCGCCATGGACGCCATCGCCAAGAACATCTCCATGATCGCGCGCTGGCAAGAGGACACGCTTGCCACGCTGGGACTCCCGACCATCATGTTCTATGACGAGCCGTTCATGGCGACTTACGGCTCGGCGTTCTTTAACTACGGCGCCGACCTGGTGGCGCACTACCTCGAGGTCGCGACGGAAGGCGTCAAGTCGCTGACCGGGGTGCATTGCTGTGGCAACACAGACTGGAACCTCATCCTTGACTCTCACGCCTCGATCATTTCGTTTGACGCTCATGGGTATGCCGGCAAGATCTTGCTCTACTCGGACGCCCTCGGTGAGTTCCTGCAGCGTGGCGGCGTGATGGCCGTCGGCATCGTCCCGGCCCAGTGGGAAGCGGTAAAGGACGAGACCGCTGAGTCGCTGTTCACGAAACTGGACAGTTTCCTCGGCTCCCTTGAGCAGCGCGGGATTCCACGGGACATCGCGGCCGCACGCACCCTGATCACGCCGTCGTGCGGGCTGGGCCCTCAGACTGTTCCGGCGGCCGGTGCGATCATCGAAATGACATCAGCCCTGTCGAGGCTCTGCCGCGAGCGCTTCGGCCTCGCAGGGAAGGAAAAGATATGAAAACGGGAAAGGGGGGCTTGGGGTGCCGGGAAGAGACTTGATGAAGAGATACCTGTTCACTTCGGAGTCGGTTACAGAGGGTCACCCAGATAAGGTCGCCGATCAGATCTGCGACGCAATCCTCGACTCCATCATAGAGAAAGACGCTGACGCGCGGGTCGCGTGCGAATGCACGGTGAAGACGGGCCTTGTGCTTGTCACGGGAGAGATCACGTGCGACTGCTATATCGACATACCGGGAACTGTCCGGCGGACACTCAGGGAAATCGGGTATACCAGCTCGGACATGGGATTTGAGGCCGATTCCGTGGCCGTGCTCACGGCCATCGAGGAGCAGTCCAAGGATATCGCGCTGGGTGTGGACAAGGCGCTTGAAGTCAAGACAGGTGAAGAAGACGGTGAGGAACTCGGCGCCGGCGACCAGGGCATGATGTTCGGCTACGCCTGCACCGAGACGGATACGCTGATGCCGATGCCGATCCACCTCGCCCATGCCCTCGCGAAAAGGCTTGCCGAAGCCCGCAAGTCGGGAGAGATGCCCTACCTGCGGCCGGACGGCAAGACCCAGGTGACGGTGGAGTACCTGAACGACAGGCCGGTCCGGGTCGACGCGGTCGTCGTGTCTTCCCAGCACAAGGAAGACATTCCGCTGGAGACGCTGAGGGCGAACATCATCGAGAAGATCATAAAGCCGGTTGTGCCTGCTGAGCTGCTCGATTCGCGCACCCGGTACTACGTGAACCCCACCGGCCGGTTCGTGATCGGCGGGCCCAAGGGTGACTCGGGGCTTTCCGGCAGGAAGATCATCGTGGACACCTACGGAGGGTTCGCCCGGCATGGCGGCGGGTCATTCTCCGGCAAGGACCCGACCAAGGTCGACCGGACAGGGTCTTACGCCGCGCGGTACGTCGCGAAGAACATCGTGGCCGCCGGGCTGGCGTCCAGGTGCGAGGTACAGGTCGCGTACGTTATCGGTGTGGCCAGGCCGGTCTCGCTGATGGTTGAGACTTTCGGCACAGGATGCATCCCGGACTCGCAGATCGCTGATATCATCACGCAGGAGTTCGACTTCCGCCCGGCCGCCATCATAAAACGGTTCGGCCTCCGAAGGCCGCTGTACCGTAGCGTGTCTGTATACGGGCACTTCGGCCGGGATGACCGGGATATCCCCTGGGAACAGACGGACATGGTCGCACCTCTGAAGAAGCGAATCGGGAAAGCGGTCGGCAGCGAACAAGTGGCTGCGTCTAAGACCCGCTAGCTCACGGCTCATCCTCCCCGGTACATATAATGCACCGGGGAGTGGTGTCTGTGGAAGCCTGGACCCGCATGGGGCTCTACCTGTTCGCAGCATACGGCGTTCTTGCGCTTGTGCTCTCTCTTATGGACAGGCTGGCAAGACTTTCCTCCCGCTCCCGTTCACGGTCGTCCCTGAGCCTGCTGCTCTTGGTCCGCAATAACGAGACAGTGATCGAGCAGGTCGTAAGAAGCATTACCGGATTGTCCTGGTTCTCCACGATGCCGGCCTACGATGTGGTCATCGTGGATGACCACTCGAACGACGGCACGGGCCTTGTGCTCGACCGCCTTGCCCGCCGGTACGGCCGCCTCAAGGTCGTCAGGATGAGCGAATCGCCCCCCGGGCGCCCGGCTCTTGAGGTGGGCATGTTCCTGACTGCAAACCCGGTCGCAGTGGTGTGCGACCTGAGGGCTCCCAGAGACGTGAGCCCTGCTTTACATGCGCTGTATCTACTGCTACGGCACAAAGGCGACCCATCAAACGCGACACTTCACACTACACCGTATGGGTAATTAGCTTTGTGACATTTCTTGTATAGCCGACAGGAAAGCGAGCTCCTCTCATAGAAGCCTCGGGGTAACCTGTTCAAGACTCGAGGGGCCAGACACGGTGAAGGAACGCAAACGCCTGCTCAACCCATACACCGGGCTTGTTCTTGCGGCCGGGCTGGTAGGCATGCTGCTCTCACTCCCAGGCTCGTGGCCGGCGGACATGGCCAGGTACCCGCTCTTCGTGCTCCTCGCCTTCTTCGCCCAGGCGGGCACCCTGTCCCTTCCTGGGACCAGCATGCGGATCACCAGGACTTACTATGTGCTCGGACCTGCGATCTACTTTTTCGGAGCCGTTCCTGCCGCTATGCTGAATGTGATCACATATATGTGCGGCGCGGTGCTGTTCCGGAAGACAGACACTCACAGGCTGGTGTTCAACCTGGGACAGTTCGCGTTCACCACAATACTGGCCGGTAAGGCGTTCGAAGCGGTGCGGAGGGCCGCCGGGCCTGATTCGGTCGAGTCTCTCTCGCTTGCGGTCCTGGCATGCCTTGTCACGTACATAACGCTGAACCACCTGCTGGTCAACATCTACCACCTGCTGAGGGCCTCTGGTCATAGGTGGGTGGAAGGGCTCAAATTGGACCTGATCGGTTACCTCATCGACGTCCCCCTGGGTATACTGGTCGCGGCGCTGACGAGCATGTTCGGCACCACCGGCCTGCTGTCGGCATCGCTCTTCGTGGTCACCTCTCTGCTTCTTCTCAGGACGCTTGAGAGCATGCAGCGAACAAAGCGTGACATGCAGGTCTTCTATGAGAACGCTCTCCGCATGTCATCGCACCTCGAAGGCCCCAGCGTCTTCACAGCTCTCGTCCAGTCCATCAGGCAGGCAGTCTCGTTCGAGTTCATTATCGTGTACCTGGTGTCTGGCGCTGAAGGGACTGTCGAGCCTGCATACTGGTTGGCGCCCAGCGACTGGCACAGTGAGATCGCGCGCCTCCAGGTGGGAGAAGGGGTCGTGGGGTCAGTCATAGCCTCCGTCAAGCCGGCTCTGGTCACTGAGGCGTTGGACGTCCACTTCTACAGGGCGCCCGACCAGCCACCATTCAGGTCGCTTGTGGCCGCTCCTCTGGTGATCAGCGGGCATGCCATCGGCGCCGTGCTTGTGGCGAGCTTCATGCGGGCGCATTTCTCACCGCACGACATGGGCATCATCTCACTGCTCTCGGAGCAGGCGGCGATATCGTTCAGGAACGCGACAATCTACGGCCAGACGCGAGAGCAAGCGATCACCGACCCGATGACCGGCCTTTACAATTACAGGCATTTCCTGGCCAAGTTGCATGAGGAGATCGAGCGAGCACGGCTGGCAGGGAAAGAGTTGTCCCTGCTCTACCTGGACTGGGACGGGCTGCGCCAGATAAACAACACGTACGGGCACCCGACCGGTGACGCGGCCCTCCGGGAACTGGCCGGAATACTCAGAGGGCTTGTGCGAAGGGCCGACATTCTGGCGCGGTACGCAGGCGATGAGTTCGTGCTGCTGATGCCCTGCGCCTGCCACGAGGACGCCCTCGCCACCGCCGCACGCATAGATGAGGCGCTCGAGTCGCGAGAGCCCACACAGGAGGTCCCGGTCGAGCGCTTCAACCTGAGCATCGGGGTCGCGTCGTTCCCGGCGGACGCGCTCGACGCGGACTCGCTCGTGAGAGAGGCGGACAAGCGGATGTACGAGGCAAAGTGGCGAAAGAAGCTTGAAGGCACGGCTTAGGGCATTCGCAGACCTGCTGCTCGACACGCTTTTCCCTGAAGATGACGCGTGCGTCATCTGCGGTCGTCGCCTTGACCCGGAGGTCCGCAGCCGGCTCTGCGATGCCTGTATCAAGTGGACGCGGCGCCCGTTTGTGCTGGCCGAGCACCTTTGCCCCGTGTGCGGCAGACCATGCGTTGCGGCACGGCCCTGCCACGAATGTACAGGCAGGCCGGCTTCGTTCGGGCACGTCATGCCTGCGGCGCTGTACAGGGAGCCGGTGAGGAGCCTCGTCGTAGGCCTCAAGTACGGCAGACGCCCGGACCTGGCAAGGCCTCTGGGCCACTTGATGAGCCAGGCGCTTGACGACGCGATCTACGATCTGGCTGTCCCAGTGCCTCTGCATCATTCCCACCTCTCGTCAAGGCAATACAACCAGGCGGCATGCCTCGCCGCCGAAATCGGGCGGCTGCGCGGCCCGCAACCCGTGCAGGCGATCATCAAGCACAGGCAGCCTCCATCCCAGACATCGCTCGACCGCGAGCAGCGCCTCGCCGCGTTGGCCGGGGTCTTCCGTCCAGACCTCAAGGCCTCCCGGCTTGTCCGGGGCGCGCGGGTGCTTCTCGTCGACGACGTTTTCACCACAGGCGCCACAGCCTACGCGTGCGCCTGCGTTCTGCTGGAGATGGGGGCGCGGTCGGTGGACGTAGCGGTGGCGGCCGCCGGAATGCCCTCTGAATCTCCTGCTAAAAGGGCACTATCCCCACCTCGATAATTCTAATGACGGCGCACCGGATAGAGAGGAGAACCTGCTAACGATGCAGATCTCGAATAAACAGATTGAGAGTGTCTTTCGAGCGGTCTCTGACCAGCTTCGTTCGGAGAAGGCCGGGCGAGCGAAAAAGGAAGATCAGGCGGCACCGAGCGGAGACCAGGCTCTGATCTCCAGCCAGGCCACCGAGTTGAGCAGGTTCAGGGAGATGCTGGCCAAGATTCCCGACGTTCGCGAAGACAGGGTCGCTGAACTGGCCGAGAAGTTGGCGAGCGGCCAGTACCGGCCGGCCTCCACCGAAATAGCGGAGAAGATGCTCGTTCGCGAGCTCGCGGACAGACTCAAGTGACCGGTGCGCCGGCTTCCCTTCTCACCACAAACCTCCTCGACCATGCGTTAAAGATGCACTCGGCGCTGGTATCCCAGGACATTGACGCGATGGAGCGGCTCCTGCTGGAAGGAGAGCAGCTCGTGGCCGCTCTTGCAGCCCGGGCACGCCATTCCGCGACCGCGTCGGGCAGTGCGACCGCGCCGTGCTGTGCGCCCGTGGCGCCCACTGTGGTCCACCGGCTGCGCTCCTTGCACGAGTCCAGCGCCCGGATCGTACGAGCCAGGCTCTGCTATCTCAATGCGCTGCGAGCTTTGCTGGGCAAGAGCTCCACGTATGGCACGGCCGGCGTTCTGCCTTACAGAACACGGTGCACATTGAGCGTCAGAGTTTAGACCGCGCGGAGCCGGCGCGAATTCGAAGCGCCGGAGGAAACGCTTCCTGCCCAGACCACCAACGACCAGGAGTGAGAGACATTGCCCGGCACTTTCTTCGGCATCGAGACAGGCCTACGAGGCCTCAGAGCCCAGCAGCAGGCGCTGAACGTCACTGCGCACAACGTGGCCAATTCCGCCGCGCCGGGGTACAGCCGCCAGGAGGCCCGCATGGAAGCCGCGATGGCCACCTCTGAGCCTGGCCAGGCGGGACAGATGGGGTCTGGCGTTACGATATCCGAAGTGAGGCGCTTCCGCGATACTTTCCTGGACGCGCAGGTCAGGAATGAGACTTCGCGAAGCGGCCGGTACACGACTCTCCAGAAGGGTCTCGACGAGATACAGTCCTTTTTCAACGAGTTGTCCGATCTCGGCCTGCGTGTCGTGCTGAACAGGTTCTGGGACTCGCTCACGGACCTGGCCAATAACCCCGAGAGCGACGCGATCCGCCGGACGGTGATCCAGGCTGCAGAAGCGGTCGCCGGAACGTTCCGGCACCTCAGCACGCAGCTGAATGACCTTGCCCAGAACTCGGTGGACATCCTCAGGATCCGCGGGGGCGAACTCGAACAGATCGGCCGGGAGATCGCGTCCCTCAACGCCCGCATAGCTGAAGTCCGGGCGACTCCGGGAGAGCAGGCCAACGATCTCAAAGACAAGAGGGACCTGCTGCTGGACCGGCTATCGAGCATTGTCGCCATCAGTGCCGCGGAGGACGAGACATCCCAGGTAAGAGTCAGTATCGCAGGGCAACCGCTGGTGTCCAAGAACGTCTCCGCCAGCGTATCTTTTTCCCAAGGGCCTGGCGGGATCGCGCTTTCGATCGGCGGGAGCAACATCATTCCGGCTGAAAGGCCAGAGCGCCTGGGCGGTGAGGTCGGAGGCGCTCTGGAACTGAAGGGCCTCATCGAAGCGACATATCTCTCCGACCTGGATAGCCTGGCTGCCAGTTTGATAACCGAGCTGAACACGGTCCACAGGTCTGGCTGGGGCCTCCGAGACGCGGAGCATGTGGCCCGCGACCTGTTCTCAGGCCAGGACGCGGGCACCATCAGCGTCTCTGCTGAGATAAAGGCGGCCCCATCGAAACTGGCGGCTTCCGCCAGCGGTCTTTCCGGCGACGGCCGTGTGGCCCTGGAGATGGCCGGCCTGCACAGGAAGCATGCGATGAGCGGCGGGACAGCCACTTTCGAGGATTTCCTCAGCGGCCTAACAGGCAGGCTCGGGATTGAGGCCCAGGAGGCCGGCCGTTTCGCGGAAAACTCACAGCTCCTCATCAGGGAGATAGAGAATCACCGGGATAACGTGCAGGGCGTGTCGCTCGACGAAGAAATGGCGAATATGGTGCGCTTCCAGCATGCATACACGGCCTGCGCCAGGCTGATAACGGCGTTCGATGCTCTGCTCGAGACGCTGATCGAAAGGACTGGCCTGGCTGGACGGTAGGCCCTCGGACCGGTGGGAGAACGAAATGCGCGGGGTGATGTGCAGTGCGCGTGACCGCAAACAGGCTCATTGAGAATCTGATGTACGATCTCAGGCGGGCTGCGGCGCGCCTGGAGCAGAGGGAGACACAACTGTCTTCACTGAAACAGCTCAACCGGCCATCCGATGACCCCGCCGGCTGTCTTGACGCGCTCAGGCTCAAGAGGTGCATCCTCGATACCGCCAGATACAAAGAGAACATCGATGACGCCCAGCGGTGGCTCGACATGACTGAGGATGTCACGTCAAGCCTCACCGCGGTCTCCCGGTCGGCGATGGACCTGGCGACCAGAGCTGCGTCCCAGACTCTGCCGGTAGAGTCGCGGCAGGCCCTGGCGCTGCAGGTGGACCAGCTGATCCGGCAGAGCATAGACACAGCGAACCACAGCACCGGGACAAGGCCGCTGTTGTCCGGCTACGAGACACGCAGCCTGCCGGTCCAGGCCACAAAGACGGGCAGCGAGATCACTGGGGTCACCTTCTCCGGTGATGACGGGAAGATAGTCAGGCAGGTGGGCCCAAATGCGACCATGGAGGTCAACTCGCTCGTTGCGGAGACACTGGGCCCGGCCGGGTCAAGCCTCGTAGAGGACATGATCTGCCTCCGAGACGCCATCAAGTCGGCAGACTCGGCCGCCATCAGCGGCGCCGCTCAACGAGTCAACGAGCACCACACTCGGCTTGTGGCGATCATGGGCGAGATAGGCGCAAAGGGCAACCGTCTTGAACTCATGCGCGAACGCTACTCTCAGGAGGAAATCACTCTTTCCGGCCTCCTGTCGCGTATCGAAGATACGGATATAGCTGAGTGCACGGTCAGGGTCCAGGCCGCTGCCCATTCTTACGCGACGGTGCTGGCGGTGGGAGCCAGGATAGTGACGCCGACGCTGGTCGACTTCCTCAGGTAGGGGTGCCGGTTGCGGGCTTCGTCATCTAAGGATGCCGGGACTTCCTCAGGCAGCAAACGGGTCAAGCAGCAACGGGGGGAACTGAATGCACATGGTGAGAACCTCGAGATTCGGTGAGGTCAGGTACGACCCCGGCAGGGTCATCACGTTCGCCCGCGGGATACTGGGCTTTGAGGGCACAAGCAGGTACATCCTCTTGAACTGCAAGGCGTGCGACCAGTTCAAATGGCTACAGTCGATCGAAGATCCTGCGCTGGCATTCCTGCTATATGACCCATCCCCGGATTTCCCCGACTACTGGCCCCCGGTCAACTCGAAGGACCTGGAAGAACTGGACCTCCGGGGTCTTCAGTCCGCCATTGTCATGTGCATCGCAACTGTTCCGGGCGATCCCTCGTCCGCGACCGCGAATTTCCAGGCGCCCCTCGTCATCAATGTCGCGAGCCGCTTGGGTAAGCAGGTTGTTACGGGCCTTCCCTCGTATAAGACTAAACAGGCGATATTCCATGCGGCCCTGGAGATGAAAACGGGGTGAATGGAATGGGAGGGTCCTGTAGAGATGCTCGTACTGACCAGGAAGGTCGAAGAGAGCGTCCTGATCGGCGACAACATTGAGGTCAAGGTTCTGCAGGTCAAGGGCAGCGGAAAGCAGGCATCGGTGCGGTTGGGCATCGTCGCTCCCGAAGGTATCAGGGTCCTCCGGAGAGAGGTCCTGATAGAGACGACCGAGGAGAACCGCCGGGCAGCCAGATCGATCGCGCCGGAACTGTCCGATGTCGAGCCGGCACAAGCAACCGTCAGCCCGGAAAAGACCGGCCCGGCAAAGCGGAACTAACCAGCCGGTTTTTGAGGGCGGTCCCAGCGGATTCCGGCGCCATGACGCCGTACGCTGTGGTATTTCCGGCCTATAATTCCAGCAACTTGCCCAGAAGTTGACGCGCTAATGTACATATGCTATAGTTGCATCATGGTCCGGTAGGTAAAAATCGAGAACTGGACCAATAAGTGCAGGAGGAATGCTGTCGAATGTTTGGCAGGGTAAAATGGTTTAATCCGGAAAAGGGCTATGGCTTCATCGAAAGAGAAGATGGCGGTGACGTGTTCGTACACTACTCGGCCATCACCATGGAGGGGTTCAAGACCCTTAATGAAGGCGACCGGGTTGCGTTCGATATAGTCGAAGGCCCCAGGGGCCCGCAGGCAGCCAACGTAGTCAAGGCTGAGGAGTAAAGCAAGTCCATAACCCATGCGCTGAGACCCCGGTTATCCGGGGTTTTCTCTTTTGCGCAAACCGGTGACGGCGCCCGGGCGGTCCGGTCGCCCGTGGTAGCAGATAGTGGCAGTACGGATTGTTGCCTCATCTGGAAGGAATCGGGGGGCTTCGGGGGAATATAAAATGAAGAGGCGCAGAGGCATAAAGGGGGTCTAAACCTGGTGCGGATAACTGTTCGTGGAAAGAACATGGATGTGCCCCAGGCTGTCAAGGAGTACGCAGAGAAAAAGATCGGGAAGATGGAGAAGTACTTCGGAGGGGCCGTCACTGCTCAGGTGACGGTCAGCATCGAGAAGGAACGGCACATCGTGGAAGTCACCATGCCTCTGAACGGAATGCTCGTAAGGGGTGAGGAGAAAGCTCAGGACCTGTTCTCGGCGGTCGACCTCGTTGTTGAGAAGATAGAAAAGCAGATCGATAAGTACCGGACGCGGATGAACAATAGGAGGTCACGGTCGTCCGTGAGGGCGAGCGGCAGCGCTAAGGAGTTCGAGGAGCTGGACGTCGTAAAGGTCAAGCATTTCCCGCTCAAGCCCATGTCCGTCGACGAAGCGATCATGCAGATGAACCTGCTCGGGCACGACTTCTTCGTGTTCCGCGACTCGGATACGGAAGCGACCGCGGTCGTGTACAAGAGGAAGGAAGGCAACTACGGGTTGCTCGTGCCTGAGCAGTAGCGCTCGTGCCTCAGCGATAGCGGAAGAAGCGTGCAGCACCGGGAGAAGGGCCACCATGGCCCTTCTCGTTTTGTCCCATACCCCTGTGATATAATGCAGGTGCACACGTAGGGGGTTGGACACTTGATCGACCAGAAGGTAAGTGTCGTCATCTTCGAGGGAGGCGGGGCCAAGAGTCCCATCGAGGAGACAATGGGGGAAGTACGGAAGCAAGTAACCCTCGACACGATAGAGAAATTCCGTCGCATCAGGGAGATCGACGAGATCATCCTGTGCACCAACCACGTCGACCTCGCTGAAGAAGCCGGCTCCCTCGGGGCTCAGATCGATTTCGACGACGACATCGCCGCATACCACTTCGGCACACGGTTGACCAACCTCGTGAACGACCGGAAACTGGAGAATGTCATCTACATGGGCGGGGTCTCCGCGCCCCTGATCCGTGAGGATGAGATGGCCCAGGTCGCGATCGACCTGAAGGAACGCAAGAATGTCGTCATAACGAACAACATCCAGTCGGCCGACCTCATAGCCTGGTCACCAGGCAAAGCGATCAACTACATAGAGCCTCCCCCAAACGATAACATCCTGGGCCTGCTGCTGCGCGGCATAGGCATGAAGCGCATGTTGATCCCGAACTCACCTCGCGTCAATTTCGACCTGGACACGCCGACCGATATTCTGATCTATGGTTTGCAGGAAGAAGCGGGATCCCGCTCCAGGGCGGCGATCAGGGAACTCGACTGGGACGACTCGGTCGTGCGCGAGGCCGCGAAGGTCTTCGGCACCACTGAGGCGCATGTGGTGCTCACCGGCCGTGTCGGGCCTCCCGTGATGCAGTTCATCAGCATGAACCTGATCTGCCACCTGAGGGTCTACTCGGAGGAGAGGGGCATGAAAGCCCTGGGGCGCGAGGACAGGGGCGAAGTCATATCCTTCGTAGGACGCCTGATCGACCTCGCGGGCCCTGAAGGCTTCTTCAAGATCCTGGCCGAGATGTGCCAGGTGGCGTTCATCGACACGCGCGTGATCTTCGCCCATAAGAAGATCCAGCCGAGCGACTGGGACAGGTTCAACTCCGATCTTGGTCGCGCTGAGCTTGTACAGGACAAATTCGTCAAGGAATTCACCGAAGCGGCCCGGAAAGCCCCGTTCCCGGTGGTGCTCGGCGGCCACTCGCTGATTTCCGGAGGCATCTGGCTCCTGGCTGAGGCGATCGCTGAAGAGCGAAGGAAGACCCAGGCTTACTAGTACGAACAGGCCCCCGCTACGCACACGCGCACGGGGGCGATTCTGTCCCACAAGATGCGACCAGCGTAGCACAATATGGCAGAATTGGGAGGAATCTAGTTCTCCTGGTCGAAACACCTACAATGCTTAGGATCCAGATCATGGAGGACACTGGATGGCTAGCTCTCGCGACGACCAGCTAGAGAAGATTGTAGGCCGGGTCAAGGATGTGCTCCGGGCTAAAGTCATCAGAGACGAAGGCGGCTCCGTCAGGGAAGTCCGGGTCCTGACGAACGAGGCAAAGAGCGTGCAGAAAATCACTCGCGATGTGGCTTCTGCCATCAGATCTCAGGGCGAAGAGGTAGACGCAGGCAGCATTCGCATTTCGCAAATGGCGAACGAGGACTGGTCTGAGATCGCGGGAGCGCGGCTCAAGCTTAAGTCGGTGTCCTTCGAGTCATCGGTGAGCGCTGCTGAGTCGAGAGTGACGCTTGTTCACGGTGACCAGGCCATATACGGTGTGGCAGCCGGGTCGGCCAGCTCAAAAGAGTCGCTCAGGATCGTCGCTCGCGCTACCCTGGAGGCAGCCAAGTCCTGCATTGATCCAAGCCCGGGCATGTTCGTCGAAGGCGTCATCGTAGCCGACATGATCAATGCGAAGGTCGTGTTGGTCCTGGTATCCGTTTTCGGTCCGGACGGTGTTGAGTATTTGAGCGGTTCGTGTCCGGTGAGAATCGACGACAGAGATGCGACGGCACGTGCGACCCTTAGCGCCATCAACCGGAAATTTGCGCTGCTCGTAAGGGGAAATGATTGATAGCGAATAGTCGATGACAAATCTTGGACCGGCGGGCTGCAAAGCCGAGAGTGTTACAGCGGAGCGCAACCATCCCGACCTAGCGAAACCCGGGAGGTTTGCGTCACGGGGGATTGCCCATGTCCCGTCTTGCGAAAGTTGTTCTCGCTCTGTTGGCTCTGGTTCTGGCCGGTGGAGCAAACATTCAGTGGGGCTAGTCACTAGCTAATTAACGGCCGTCGGTCCAAGTTCCCAAGAGGGTGCGCTTTCTTGAAATCGTTACCGCCCGCGCTACGCTTCTACGTAGTTTCAGTCATAGCAGCCGGAATCGGTCTATTAGTTGTGTTAAGGCCGGTAGTAACTTCAACTACACTGCCGGGCGTCGTTTTTTTTGTGCTTCTAGCTTTTGTGTCTGAGATGCTGCCGGTGCCCCTGCCCAACCGTGAAGCGACGATATCCGTCGGTTTTGTCGTCATCTACGCGTCGATCCTCCTCTTTGGCCCGAGGGAGGGCGCCTGGATAGCTGCGCTCGGCACGATACGGCTCAAGGACCTCAGCGGCAAGGTCAAGCCTCACATCGTGCTGTTCAACAGGGCGCTCCTGGGCATCTGCGGCGGGCTGGCCGGGCTCGTGTTTCTCTGGACAGGCGGCGTGCCCTACATCGTGGTCGGCGGCGGGCCGCTCATCCCGGCCGTGCTTGCGGGGCTTGTCTACATCACGGTCAACACGGTGCTCATGGTGGGCGTCATGGCTCTCCAGAGCAAGGTGCCCCCGCTCCGGATGTTCCTTGAGAACTTCCGGTGGATGCTGCCCAACCTGGTGGTATACGAGCCGCTCGGCGCCATGCTCGCACAGGTGTACCTGAGACAGGGTCGACCGGCCGTCGCCCTGTTCCTTGTGCCGCTGCTGGTGGCAAGATGCTCGTTCCAGCTCTATATCAAGATGCGGACTGCCTACGTGGAGACGATTTCCACTCTCACCGCGTCTCTCGATGCCAAGGACCCTTCGACGCTTGGCCATTCAGAACGCGTCGCCCGGTATGCGACGGAAATCGGACGGAAGATGGGGCTGGACTACCAGCAACTGGACCTGTTGCGGTACGTGGGCATCCTCCACGATATCGGCAAGATCGGTATCCGGGACGCCATCCTGAAGAAGCCGGGGCGGTTCACCGCCGAGGAGTACGAAGAGATGAAGAAGCATCCCGGGCTGGGCGCCGGCATCATAGTCGGCATCAAGAGCCTTGGCACAGCGTCCAGCTGGGTGCGCCATCACCATGAGAGATACGACGGCAACGGCTTCCCGGACCACCTGCAGGACGGCAACATACCCCTCGGGGCAAGGATCATCGCCGTGGCCGATTCGCTGGATGCGATCACCTCAAAACGCGTGTACAAGCCCGCGATGGAATGGGAGACGGCTATAGCTGAGATGCAGCGGTGCTCAGGCACTCAGTTCGACCCAGAAGTCGTGCGGGTGTTTGTCAGCGTCGCCGACGCGCTCAAGCCGGACGGGCCTCCGCCTCAGGCCGCTGAGGTGGAAGGTGCGCGGCGTGAGGCCGCGGCGACGAAGGGAGGGGATGGCGCGTGAAAGGCTCTCCTTCCTCGTACAGGGTGGTCGCGCCCCTGCTTTTTGTGCTGGCAGGACTGTCGGCGGCGTTTTCGCTGTTCGCTCTGACCGAAGACCTCTGGATCGGCGCCGGATTCATACTGATCACCCTTGGTGTGGCGCGGATCATACCTCTGGACCTTCCTGGTGGGAGCCAGATCAACCTGGCGCCCGCCGTGGAAATAGCCGGCGCCCTGGCGATCGGCCCCGTAGTCTCGGCGGCGAGTTTCGTCGGACGCGGGCTCGCGCGCCTGTTCCAGAACTGGGGCCAGCAGCGGAAGATCGATCTCCACCAGCTTCTCTTCGATGTGACGGCGGAAAGCCTGGCGTCGTTCGTCGCGGGGTGGTACGCGCGGCGCGCCCTGGCAGGGACGCCGTCCGTCGCCACCATGGTGACACCGGTTGTCTGCGGGCTTGTCTACCTGACGGGACGGGAAGCGCTCGCGTCGGTCCTCAGCGCGCTGAGGTACCAGCTGAACGCCTTCGCGCTGTTCCTTCGGAGACTTGTCCATGGCGCCGGCAGGATGGCGTTACAGCTCGCCGTTGGGCTCGCGACGTACCTGATGTACAGGCTGATACCATTGACCGGCGGCACGCTGCTGGGATTTGTCGTGTTTGGACTCCTCGTCACGTACGCGGCAAAGCTGTACCTGGACATGAGGGCCATCTATTGGAGCACTCTTCTCGCGCTCATACCCGCCATTGAGGGGGAGTTCGAGTACGGTGAGGGCCATTCTAAGAGAGTGGCGACCTATGGCGCCGCGATGGCTCGGAAGCTCTTGCTGATAGAGGATGACGTGTTCGGGGTGTACGTGGGCGCTCTCGCCCACGACGTCGGCATGGCGGGAATAGACGACAGGATAGTGAACAAGCAGGGCGCTCTCTCGGCGGAGGAATTCTCCGAGATCCAGCGTCATGTGGAGACCGGCGCAAACATCGTGCAGAAAGTGCCCTTCCTGAAGCCTGCGGTCGGTATCGTAAAGCACCACCATGAGAGGTGGGACGGCCTCGGCTATCCTGGTGGTGTCAAGGGACTGGGTATTCCTCTCGGCGCAAGGATTGTGGCGGTAGCGGACGCGTTTGACGCCATGACGTCGAAGAGGCCCTATAGGGAGCAGCGGGGGCCTGAGGCGGCGCTGGAGGAATTGGGGAAGCACGCAGGCACGCAGTTCGATCCGGGCGTCGTCGCGGTGTTGAGGCGGGCCGTACATGAGGAGCTGAGGTGGGGCCGGGATGTTTTTGAGCGCTACTATTCTATGGATCTTAGTAGCTAAGCTGTGCGGTGGCTCTTTCAGGAAACTTGCCGCCGCTGAGATCCGTGGAGTATGGATAATCTTCGCCGCACTGCTCGTGAGGTTTCTCCTTTATAGCGGCCGGTTGAAACCGGACGCGGTGACGGCGGGTGTGCTGCACACAAGCGCTTTCGTGCTTCTTCTCTTCGCGTTTGCAGCCAACTGGGACATCCACGGGATGCCAATCGCGGCGAGTGGCTCGCTGCTGAACGCCACCGCTGTCGCTGCGAACGGGGGCAGGATGCCGGTCGGGCGAATGGCGCTGGAAGTGGTCGGGCTGTGGGAAACGACGGGGAAAGCTCTTGCCGCCGGCCAGAGCATGACACATGTGCTTGCGGAGAACTCGGGTAACCTGGCGTTCCTCGGCGATTGCCTGTGGCTGAAATTGCCCTGGGGGATGCCGAGCATATACAGCATAGGTGATGTGCTGCTCATGATCGGGATGTTCTTCGCGATCATGGAGCTGATGGGAGTCAGCCTGCGGCTCAGGCCGGTCGAACGCAGGCGCGCAGGTTGAACGTAGCCGCGCAAACTGGTAGAATCAGAACGTCGAGGAGGAACCGCGTGAGGTTCCTCTAACTTTCTACCCGCGTCTTTTTCCTAGGAGCTGGACCGTTTTGAAGGTCTTGTCGAGGCTGTTCGATCAGAACGAGCGGGATGTCGCGCGACTGCGTCGCACGGTTGATGTCATCAACTCGCTCGAGCCCGGATACAAGGCCATGAGCGATGACGGGCTACAGGCTAAGACGGCCGAATTCCATCAGCGCCTGGCGAACGGGCAGAAGATGGAGGACATCCTGCCACATGCCTATGCGCTGGTGCGGGAGGCCGCCCGGAGGCTGCTTGACCAAAGGGCCTTTGACGTGCAGGTCATGGGCGGCATAGTGCTTCACGAAGGCCGCATCGTCGAGATGAAGACCGGCGAAGGAAAGACGCTCGCGTCCACGATGCCCGCGTACCTGAACGCCCTCGGTGGAAGAGGCGTGCACGTCGTCACAGTGAACGATTACCTCGCCAAACGAGACAGTGAGTGGATGGGCCAGATATACAGGTTCTTGGGGCTCAAGGTCGGCCTCATCCTGAACGGGATGGACACCGGCACGCGAAAACAGTCCTACCTCGCGGATATCACCTACGGCACGAACAACGAGTTCGGGTTCGACTACCTCAGGGACAACATGGTCGGCGTCGCGGACGAAAGGGTGCAGCGGGAACTCAACTTCGCCATAGTGGACGAAGTGGACAGTATCCTCATAGACGAGGCAAGGACCCCACTCATAATCTCCGGAGCCGTGGAGAAGTCCACGGAGATGTACCACAGGTTTGCGCGGCTCGTGCAGACGATGCGCGAGGAGCAGGACTACACGATGGACGAGAAGGCGCACACGGTGACGCCGGCCGAAGGGGCGGACCTAAAGGTTGAAAAGGCCCTGAACGTCGACCTCTCCACGCCAGAAGGGCTGGAGCTCAGGAGCTACTTCTCACAGGCGCTGAAGGCGAAGGCGCTCATGAGGCGCGACCGGGATTATGTGGTCAAAGACGGGCAAGTGCTTATCGTGGACGAGTTCACCGGACGGCTGATGCACGGCAGGAGATATTCCGACGGCCTGCATGAGGCGATTGAGGCCAAGGAAGGGCTCCGCATCGAGCAGCAGAGTCAGACGCTTGCCACGATAACGCTCCAGAACTACTTCAGGATGTACAAGAAGCTCGCGGGGATGACCGGCACCGCGCAGACCGAGGAAGAAGAGCTGACAAAGATATACGGCACCGACGTCGTGGTCATCCCGACGAACCTGCCGATGATCAGGAAAGACTCCCCGGACGTCGTCTACAAGACCGAACGCGGCAAGTTCCGCGCTGTCATACAAGAGATCATCGAGAGGCATGTCACCGGGCAACCGCTGCTCGTGGGCACGATCTCCATCGAGAAGTCCGAGATCCTGTCCCGGATGCTGCGCGAAAAGGGCATCGATCACCAGGTCCTGAACGCGAAGTACCACGAAAAAGAGGCCGAGATCGTTGCGCAGGCTGGGCGGGTTGGGACCGCGACCATCGCCACGAACATGGCCGGCAGGGGAACCGACATCATGCTCGGCGGGAACCCCAGCTTCATGGCACGAGAGAAGATGAAGCAGGAGGAGTTCCTGGAGTGGGTGATCGCCGAGGCGGCGGAGCAGATTCCCACGACTGATGCAGAAGTCGTGAGGGCTCGCCAAAGGTACAAGCAGCTCTTCGATGAGTACAAGAAGCAGACGGACGAAGAGCACCAGAAAGTCGTCGGCCTGGGCGGGCTCCAGATAATCGGGACGGAAAGGCATGAGGCCAGGCGCATCGACAACCAGCTCCGCGGCCGTTCAGGCCGGCAGGGCGATCCGGGCTCTTCGAGGTTCTACATCGCGCTGCAGGATGACCTGATGAGGCTCTTCGGCGCGGACATGGTCTCCGGCTTCATGGATAAGCTGGGCCTCTCAGAAGATGAGCCCATCGAGCATGCCCTGCTGTCCCGGGCCATCGAGAATGCGCAGAAACGGGTGGAGGCCAGGAACTTCAGCATCCGCAAGTCGGTCCTCGAGTACGACGATGTGATGAACCGGCAGAGGGAGGTCATCTACGGCCAGCGCAACAAGGTGCTGCTGGGCGGTGACTTGCGGGAGTCCATCCGGGAGATGATTTCCAATGTCGTGGAGCATATCGTCGGGATCTACGCGCCGCCATCTGTCCACCACGCCGACTGGGACCTCCAGGGTCTGGTCACATACGCTGAGTCCGAGTTCTTCCCTGAGGGGTTCGTCGATGCTGAAAGCCTCAGAGGCAAGGACCGCAACGAAATGGCCGGTAGGCTGCGTGAGGCCGCGTCGCAGGCATACGAGCGGCGTGAGGAGCAGATCGGCGGCAACATCCTGCGTGAGATCGAAAGGCTTGTGCTGCTACGAGTGGTTGACATAAAATGGATGGAGCACCTCAAGAACATGGACGACTTGAGGGAAGGCATTTCCCTCCGGGCCTACGGGCAGCGCGACCCGCTGATCGAGTACACGCGCGAAGCGTTTGAGATGTTTGATGCGATGATAGACAGCATCCAGCATGATACTGTACGGTACCTGTACCGCGTACAGCTCGCGCCGGAAGTCAAGAAGCCCGTGGCGAGGCTGGTCGCGACAGGGCCGAGGCAGCCCGCAAGCGGCAAGAGGAAGATCGGGAGGAACGCCCCGTGCCCTTGCGGAAGCGGCAAGAAATACAAGCATTGCTGCGGGAGAAACCTCTAGGGGGGGGTTGTGCATGTTTGAGGAGATGAGACAGAAGGCCGAGTATTCATGGGCGAAAGTCGAAGAGCTCAGGAGGTCTCTTTGACGTAGCGGCCCGGGCGGCCAGGGTTTCGGAACTGGAAACCCGGATGGCTGCTCCAGACTTTTGGAACGACCCTGAAGAAGCAAAGAAACTGGTGAAGAACCTCACTGAGGTCAAGCGGCCGCTCGACAAAGTCCAGGGCCTTGAGGCGAGAGCCAGAGACGCCCGCGAGATGCTCGACCTGATAGAGGCTGAGTCGGACCTCGAGCTTGCCGGCGAGCTCGAGCGCGAGATAGATGAGCTCGAAGCGGACCTGAAGGAGTTCGAACTGCTGGTCCTGCTGAGCGGCAAGTATGACTCGCGAGCCGCGATCGTCTCGCTACATGCAGGCGCCGGCGGCACCGACGCGCAGGACTGGGTCGAGATCTTGCTCAGGATGTACACAAGATGGGCGGAGCGCCACGGTTTTGCGACGGACCTGCTGGACAGCCTCCCCGGCGAAGAGGCGGGGCTGAAGAGCGTGACCATCGGCGTCAAGGGCGAGTACGCATATGGCTTCCTGAAATCGGAGAAAGGTGTGCACCGCCTTGTGCGGATTTCGCCTTTCGACGCGTCGAGCCGCAGGCACACATCGTTTGCGTCGGTCGAGGTGCTGCCTGAAATCGAGGAAGACAACGACATAGAGATCAAACCTGAGGACCTGAGAATCGACACGTACAGGTCGAGCGGGGCCGGCGGGCAGCATGTCAACAAAACGGACTCGGCTGTCCGGATAACGCACATTCCAACCGGAGTCGTGGTTGCGTGCCAGAATGAACGGTCGCAGCACGCGAACAAGGAAACGGCGATGAGGATCGTGAAAGCGCGTCTCGCAGATCTTAGGGAGCAGGAGCGGGAAAAGGAGATCGCATCCTT
Source organism: Bacillota bacterium (assembly GCA_030691635.1). Taxonomy (GTDB): domain Bacteria; phylum Bacillota; class Sulfobacillia; order JAUYEF01; family JAUYEF01; genus JAUYEF01. The sequence goes on from JAUYEF010000326.1 coordinate 28,459, forward strand.
GCGCGGAGCGTACCAGGAGATCGCCTGGGGCAGCCAGATCAGGTCGTACGTGTTCCAGCCGTACAGCCTGGTGAAAGACCACAGGACAGGCGTTGAGGAAGGAAACGTCCAGGCAGTCATGGACGGGGACATAGACCAGTTCATCCAGGCGTCGCTCAGGGAACACTTGCAGAAAAACGGACACGGCCGGTTGCACGAGGTTTCACCATGAAAGCGCTCGGATGCTTGCTGGTCGCCGTGATCCTGGTAGTCGCGGTGGCGGAGATAACTCTCCCAAGCATCGCCCAGCAGGCAGCGAAGGCAGAGGCGGAGAAAATGGCGGGGCCCCTTGGGGCCTCTTTTCCTTTGGGCGCAAAGGTTGAGGTCAAGTCCGTCCCAGCGATAAAGTACGTGGCAGGCTACATAGACACGCTCACGCTACGGGCTTCGCCCGCCCGTGTAGGCTCAGTAGAAGTGGATACGCTGCTCCTTGAGGCCTCCCGCGTGAGCATCGACCCGGTCTCGGTCATGACGGGCCGCCCGCCCACCCGGCCGACGAAATACGGCTCTTTCAGGGCTGTGATGATAGTCACCGAAGGAACGATCACCAAGAAGGCACAGGAGGTCATCCCGCTTGCCGGCTCGAAGGTGACTTTGGCGGGCGGAAAGGCCCGCGTGAGCGGGAGCCTTCCGATACTGGGCAGGACTTACAAGATCGACATCGTCGGGGGCATCGGGATTGCGCCTCCCGACAGGAAGCGGCTCTTCTTCTTCATCGACCAGATAGAGCTCGACGGCAGGCCAGCGTCCGCGGTGATCAACGCTGCCGTAAGACAGGTCCTCGGCGACAAGGTGCTGCTGTTCGACGCTGTGCGAGAGCGCATTCCGCTCATATTCCAAGAAGTGAGTGTCCAGCCCGAAAGCCTGCGAATCATCGCTGGGCTCGAGAACCAGTAGCCCCTAACCCAGCTCCTGCTTCACAAGCTCGATGTTTCGCCTCGCCAGCCTCACAAACTCGCTCCTGCGCGCCGCGAGCGAGGACGCTACCTCGGCCCGGCGAGAAAGCAGGTCCTCTGTCACCGTCTGGATCCCCGCCACGGTCGCGCCGTGGATGTCGCACGCGGTGGGGATGCCTGCGCTATCCGCGAAACTCTGTACCTTTGGGTCGTAGGATATGGCCGCGCACGGCACTGCCTTCGAGACTGCGAACACTAGTGAGTGGAGCCTCATCCCGATCACCGCCTGCGAGAGCCCCATGATCTCAAGCATGACCTGCGGCCTGACCCGCTCGCGTAGCACGTAGAGCGGGGATCGCGCGCCCCGCGCCAGATGCTCGCAGAAAGCGGCGTCCTGGTCGAAGTGAAGCGGGACTAGCAGGACGCGCGCTCCCATTGCCGAGAGGAGCGCGAGCGCGGTCTTCATGACATCCGCGAAAGAAGCAGGCGCGTGCTTCCAGGGCCTGAGCGAGATGGTGACGAGGGGGCCACCCGTAGGCGGGACGCCACAGCGCGCGACCGACTCTTGAGCCGCGCTTGCGTACTCCGCGTGCTCGGTCGCTGTTAGTGCCTCATCGAGCAGGAAAACGGGGTCGGCCGTGACTTCCACATAGGGGCGGGTGACGCCGAGGCTCTTCACGTCCTCAAGGGAGTTGCGATCGCGAAAGGTGGCGACATCGATCCTGTCCAGCACTGCCCGGCAGAGGAGCCTGCCCTGGCGCGACGTGACGGGGCCGAACCCATTGGCGAAGAGCATGACCTTTCTCCCGAAAGACTTGGCCAGCGCCATGACGCTCAGGTAGTACACGAGCGAGCGCACGCTCGTCACATCCTGCAGCAGGCTTCCGCCCCCGCTCAGCAGCATCTCCGAGGCCAGCAGCGCGCGCGTGACGCCGCCCACGTCCAGCCTCCCGACCGCCTGGACATCGAGTTCCCCGCTGGTGGCGGAAGGGTCTTTCGAGATGACCGTGATCCCGAGGCCGGGGATGGCTGACCGCAGCGACGCGACCATTGATGCCAGGATGGCCTCATCGCCGGCATTGCCGAACCCGTAGTATCCTGAGATCACCACACCAGGCAGCGTCGCTCACCCGACCCTTCGTAAGGTCTTCATGTAGCAGTCCACAGTGCCCTTGGCCTGTTGTGCGGCAGAGAACCTGCCTTCCACTGTCTTTCTTGCGTTTTTGCCCAGCCGGAGGGCAAGTTCCGGTTCACCCGACAATGTCAGCAGCGACAGCGCTATCTTGTCCGCGTCGCCCGGAGGGACCAGCAAACCGTTGAAGCCCGGCTCGATCACTTCGGGCACACCGCCGACCGCGGATGCCACTACGGGCAGCGATGCGGCCATGGCTTCGAGCAAGGATATGCCAAGCGCCTCCGACAGCGACGGCAGCACGAACACGTCGGCCCTGGACAGGAGATCCGGGACGTCCTCCACAAAGCCCAAGAACACGACATGCTTTTCGAGGCCGAGCTGGTAGGCAAGAGCCTCAAGCTCGGTGCGAAGCGAGCCGTCTCCGGCTATCCACAGCCGGGCGCCTCGATGGTGTTTGAGCACGCGCGGCATGGCCTGGACCAGGAACCGGTGCCCCTTATCAGGCTCCAACCGCCCTGTCGTAACGATGACCGGTCCAACGTCGCGCCCTCGGGACCCCGCCCCCTGGGACGGTGCCCTCTGGGATAGCCCGCCCGCGCCTGCGGACGGGACGCGCGGCCCGGCTCCGGCGGGCTCGGCCCCGGCGCCGGTCTCCACGCCGTTGTAGACAAGGTCGAGCATGCCTCTGGGCACACCCGACCTGGCAAGCTCTCCAAGCACGGCTTTCGAGACGCAGATCACCCTGTCCGCCAGCAGCGGCTGCAGACGCGCCATGATACCCGCGCTGCCCGCGCCGCCCATCGTGTGCTTGGTGAAAACGATCCTTGTGCCGGGCACGAACCGCGCGGCGATTCTTGCCACCAAACTGGCGTGCGTGTGGACGATGTCGAACCGTCCTCGCCGGGCGATGCGGACCAGCGGCAGGAACTGGCCTGGATCAAGGGACTTGTCGCTGCCCGGAAGCGTGTGAGTCTTGATGCCTCCGTCTCTGAGCGACTTCCAGAGCGCGCCGCCCCTCGGGCAGGCCACCTCCGCGTCAACCCGGGCCGCATACTCCGGCCCGCGGAGGAGCGTGATTAGATAACGACCTGCTCCCCCGAAATTGCTGTCGCTCATGACATGCAGCACCCGGACCCTGGCGCCGTCAGGCACGTGTGGCGTCCTTCTTCCCAAAGGCAGTCATCCCGACCGCCATTCCGATCGCCGCCCAGAAGAACATCACATTCTTGGGCGAATACCAGATATTGTCCATCAAGCCATGGGCGAGCTGGCCCAGCGTGCCGGCCACCGCGCCCACGAGCACGTAACTTGTATACCTGTCAAGATCCCGTGCGGCCACCGCGTCGCGCAGGTGGTTCAGCACGGCCCATACGAAGAATGCCAGCCCCGCCCCGCCCATTTCCACGAGGATCTGCAGGTAGAGGTTGTGCGTATGAGCGGCGGGCGTCCCGGCTATCTCGTATTGCGGGTAAACTCGCGCGAAGGCCACCGGTCCAAGGCCTATGCCGGTCGCCCACCTATCCTTTATCATCCGCAGCACGGAGGTCCATATGGTGATCCGGTACTTGGCCGAACTATCTCCCAGCGTGACCAGCGATTCGGCCCGCAGGAGTATGCTCTCCGGTAAGAACAGCGGCGAGGCAACAAGCACGATAAGCAGCAGCACCAGGAAACGACGGTCCTTGATGGCGCTGACCACAAGGAGCCCGAGAGCGGTCGCGACCCAGCCACCCCTTGAGAAGGTGACGCCAAGGCACAATACCATGGGCACAGCGGCGCCGGCCATCGACACGCGGGCGAGAACGCTCCTTGAAGCCAGGAGCAGCACGAAGGCGAGCACGATCGCGTACGAGAGGTATTCGGCCAGCATGTTGGGGTTGTCGAAGATCGAGTACACGCGAGTGGTGATGTAGTCCGACATCTTGATGTCGACCCACGACTCGGCGGTCTCGATGCCCGAGAAGTACTGCCTGATGCCGAGAAGCGCCACCAGCGTCGCCGATACCGCCCAGGACAGGGCGACGAACCACGCGTCGCCTCTCTTCCTTATCCACTGGGACGCGACAAAGAAAACCGCGATGTATGAGGCCCATAGAACCAGTGAGGGCAGGCTCTCGCGAAGGGTCACGGAGCCGGCCGTCGCAGCGACGGTAATCCCTGCGAACAAGACCACAGGGATGTACGTCCTGGAAACGGGCGTCTCGTCGCCCGAAACGAGCTTTGATGCGGCCCAGGCAGCCAGGAGGGCAAAAGCGCCCGCTGTGTTCACGGTCGTCGGAGTGAACGGCACGACCGCAAGGTAAAGCCCGACGAGAACAGCGCCGGCGTCTGGCGCCCCGGCCTCAGCTATCCCGGTGGCCTTCAGGACCAGGCGCGCGAAAGCGCTCCCGTACCATGCCGACTGTGCGAAACGCCACGCCGCGCGCGCCCTTTCCACAAGGAAGCTGTTGCCGGTGCCCTGCTCCACCACCGGGGCGAGCCACTCGAAGGCGCGCGAAACAGCTCCTGCTATCGAGGACCACGTCTTCCCGAACCATGATCGCCGCCAAAACTCCTCTTCCGAGGAAGCAGATGCCAGCCATCCTACGACCTTGCTCGAAGCCGGCGCAGCCCTCCAGAAAGCCTCCGAGCCTGCCCAGAGCCGTCCAGAGACACTGTGCGGCCAGGCCTGCCCCAGGTAACGGAGCATCCTCACAAAGAGGCTGTCTTCTGTCGCGACGCGGAATGCCTGGATCACTTGAGCACTATCTCCATGACTGTTGTTTCAACAGCCCACATGTTCGTCTTGAGCTGGACGCGTGCTCCGATTCGCATCTCCTGGCTGCCCATCACGATGGCGTTCTCGGAAACGCTTCCCACGCCCCGCACCTTCACATACACGTCTTTCCTGGTGGCTGAACTGCTCTCGGAAATCGTGCCGTCGGGCTGCACAACCGTCACGGTGGTCGGCTGCACTTCCTTGCCAATGACCTCTCCGAGGAAAGTATTGGACTTGGACTCGCGCACTTTGTCTCCCGGCTTGATGACATCGACGGTCGCGCTCCTGACGTTATTCACCAAAAAGACTGCTTCGATCGTCTTCTCCTCAACGCGTCTCGAAGGAGACAGCCCTGAGAACCGCACATAATAGACGCCGCCGGCTGCGACCAAGATGACCAGCACCACCAGCAGGTCTATGATATTGATCAGCCCGAAAACCCGCCCCTTTTGGTCAAGAAGGCGCACTAAAGTCGCTCCTTTCGCAAACTCTTCATTTCGAAAGCCTTCCTATACACCGCAAGCGTCCTCGGCACAAGCGCCTCCCACGAGTAATCGCGGGTAACGACCTCCAGCCCCAGCGCAGACGATGCGGCACGCAGTTCGCTGCTCTCCAGCAACGAGTTCACTGCGGCGCCGATCTCGCCGGCAGTGGCAGTGACATCCGAGCCACGCGCCGTGAAATTGTGGCGTCTGGCCATCTCGACGTTGCCGGCAGACAGCGCTCCCCTGAACCCGCCTTCTCCTGCCAGCACGACCGGTTTGCCGCAGGCCATCGCCTCCAGCGCGGACCGTGCCACGGCAACCACGACATCGGACGAAAGCAGGTAGGGAACCACGTCTTCCTGCCCGCCCACGGCGACCGCGGCGCGACGCCCGAGCAGGCTGTTGCACCGCTCGCAGGCCTGCCGTACATCGCCGAGCCGGTCGCCGTCGCCGACAACCAGCCCGACGATGCCGGGGTGCTGTGCGTCGAGCGACGGGAGGGCCTCGACAAGGCTGACGGCGGTATCCGCGAACCGGGCGTCGAGACGCGAGACATTGGTGACCACTGGGCCGGAGTTCCCGGCCACAATTTCCTCCCGCAGCGGGGGCTGAGGAGCAGGCGCAAACCTGCGAGTGTCTATGCCGTTCGGTATGATTTCGACACGGGCGCCGTCGAATCCCAGGTGGTTCACGAGGTGCGACTTGATGTCGTCGCTGACCGCGATGCAAATGTCGCCCTGCCTGGTGAACAAGTTCCAGGGGAAGCCCGCGGTGTAGACGCCGTGGTATGTCGTGACAAGCGGGATGGCCGGGTGCTTGCGCTGCACTTGAGTCAAGACCCAGGCGGGTATCCGCCCGTGAGCGTGAAACAGCTCCACTCCCCGGGCTTCGACCGTCTCGCCCAGGATGCGCGTGGCCGCCAGGAGGCTCAAAGGCGCCCTGCTGTGAAGAGGGGCGCCTAGATGGAGCACTCCGGCCTGCTCGAGCCGCTTGACGAGCCGCCCGCCCTGCGACGTGACGCTGACTCTAAACCCCAGGTCGGAAAGTCTGGTGGCGAGGTCTATGACATGAGTCTCAGCGCCGCCGAAATCGAGGGACATGGCGGCGATCAGGACGCCGCAATTCGCCATCAACCACCCTCGCAGTCGAATCGTGTTCGAATACAATCTTCCTGCTCAAAGCGCGGTTTGTGCTCGCCGGGGGCAAGTAAAGTATAACATAGGCTCGAACTGGAGTGTTATTTGCCGCCCCGGCGCAAGACTAATGGAGGAAAAGCATCTGGGCCATGAGAATACCTAGCCTGCCCGGCGGGTCAAGGCCGGGCAGAGTGTTTGTGGTGAGTCATTCCTTCGCCGGCCGGGCCGGAAGCGAAGCATTCTACGAGGTCTCGCGCTGTGGAACGCCGCGAAAGAGTCGAGTTGCTCGGCGTGCGGTTCGATTCTCTGACGTTCGAGCAAGCCGTGGACGAAGCGATGCGACTGGCGTCGCTGGACGGCCCGCATATGATGGTCACCGCGAACCCGGAGCTCCTCGAGCGGTCAAGGCACGATACGAGGCTGCTGCAGGTGATGAACGCTGCAGATTTGGTCTTTGCGGACGGCGTGGGCGTAGTCTGGGCATCGCGCCGGCTCGGAAAACCGTTGCCCGAGCGCGTGACCGGCATCGACTTGATGAAACGGCTCGTCGAGCGCACCGCGAGCCTGGGCCGGAGCGTGTACCTGCTGGGGAGCCGTCCCGGCGTCGCGGAACGTGCTGCGGCGGTATTTCGCGCCGCAAACTCCGGCCTCCGGATCGCGGGCACGATGCATGGCTATTTCAGCGCGCACGAAGAGAAGGCAGTGCTCGACCAGATCAGAGAGGCGCGCCCGTCGATGCTGTTCGTGGGACTCGGCCAGCCTCGGCAGGAGTTTTGGATCGCCCAGCACAAGGACTTGCTGGGCGTGCCGCTTGCGATGGGAATCGGGGGCAGCATGGACGTGATCGCCGGAGACGTCAGGCGCGCCCCGGAATGGATGCAGAGAGCAGGCATTGAGTGGCTGTACAGGTTGCTCTTGCAGCCCGGTCGAATACGCAGGCACCTCGTGCTTCCAGTCTTCGCGCTCAGGGTGCTGCGGGAGAGCTTGAAGCGGCGGTATTAGTGGAGGGGGGCTTGGAGTGAGGGACAAGCAGAAACTGCAGCAAATCGCCAAGGAGATACGCAAGAGCATCTTGATCGCAACGACTGAGGCAGGATCCGGCCACCCCGGTGGGTCGTTGTCATCAGTGGAGATCCTCACGGCCCTGTATTTCGACATAATGAAAGTTGACCCTGGCAACCCTCGATGGGATTGCCGCGACCGGTTCGTGCTATCGAAGGGCCACGCGGCGCCGGTGCTCTACGCGACGCTTGCCGAGCGGGGTTTCTTCAGCAAGGAAACCCTGAAATCGCTCCGCAGACTGGGGTCCATCCTGCAGGGCCACCCGGACATGAACCGGACTCCCGGTCTTGACGCGTCCACGGGCTCGCTGGGGCAAGGACTTTCTTTCGCCTGCGGGCTTGCGCTGGGAGCCAGGCTGGACTGCGCGGAATGGCGGGTCTATGCGGTCGTAGGCGACGGCGAATCTGAGGAAGGGCAGATATGGGAGGCGGCGATGTTCGCCGCGCACTACTCGCTCTCGAACCTGACGGCTTTTCTTGACTGGAACGGCCTGCAGATCGACGGGCCGTGTGAGCAGGTCATGAGCCCGTATCCGCTGGACGCCAAGTGGGCGGCGTTCGGGTGGAACGTGCTGGTCATAGACGGCCACGACTTCGGGCAGATATTCCAGGCTGCAGACAAGGCTCGAGAGTGCAAGGACAGGCCCACCGTGATTATCGCAAGGACGGTTAAGGGCAAGGGCGTATCGTTCATGGAGAACCAGGCACAGTGGCACGGCAAGGCGGCCAGCAAGGAGCAGCTCGAGCAGGCGCTCGCCGCGCTCGAGAAGGGGGGCGTCACATGTGGCGCCTGAGATGAGGGCCACACGGCAGGCATACGCGGAGACACTTGTGGAGCTGGGCAAAGAAGATGAGAGGATCGTCGTTCTGGACGCCGACCTTTCCGCATCGACGATGACACAGCAGTTCGGCAAGGCGTTCCCGGGCCGCTTTTTCAACACGGGCATCGCCGAGCAGAACCTCATGTCGGTCGCCGGGGGCCTTGCCGCAGCCGGGAAGACGGTCTTCGCCAGCACGTTTGCGGTCTTCGCGACGGGAAGGGCATACGACCAGATCAGAATGGGCATCGCCCACAACAGGCTCAACGTCAAGATAGCGGCCACTCATTCAGGGCTCACCGTCGGTGAGGATGGGGCCTCTCACCAGGCGCTGGAAGACATTGCGCTGATGCGGGCGCTTCCGAACATGACGGTCGTCGTGCCTGCTGACGCCACTGAGGCCGCTCAGGCGGTCCGCGTCGCGGCCGCCCAGCAAGGGCCATTCTACATAAGGCTCGGCAGGCCGCCGGTGCCGGTGCTGTACGGCGCGGACTACAGGTTTGAGCTGGGGCACGCGAGGAGCCTTGCGCAGGGCAGTGACGTTGCAGTGTTCGCGACAGGCCACATGGTGGCGGTCGCGCTGGAGGCGGCAAGGTTGTTGGGCGCGGAAGGCATCTCCGCTGAAGTCGTTAACGTGAGCACGATCAAGCCTCTCGACGTGGAGGCGGTGGTGGCCGCCGCACGAAAGTGCGGGGCCGCGGTGACCGTCGAGGAGCACAGCATAATCGGGGGCCTCGGGTCCGCCATAGCAGAAGCGCTTTCCGAGAACTTCCCGGTGCGGCTCAGGCGCGTGGGCGTGCGGGACGTGTTCGGCGAATCCGGGAAGCCCGCTGAACTCCTCAAGGCGTACGGCCTTTCGGCCGAAGGCGTTGTGGTGGCGTGCCGCGAGGTTATCGCGGGGAAGTAGGTGGTGAAACCATATGACCAGCACGCCTTACGGCCTGGGGGGCGTTTCGGAGACCCTGCTCGTGACGCTGTACTGCCGGGCCATAGAATCCGTTTCTGCGGACCCGGTTATAGTGGACAGGAAAGCGGTCGAGATAGCCCAGAAGCTCGATGAGCACCTCGCTGCTTCGCCGGTGCGAATGCACAGGATGCTTGCCAGGCGTGCGCTGCCGCAACAGCTACCGGTCAACATGTCGCTGCGGGCACGGGATTTTGACCGCTACGCAAGGGAATTCCTCGAGACGGCTCCAGACGGTGTGATCGTCAACCTGGGCTGCGGCCTCGACAGCCGCTGCTCGCGCGTGGACAACGGCCGGGCGCTATGGTTTGACTTTGACCTGCCGCATGTCATCGAGTTTCGCCGCCAGTTCATAGAAGACAGTGAGCGGTGCAGGTCAATCGGGTCTTCGGTCCTGGACTTCTCGTGGATGGACCACGTGAAAGCGGCCGGCAGGGAGCAGCACATGTTCATGGCCGAAGGGCTGTTGATGTACTTGCGGGAGGACCAGGGGCGGTCGCTCCTCCTGAGACTTCTCGAGACGTTCCCAGGCTCGGAGCTTGTCGCGGAGGTAAGTTCCTCGTTCATCATCCGTCTGCTGCACAGCTTCATCGGCCGGGGGAGCCTCCAGCGGAAGATAGGCTTTGCCAAAGACGTCACCTTCACTTTCGGCGTCGACCGCGGCGACCAGTTCGAAGATTGGGACCCACGCATCAAGTTCCTTGACGAACGCTTCTACTTCAACGCCTCAGAGACCAAGCTTGGCTGGATGAGGTTTTTCGCCAGGTTCAAGGTATTCAAATACGCACAATGGATAGTGCACTACCGGCTGGGATGAATGCCCGCTTAAGCCAATGATTGGGGCCCGATCGCCCACCCTCCCATGCAGCACTCCTGCCTACCCCGGGCTTGCCTGCCGTGCTGAACTGTTGTCGAATTGTTGTCTTCGCGGATTTGCCTGCAGGGAGGATTGGAGTCCAAACGTGTCGAACCGCCCAGAACGGAGCCGCACCACGCGAGCTCCATACGTATCAGGTGACATACGGTGATCCAGTTCCTTGGCGTTTCAAAACGCTACCCGAATAAGGTTTGCGCGCTATCCGACGTCAGTCTCAAGGTCTCCAAGGGCGAGTTTGTCTTCCTGGTCGGGCCGAGCGGGGCCGGCAAGTCCACGTTGATCAAGATGATCTACCACGAGGAGGCGCCCACCGAGGGCGATATCCTGGTGGCGGGCTGGAACCTTGCCAAGATCAGGCGTCGCGACATACCACTCTTGCGCCGCAGCATGGGGGTCGTGTTCCAGGACTTCAGGCTGCTTCCCGACAGGACCGTGTTCGAGAACGTGGCCTTCGCGCTCAAGGTGATCGAGACGCCTCGGCGCGAGGTCAGGCGCCGGACCATGGCGGTCCTGGACCTGGTGGGGCTGCGCGAGCGGGTCGGTCATTACCCCCCGCAGCTGTCGGGCGGGGAGCAGCAGCGCGTGGCGCTGGCGCGGGCGATCGTGAACAACCCGCCCATAGTGCTGGCGGACGAGCCCACAGGGAATCTTGACCCGGAGACTTCGACGGGCATATTCCGCCTGCTCGAAGAGGTTAACTTCCGGGGCGCCACGGTAGTCGTCGCGACTCACGCCAAGAGCGTGGTGGACCGGATGAGGAAACGCGTCGTGGCCATAGAGCAGGGCAAGGTAACGCGAGACGAAAGCCGGGGGGCTTACGACAATGGGCCTTGAAGGCTTCTCGTTCGCCCTGCATGAAGCGCTGCTGAGCATCCGGCGGAACACACTGATGAGCCTCGTGGCCGCGAGCACCGTGGCGGTATGCCTGTTCTTCCTGGCCGGCGTGTCGCTCTTGTCCGTCAATATGGACCACATGGCGGGCACGTTCGAGTCGCAGGTGCATCTCAGGGTGTACGTGGCTGCGGGCACCGACCAGAGAGTCATCAAAGAGCTTGAGACCAAGATCGACGAGGTCGAGTTCGTCGACAAAGTCATCTATGTTTCCAAGGAAGCGGCCCTGGAACGGATGAGGAAGCAGTTCGGTGACCAGAAAGACCTGCTGGCCGGCATCGAGAGCGCGAACCCGTTGCCCGATTCGTTCGAGGTGCGTGTCGAACCGCCTCAGAAGATCAAAGATGTCGCTCTGGTCATCGAGAAGCTCAAGGGCGTTGAGAAGGTGCAGTTCCGCCAAGAAATCGTGGACAAACTCTTCAGCCTGACAGCGGCAGTCCGGGGATTTGGGATCGCGCTTGTGATTGTCATGGCGAGCGGCGCCCTGTTCATCATGTCAAACACCATACGGATCACTGTCTTCTCCCGCCGTAGGGAAGTCGGGATAATGAAACTCGTGGGCGCTACCGATTCTCTCATTCGAGGGCCTTTCCTGATCGAAGGCCTGATCCTGGGGTTTGCCGGGTCTGTCGCGGCGGCCGCGGCCATATTCGCTCTGTACACCTGGCTGTTTGGGGCCGTCACAAGGAACCTGCCCTTCCTGCCGCTGTTGACGCCGCAGCCCTTGCTGATTGAGGTGGCTGTGGCGCTGCTGGCCGCGGGCGCTTTCATAGGCGGGGCAGGGAGCGCGGTTTCGCTGAGAAGGTACCTGAGAGTCTGACTGCGTCGTTCCGGAGGTGTTCGGCTGGTGCTCCGTAGGTGGTCCCGGGTTATCGTTCTGGTGCTGGCGCTGTTGCTGGTGCTCTCACTATCGCTCTCACAGGTCTTTGCGGGAGCGGTTGAAGACGAGCTTGAGACCCGGCGCCAGGAGCTTGAACGCGTGCAGCGAGAGATTGAAGAGCAGAAGCAGAACATCGTTTCCACGCGCCGCAAGGAGCAGGCCGTTTCCTCGGAGCTGAACAGGCTCGACCAGCGGCTCGAGCTCACCGAGAAGGAACTCAGGTACCTAGAGGCACAGCTCTCGGTCACCCAGAAGAACGTACAGCAGACAGACGCCGAAGTGAAGAGGGCGCAGGCCGAACTGGAGAAGCGCACCAACTTCCTCGCGTCGAGGCTGCGAGCGCTCTACGAGATAGGCCCTGCCGGTTACTTAGAAGTGATCCTGTCCGCCACGGATTTCTCGGACTTCCTCACACGGTTTGACCTTCTGCAATCGGTCATCACGCAGGACGTGAGCTTGCTCAAGAGCATAAAGGCTGAGAGAGAGCAATACGCTGCAAAGAAAGCAGACCTGGAGACCCAGCAGAAGAGACTCAGCGCGCTGCAGACGCAGAACCAGGAGAAGCGCGGCGAGTATGCGAGCCGGGCGGCGGACCGCGAGCGGCAGCTGACCAAGCTGAAGCAGCAGCGGCAGGAATACGAGAATGCCCTTGACGAACTAGAAGAGCTCTCTGAAGAACTTGTGCAGATCATCCAGGAACTTCAGGCAAAGAGCCAGGTCAAATTCACTGGTAAGCTTGCGTTTGCGTGGCCGGTCTCGGGCTCGGTCACATCCGGTTTCGGCAGGCGGTATCATCCAGTCATACGACGGTACCGGAACCACACAGGGATCGACATAGCGGCCAAGACGGGCACGTCTGTCAAGGCCTCAGAGGCCGGTGTCGTGCTGCATAGCGGGTGGCTCGGCGGGTACGGGAAATGCGTCATCATAGACCACGGCGGCGGCTATTCGACCCTCTATGCGCACAACTCCACGCTGCTGGTCAGCGCGGGTCAGGCGGTCAGCAAGGGGTTCATCATCGCACGGGCAGGCAGCACAGGTGTGAGTACCGGGCCGCACGTCCATTTTGAGGTGCGTGTCAAAGGCACTCCCCAGGATCCAAGGAAATTTGTGCCATAGCAGAGGCCAATACCGGCGGCAGGGCGGCCCAGCGCACTGTGCGGGCCGCTTTCTGGTTTGAGCGGCTCTGAGGAGCCGCTGAAAAGCTGCTGAGGAGCAGAGTCTTGCCGCCACGACGGCTCGGAGGGGCAGAACCTTATGGTGGACAGAAGACGCACGGCACTTGCCCTGGTCGCAATCGTGGTGCTGACCAACGTCATCACCTATGGGGTCGCGACGTCCAGGGCGCCCGCGGGCAGCAAGGCGCTGGATGTTCGGTTTGAGAAGCTGATGAACGTCCTCGACCTTGTGCAGAGGCAGTATGTTGACCAGATGGACGTGCAGAAGCTCGTGGATGGCGCCACCGAGGGCCTCGTAAAGGCTACGGGCGACCCGTACTCTGCTTACATGGAACCCCGCGAATGGAGAGAGCTTCTGATCAGGGCCTCCGGCAACTATGCCGGGATCGGTGTGTACATCGGGGCGAAGGACAGGTACATCACGGTGATCGCACCGATCAAGGGCACGCCGGCGGAGAAAGCAGGGGTGAAGCCGGGGGACACCATCGTCAAGGTCGACGGGAAAGACATCGTGGACATGCCGAGCGACAAAGTGGCCGACCTGATTCGCGGCAAGGAAGGCACGAAAGTCAAGATCACGCTGATGAGGCAGGGCTCGAGCACCCCCATCAACTTGGAGATCACGAGGGCGACGATCAACGTTCCTGCCGCGGACTGGGAAATGCTTGAAGGCAACATTGGGTATATTCGCGTCAGAGAGTTCAATAGCCAGGCCACGAAGCAGGTCACGGAGGCCATAGCCGAACTCAAGGCCAAGGGGGCCACATCTCTTGTGGTGGACCTCAGAGGCAACCCCGGCGGCCTGGTCGAGGAATCGATCGGTGTTGCGGACCTGCTTCTCGACAAAGGCGCGGTGGTCCACGTTATCGACCGCGCGGGCAAGAAAGAGACCCTGAGCGCTCAAGCGCCCGGACTCGGCCTCCCGCTGGTTGTGCTCATCGACGCCGGAAGCGCGAGCGCTTCGGAGATTGTGGCGGGTGCAGTACAGGACCACAAGGCAGGGACGATAGTCGGGCTGAAGTCGTTCGGCAAGGGATCTGTGCAGACCCTGATGACGTTGAAGGATGGTTCGGGCCTCAAGCTGACCACTCAGAAGTACTACACGCCGAATATGAGGTCCATTCATGGCGTCGGTGTGGAGCCTGACGTCAAAGTCGAGCCTGAGGCTCAGAAGCAACGGCTTGAGGCGCTCACGCTGAAGCAGGATTACAAGCCGGGCGCCGTCAGCCTCGATATGCTCGACGTCCAGAAGAGACTCGCGTTGCTCGGATACCGTCTTCCGTCAGACGGCGTGTTTGGCCCGGCTACCGAGGCGGCCGTGAGGCGGTTCCAGTCTGACAGCAAACTTGCTGTCACAGGGATGGTGGACCAGAAGCTTGTCGAAACCTTGAACACAAAGGTGGAAGCTGCGCAGAAGCCTGTGGACACCCAGCTCCAGAAGGCCATAGAGATACTGAAGCAGAAAACGGGCAGGTGAGACTGGAGAAACCTCAATGGCGGATACCATCAGTGCTTTCATAGAACTCGGGAAGGCTGTTCTCAAAGCGATACCTCTCGCACTGCTCGGGGGGTCGCCTGCGACTGGGATTTTCTGGGTCTTCACCGCGCTTGTGTTCATGCAGTACCGGCGGGTGGAGGCCACGGAGACCCGTATATATGGCGTCGCGAAGAACCGTAGCGTGATGCAGGCCCTCAAGTCCACCGGATGGGGCATTGTGGGTGGGGCCATCGCGAGCATGCTGCTCGTGTTCCTCGGGATACCGCTTTCCGATAGCGGGCTTGCATACCTGTTTCCGGTCGCGCTGGCCCTGATGCTCGTCAGTCCTCGGTTCATGTGTTTCTCATACTCCGGCGGGTTGATCAGCCTGTCGTACCTGATCTTCGGCTTCCCGCGGGTGAATGTCCCGACCATAATGGCCCTCGTGGCGGTCCTGCACCTGACGGAAAGCCTGCTGATCTACCTCAGCGGCGCTGGATGCGCCACACCCTTCTTCGTGAGGAACAAGAGGAATGAGATAGTCGGCGGCTTCGGAGTGCAGCGGTTCTGGCCGATGCCGTTGATCGCCGTATTCCTGATGAGCAAGGCGGCGATGCCCGCCGCGGGTGAGTGGATAGCCACGCCAGACTGGTGGCCGCTCCTGGGGCTCAAGGAGGGCGCGCTGGCGAACACCAACTTTTTCTACGCGCTGTTTCCAGTGGCCGCAGGCCTTGGGTACGGCGACATCTCCGTGACGACCCTCCCAAGAGAACGGGCCTCAAACACCGCGCGAGTCCTGTCGTTGTACAGCGTGGTGCTGCTGGTCGTGGCCGTGGCGGCCGCTTCGTTCCGGAAGCTCGAGTGGGTCGCCGCGCTCTTCGGCCCTCTCGCTCATGAGTTCATCGCCCGGGTGAGCTCGAGCTCCGAGATGGCCGGCAAGCCGCGGTTCGTGCGGCCGGCCGAGGGCGTCATGGTGCTGGATGTGCTGCCGGGTTCCGCCGCGGATCATTCGCATATCAAAAGCGGCGACATAGTGCTCGAGGTGAACGGCCGCAAGGTGAACAGCCGCGATGACATGCGCGCCGCGCTAGAGGAAACGCCCGAGCCGCTCGAAATGGTGGTCCGCAGCGAAGGGCGCACGGGCCGTGAGCGACTGGTCAAGCTCGGCAGGGTCGTGACAAGCCTCGGCGTCATCTCGGTGCCAGAACCCGGCGACGATATCCATGTCGAGTTCAGGAGCAGGAGCCCGCTGACGGGCCTGTATAGGCGGGTGGCTTCTTTCTTCGGGCTTGGGAGGCGGGGGTGAGTCGAGGGGTCACCGTTCGCGGACCGTAAGCGTAACCGGTCCGCGCACCGCACGTGTAACCGGTCTGCGCATCGCCGCATAGGGTCTGCGGCGCTCCGATAGAAGCCGGCTTGGCCGCTGCTTCCCGGGCTGCGGCATCCGAGGCACCACATTCCCGGTTGTTGCCGGCAGTCAACTACCCAGTCGCATCTCCTTCGCTTTGCGACCATCAAAGCCCACTAGATGAGCCTTTCTGAGGTCCGCATGGGGTCACCGGGCACTACCCGGTGGATCTTGCGGAGGCCTGTCGACATTTCCCGGGAAATGCGGGGCCTTTCACCATGGAACGCCACCGCAGACTCCGCTACCACCTGACTGGAAACCGTGCGGCACGTGCCGGACTGTACGAAGGACAGTCCCGGCGGCGAACCCGCAGCAAGGCATGAGCTTTTGCCCACCGGCTCCAGTCGGTTGCAAACACCAGTTCGATATGCTATCATCATTCGGGTGCGAGACATCCAGTCCGGAGGGCGTGCGCATTGGCGGAGTTCAAGATCGTCTCCGATTTCAAGCCACGTGGCGACCAGCCGAAAGCTATAGAACTGCTTGCCGAGGGCCTGGAGAACGGCTACAAAGACCAGGTGCTGCTCGGGGTGACGGGGTCGGGCAAGACCTACACCATCGCCTGCGTGATCGAGAGAGTCCAGAGGCCGACGCTGGTCATAAGCCATAACAAGACCCTCGCCGCCCAGCTGTGCTCCGAGTTCAAAGAGTTCTTCCCCAACAACGCAGTCGAGTACTTCGTGAGCTATTACGACTACTACCAGCCGGAAGCCTACGTGCCGCAGTCTGATACCTACATCGAGAAGGACACGCTGCTCAACGAGGAGCTCGACAAGCTGAGGCACTCTGCCACATCGGCTCTCCTCGAACGCCGAGACGTCATCATCGTGGCCAGCGTGTCGTGCATATACGGTATCGGCTCACCCGAGGACTACCAGCAAATGACGCTCTCTCTCCGCAAGGGCTCCGTTTCCGACAGGGACCACATACTCAAGCGGCTGGTCGACATCGCCTACGAGCGGAATGACATGAACTTCGTCCGTGATAAGTTCCGTGTGCGCGGGGACACCATCGAGGTGTTTCCCGCCTCGTATACAGAAAAGGCCGTGCGCATCGAGATGTTCGGGGACGAGGTGGAGCGCATCAGCGAGATTGACCCGCTCACGGGCGAGGTCCTCGCCGAGACGAATCACGTCAGGATATATCCCGCCAGCCACTACGTCATCCAGGAAGAGAAGATGAAGAGGGCTGTCGTGACCATAGAGGAGGAGCTCACGGAGCGGCTCAAGGAACTGCGCACCCAAGGCAAGATCCTTGAGGCATATCGCCTGGAGCAGCGCACCCGGTACGACCTGGAGATGCTGCGCGAGACGGGCAGCTGTCCGGGGGTCGAAAACTACTCGCGCCACCTCACCGGCAGGGAGCCGGGCCAGCCGCCCTACACGTTGCTGGACTTCTTCCCAAGCGACTTCCTATGCGTTATGGACGAGTCTCACGTGAGCATACCGCAGATAGGCGGCATGTACGAGGGGGACAGGTCCCGCAAGCAGTCCCTGGTGGACTTCGGCTTCCGTCTCCCGTCCGCGTATGATAACAGGCCTCTGACGTTCAGCGAATTCTCGGGCCGCATAGGCCAGTCAATCTGCGTGTCGGCGACGCCGGCGCGCTACGAGATGTCCAGGGCGGCGCAGGTCGTGGAGCAGATCGTCCGTCCGACAGGCCTGGTGGACCCCGCGATCGAGGTGAAGCCCACCAGGAACCAGATAGATGACCTGATAGTGCAGATACGGGAGCGCGTCGAGAAACAGCACCGGGTGCTCGTGACCACCTTGACCAAGAAGATGGCCGAAGACCTCACCGACTACCTCAGGGAAGTGGGGATAAAGGTGCGGTACCTGCATTCCGAAATCGACACGCTTGAGCGCATGGAGATAATCCGCGACCTGCGGCTCGGCGTGTTTGACGTGCTGGTCGGCATAAACCTGCTGCGCGAGGGCCTGGACCTGCCCGAGGTCTCGCTCGTCGCGATCCTCGACGCGGATAAGGAAGGCTTCCTGCGCTCGACCACGTCGCTCATCCAGACAACTGGCCGGGCTGCGCGGCACGTCGACGGCAAGGTTATAATGTATGCTGACACTATGACGGACTCCATGGAGCGCGCCCTCGGTGAGACCGAGCGTAGACGGGAAAAACAGGTGGCGTTCAACAAGGCTAACAACATCACGCCAGAAACTGTCAAGAAGGCGGTCCGGGACGTCATTGAGGCGACGCGGGCCGTCGAAATGGACAAATCATACTGGAAAGAGCACCGGTTCTCCGACGTGCCGAGACGCCAGATCCCCGCTCTCATCGAGAAGATGAGGAAAGAGATGAAGCTTGCGGCGAAGAACCTGGAATTCGAGCACGCAGCCAGCCTGAGGGATATAATCTTCGACCTGGAGAAAAAGGTAAGGGCTCCGCAGGGAAGGTCGTGACTTCTGCTTGTCCACGGACAAGATCATCGTCAAAGGCGCTCGACAGCACAACCTCAAGAACATAGATGTGGAGATACCGCGGGACAAGCTGGTGGTCATAACTGGGTTGAGCGGGAGCGGCAAGTCAAGCCTGGCCATGGACACGATCTACGCGGAGGGGCAGAGGCGGTACGTCGAGTCGCTATCTGCCTATGCCCGGCAGTTCCTCGGCCAGATGGACAAGCCCGACGTGGACTACATTGAGGGCCTCTCGCCGGCCATATCCATCGACCAGAAGGCCGGGAGCCGCAACCCACGCTCGACGGTGGGGACCGTCACCGAAGTATACGACTACCTGAGGCTTCTCTACGCCCGCATCGGCCGACCGCACTGCCCCCAGTGCGGCAGGCCCATTGCAAGGCAGACCGTCGAGCAGATGATCGACCAGATCTTGGTGATGGGAGAAGGCAAGCGGATCATGGTGCTCGCGCCACTGGTCCGCGGGCGCAAAGGCGAGCACGAGAGGGTGTTTGAAGACATCCAGCGGTCCGGGTTCGTGAGGGTCCGCGTGGATGGTGAGATACGCGACGTTAGCGATGAGATCGTGCTTGAGAAGAACAAGAAGCACAGCATCGAAGCCGTTGTGGACAGGCTCGTCCTCCGCGAGGACATAGGGGGCCGCCTGGCCGACTCGCTGGAGACGGCAACCAACCTGTCTGGCGGCACTGTCATCATCGCAGAGGTTGATGGGCCGGAGACGCTGTTCAGCCAGAGCCTCGCGTGCCCAGACTGCGGCGTGAGCATCGCGGAGATCACACCGAGGATGTTCTCCTTCAACAGCCCGTTCGGGGCCTGCCCCTCGTGCACGGGGCTCGGAACCACCATGGAATTCGACCCCGATCTGGTTCTTCCCGACCGGACAAAGTCGATAGACGACGGGGCTTTCGTCCCGTGGTCGAGGGGCTCCAGCACCTACTGGCCGCAGCTGCTTGAGGCGGTGGCCGCGCACTACAGTTTCCGCACGGACGTGCCGGTCTCCGAACTCGACCAGAAGTTCGTTGATGCGCTCCTCTACGGAGCCGAGGGCCAGAGGATACCGTTCCACTACGAAAACCCTTACGGGCAGGTAAGAGACAGGCACATCGAGTACGAGGGCGTCATCCCCAACCTGGAACGACGCTACAAGGAGACTGCCAGCGAGGCCGCCAGGATGGAGCTTGAGGAGTACATGGCCTCCAAGCCGTGCCCCGTCTGCAAGGGCCGGAGGTTGAAGCCCGAGTCGCTGGCGGTCAAGGTCGGGGGCATCTCCATCTCTGAGTTGACCGGGCTGTCGGTCGTCAGGGCGCAGGCGTTCCTCAAGTCCGTGGCCCTGACCCAGCGGGAGCAGATGATCGCCGGCCAGGTGCTGAAAGAGATCAACGACCGGCTCAACTTCCTGGTCAACGTGGGTCTCGACTACCTCACGCTCGATCGCGCCGCCGGCACCCTTGCGGGTGGGGAGGCGCAGCGCATCAGGCTTGCCACCCAGATTGGGTCGGGCCTGGTGGGCGTGCTATATATCCTCGACGAGCCGACCATCGGACTGCACCAGAGGGACAACCAGCGCCTTCTCGGCACGCTGAAGAAACTGCGGGACCTGGGAAACACGCTGATCATAGTCGAGCATGACGAAGAGACGATGTGGGCGGCCGACCACATCATAGACATCGGCCCGGGCGCCGGCGAGCACGGCGGCCGGATAGTGGCGACCGGCTCCATCAAGGACATCCTCGCCGCGCCCGGATCAATCACCGGCCAGTACCTGAGCGGCCAGCGTGAGATCCCGGTGCCGGATAAGCGCCGCTCGCCGGACGGAAAGGCGCTGCTGATAAAGGGCGCGAGGCAGCACAACCTCAAGAATATCGACGTGACAGTTCCTCTAGGGGTGTTCTGCTGCGTGACCGGTGTTTCCGGGTCCGGGAAGAGCACTCTGGTCAATGATATACTGGCCAAGAAACTGCTCGCGGAGCTGAACGGCGCGCGCACGTTTCCCGGCGACCACGATTCCATCGAGGGCATTGAGAACCTGGACAAGGTGATCGAGATAGACCAGTCGCCCATCGGCCGCACCCCACGGTCCAACCCGGCCACATACACAGGCATGTTCGACCTGATAAGGCAGGTCTACGCTTCCACTCCGCAGTCGAAGATGCGTGGGTACAAGCAGGGGCGCTTCAGCTTCAACGTGCGCGGCGGGCGCTGCGAGGCCTGCAGGGGCGACGGCATCATCAAGATCGAGATGCACTTCCTGCCAGACGTTTACGTCCCGTGCGAGGTTTGCAAGGGGGCGCGCTACAACCGGGAAACGCTTGACATCCAGTACAAGGGCAAGAACATCGCGCAGGTGCTGGACATGACTGTCGAGGAGGCACTGGAGTTCTTCAAGAACATCCCGCGGATATCCAGGAAGCTCGAGACGCTGAAGGACGTGGGGCTCGGGTATATCCGCCTCGGCCAACCCGCCACCACGCTCTCTGGCGGTGAGGCACAGCGGGTGAAGCTCGCGACCGAGCTGTCCAGGCGCTCCAACGGCCGCACCCTCTATGTGCTGGATGAGCCCACAACCGGGCTGCACATCGCCGACATCCACAAGCTGCTTGAGGTGCTGAACAGGCTGGTTGACGCCGGGGACACCGTCCTCGTGATAGAGCACAACCTCGACGTCATCAAGAGCGCAGACTACATCATCGACATGGGGCCCGAAGGCGGGGAGGAAGGCGGGACCATCATCGCCACAGGCACGCCCGAAGAGGTCGCCCAGCGTCCAGAGTCCTACACCGGCCATTTCCTGAAACGTGTGCTGGACCCCGAGTCCAGGCACGCGCGCGCACGCGCGCTGCCTGTGCTGAGGGATGTGCAATCTGCCGGCGAAGAGGGCACAGAGGACGGCGGAGGCATTGCCGGCGAAGAGGGTGGAGCCGGTGAGCCTTGAGGAGCGAGCTAAGCAGCTGCCCGAGGAGCCAGGCGTTTACCTGTTCAAAGACGGGACAGGCGACGTCATCTATGTGGGCAAGGCCATCTCGCTCCGCGACAGGGTAAAGTCGTATTTCCAGTCCCCTAGGAACCTGACCGCTAAGACCTTGACCATGGTCCAGCAAGCCCAGGATGTGGACTATATCGTCGTGGAATCAGAGGTCGAGGCGCTGATCCTTGAGTCGAACCTCATCAAGAAGCACCGCCCCAAGTATAACGTCAGGCTCAAGGACGACAAGCACTACCCCTATCTCCGGGTGACCACCGAAGAGACTTGGCCGAGGGTTCTCATCGCGCGTGCGATCAAGCAGGACGGCTCCCGGTACTTCGGCCCGTACACCAGGTCCGGGGCCGTGAGCGAGACCATGCAGCTCATCAGGAGGATCTTCCCCCTCCGCACATGCTCCAACAACGTGTTTCGCACCGTGAGCAGGCCCTGCCTGAACTACCACATCCAGAGGTGCCTCGGGCCCTGTAAGGTTAGGGTGACTCCAGAGGAATACGGCGCCATGGTGAAGGACATCTGTCTGTTCTTGGAGGGCAGGCCCGAGGTGCTGAGGGAAAGCACCAGGAAGAGGATGAAAGAGGCGTCAGAGAGCCTCGAGTTCGAGAGGGCGGCGAAACTCCGGGACCAGTTGAAAGCCATAGAGGAGATAACCCAGAAGCAGAAGATCATCTCCAGCAAGGCCGAGGACCGGGACGCTGCCGGCGTCGCGCTCGCCGGGCCGGAGGCGGTCGTGGTCGTGCTCCAGGTGCGCGAAGGCAAGATGATAGGCGCAGAGCAGCTGTACATGAGCGGCCCCCCGAGCCAGACGACCGAGGATGTCATCGGCGGTTTCCTCACGCAGTACTACCCCGTAGCGGCGGACCTGCCGGATGAGATCCTGCTGCCTGCCGAGCCTGAAGACGCGGAGGTGGTCGCCGGATGGCTGGGCAAGCTGGCCAAACACAAGGTCATGCTGCGGGCGCCGGTGCGCGGCAAGGCCAAACAGCTCGTGCAAATGGCGACACGGAACGCGCTGCTCGCGCTCGAGGAGCTGAAGCCAAAGGCCGAAAGAGACCGCGAGCGGGCGACAAAGGGGCTGGAGGAGCTTGCGGGAGTGCTTGGGCTCCCCAGGCCACCGGCGAGGATCGAGTGTTACGACATCTCGAACATCCAGGGTACCAACGCCACCGGTTCCATGGTGGTCTTCGAAGATGGCTTTCCCAAGAAGGACGACTACCGCCGGTTCAAGATCCGCACCGTTGAGGGCGCAAACGACTTCGCCATGCTGGCGGAAGTCATCGGTCGACGGTTCAAGAGGGCGGCGAAGGCCCAGAAGGACCCCGAGGCCACAGCCCAGGGCTCTACCGCCCAAGATTCCTTCGCGCATATGCCCGACCTTGTGGTCGTGGACGGGGGCAAGGGCCAGCTCAGTTCCGCGATCGAGGCGCTGTCCGGCGCTGGGATAGCCGTGCCCGCCATCGGACTCGCCAAGAAGGAGGAAGAAGTGTTTACACCTGGCTCGAGCGACCCGCTGCAGATCCCGAAGGATTCCGACGGGCTGATGCTGCTGCAGCGCATACGCGATGAGGCTCATCGCTTCGCTGTCGGCTACCACAGGAAGATCAGGTCTCACGAGACCAGGCGAAGCATCCTCGACGAAATACCTGGCATCGGGCCGAAGCGCAGGGTGGCGCTGTTGAAGGCGTTTGGGTCCATAAGGGCGATATCCGAAGCCTCTGTACAGGACCTCACCAGGGTGAAGGGCATGAACGAGCCAGCGGCGAGGCGCGTGCTGGCGCATTTGAGTGCGGCGACTGAGGAGCGGGAAGAGAGGTAGACGCATTCTGGGAAGAGGAAGAATGGGAAGTGGATTGGTGCAGGTTAGAGTCAGTGGCGTCCTCGTAGAAAATGGATACATACTGATAGTCAAGCAGGTATTGTCTGAAGCTAGGGAATGGTCTCTGCCCGGAGGCCGTCTGCAGTCGGGCGAAACGCTAGAGCAAGCGATGATACGCGAAATGGAGGAAGAGACCGGACTCAGAACAAAGGTAGTGAAACTGCTTTATGTTTGCGACAAGACTGATGTCGAGCCATCTGTTGTCCACATATCATTCCTTCTGGAACGAACGGGCGGCGCCATTCGCCTCCCCACTAACGAGTTTGACGAGAATCCAATCTTGGATGTGAGAATGGTTCCGATAGCCGAACTGACCCACTATGACTTCTCAGAGAAGTTCATGTGTACTGTCATTGAGCGATTTCCTGGTTGCGGTAGCTACAAGGGTGACAAGAGAAACATTGG
The DNA here is from genome assembly GCA_030691635.1 of Bacillota bacterium. Classification (GTDB taxonomy): domain Bacteria; phylum Bacillota; class Sulfobacillia; order JAUYEF01; family JAUYEF01; genus JAUYEF01. The sequence continues at coordinate 52,155 of JAUYEF010000326.1, forward strand.
CCTCTGACCCACGTGTGTTCCTACACATCATGTACGCTGGGGACCGCTTCACCTGGACATGACACGCGGCAGAAACACATCCCCGAACCCTCAGTGTTATTAGGCCCCCACTTGACATCATTATCCCTCGATGACGCGCGGGCGACTGGCGAGATGTAGCATGCTGCGTCACGCGAGCATATCATGCTGGACAGGGTTGTTGCCTCGGAGGGACTGAGTGTGAGTGTCTTGCTTATCGCACCGCACATGGACGACGAGATTGTGGGTGCCCACACCGCGATGGAGTCGCTCGACACGGTGGTGTTCGTGACAGACAGCGCGTGTCAGTGGCGGGATGTTCGCATGCCCACTGAGGAGTTCATACGGCAGCGCAAGTCATCAGCGCTCAGAGTTGCGGGCAAATACGGCTACAGAGTGGTATTCCTGGACTTCGGCAACGAGTTTCTTCACCGCGCCGACCCAATATACAAGGCAAGCCTGTTCGGCCGCATTGCAGAGACGATTGGGACCGGTGACCTTGTGTATGTTCCGAGCATCTTTGATCAGAACCTTGAACACAATTTGTGCGGCGCTTATTCTCTTGTTGCATGCCTTGTCAAGAAGGCGCATCCCGTGATGTATACCGGATCGTACCCGATGCCAGAAGGCACCGGTCCCACCAGCGTTCCTTGTAGGCCTGAAAAGGCGGCTGACCTCCAGCTATACCCCATGGAGTACCGGAATCTGGTGGAGGTCGGGTACCCCTTCTTGGGGTATGAACACTTCCTCGACCTATCTTCTGCGTCCACTCTCCGGAGAGCCTCGGACCAGACGGTTCTCCAACGACATCTCTGAGCAATCCGCGCTTTCCCTCATCCGCGCGTAGATCTGCGTGAGTCTATCCATGTGGCTCGACAGAGTTCGTTTGGCAAGTGCCTCTTGTCTGGCGAGCGCGCCGAGTCGTCGTCTTCGGGCGGAGTCACACAGAAGCCCGATGACCGCCTGCGACAGGGCCACAGGATCCTGCGGCGGTATGAGTATTCCCGTGCGGCCGTTCTCAACCAGGTCCGGTACGCCCCCCACATCAGTGCATACCACGGCTCTGCCCGCCATCTGAGCTTCAATGATAGAAAGCGGTGTGAGCTCAAGCAGAGAGGCAAGCACGAACACGTCGGTCGTGGAAAGCAGGTCTGGCACATCAGAGCGTCTTCCCAGGAAGAGAACCGTTTCACCCAGGTCCAGCCTGGTGGCAAGCTGCTTCAGTTCACCGGCCTGCGGGCCGTCTCCCACAATCAGACATCGTACGTCCGGCACCCGCCGCCTTACGATGTCCATGGCATGAAGGAGGGTATCGTGACCCTTCAGCCGGACCAGGCGCGCGATGCAGGTCACAATCCGGCATCCACTCAGGCGCCACTTCAGGTCAGACGGAGGTGGCCCAGCCCTTGACCATACGGCGGCGTCGATGCCCAGTGGCACGGTTACAACCTTATCTGGTGGCACACCAAAGACTTCAGTATATTGCCGGCGCATCCACTCGCACGGCACCATTATCAGGTCACAGGACATGAGTCCGGTTCTTTCTCTGAGGAATGAGTAGCGCCACTCGATTGAAGCATCAGCCGGTATGGTCTGTTCCACAATCCCTTCGTAGGCAAGTAGCCCGTGTGCCGTCAGAATCACGGGCGGCCGCGTCCGGCGGAGCCGTGATAGAGCACGGGCGGAGTGTACGTCGTGCACATGGATCAGATCATACTGGCTGAGGTCGCACATCTTGAGAACGGCCAGCTCAAACACGTATTGAGTGCCTTCTCCCTCCATAACCCAGGCGGGAGGCATAGGATACCGGCTGAAATGCCCGTAGAGGCCCGGAACCACGTTTGGCCACAACGGCCTCATGCCCACGGGCAAGGAGCTCGGTGCGCAGCGCCCTTGTATATGTCGAGATGCCGCTGGCCACCGGCAACTCCCAGTAACAACCTAACAGGACTCTCAACCAATCACCCCGTGCGGTCCGTCAGAATAACGGCGTCTTCTTGGTTTCATTCCCAGGTTCTGCGGCGGGCGATGCTGTCCACGCTGCGGCCGTCCTTGAGGTCCAGGTGATGCATAGTATGAAGGATATCCATCGTTTGCTGCCCGGAATGGTTTGGAGGTTCGTGGCCATGGCAAGTGAGCACAGCGCACAGCTGGATGACCCCAGACTGGCCGGAATCAGAGCGCTCGTGGATTCGCCCGAAACAAGGGAGCGCGTCGGGAGAACGCCCTGCCTCTTCGACAGTGACTGCGGGGACTGGGAGTGGGTCAAAGAGCGGGCCCCGGCTTCCTTTGCCATACCGGATCTGGATATGTGGCGGGCCCTTTGCTACGAGCAAGTCCCGGCGGCCCCACCAATGCCCTGCAGACCGCATTCCGAGGGGTGAGGGTTTGAACCCTGACATCCCGCATCTGCTGGATCCGGAAGGCATCGTGAGACGATGCTTCCCAGGAGCGGTCTCGCCGCGGTCGACAAAGGTCAGCATACGCCTACTGTCGACCCGGCCGGATCATCAGGTGTACGACTGCGTCATGGATGTCAGGGGAAATGCCCAGCGACTGATCGTCAAACGAATCTGGGCGCCCGACGGTATGTCCATGGAGGCAAAGGTGTACCAGGCCGGTATCCGGAGCATCAGGACCTTGCTCCCCAAAGCCTACGCGGTATGGAATGAAGACGGCTGGGATTGGCTTGCACTGGAGCACCTGGCCGCTCTGCCCAGCCTTGAATCGCCAGAGCAGATTGAGGACCTGCTCAGACTGGCTGCAACGTTTCACACAGGCGCTCTATCTGATGCTGACGATAACCCGTGGCTGGCAGATTCCCGGTTCACAGTCCAGAAGCGGACAGATTCCCACCGGATATCCCGCTTGATGGCGAGGCTTCAGGATGAACCTGGGTACCGAGCACTGCTGGGGCCGTCGTATGAGCTGGTCTACAGCATGCTCCTGAAGATCCCACCTCTTGTGGCTGAAGTCTGCACGGAGAGGCCGACAATCGTTCACGGCGACCTGCACTGGCAAAACGCCGGATTGGACACGTCTGGCAGGCTGGTGTTGTTCGACTGGGAGGCTTGCCAGCTGGCGCCCTCAACCTGGGACCTGGCCCAACTCGTAGATGGTACGATCGACTACTATCCTCACTGGCTGGAAATCCAGGACGAAATCCGACGATGGGCGCTATCCGTTTATGGGGAGAGCTATGAGCGCGCCGGCCATTCTCTTGACGAGCGGTTATTCCTGGAACTATACGAGCTCTCCTACATCTGGCATGCGCTGGACTCTTGGCTATGGTTTCACCTGAAGTCGGCGTCCCAAGGGTCCGATGTATCGAGATGCGTTCTCGCCGCATGTCTTGAAAAACTCAGACTTTGGGGCGCCAGGTACACGCGCTGACTCTGCAGGTGTAATACCCTCAAGATTATTAATCTCCCACTTGACTTCATTAAGGCGTCTTGTTAGCATGGTCTCAGAAGGCCCGCAGGGAGGTGCTTGTGTTGGCAGATCGAATCACACCCGGTTCTTGCCTAGTGTGCGGAGCGCGCCTCGAGGTCAGGAAGCTGTACTGCCCCGCATGCGACATCACGATAGAGGGGCGCTTCAATATGTGCAAGTTCTGTTACCTCAACCAGGAGCAGCGCGAGTTCGTGGAGACGTTCATTCGCTGCCGGGGCAACATCAAAGAAGTCGAGCGCGAGCTGGGCGTGTCGTACCCGACGGTGAGGAACAGGCTTGACGCGGTGATCATGGCCCTGGGATACACTGTCGAAGCTGAGGAAACCGACGCGCGGGTGGATGAGGGAAGGCGTAAGGTGCTTGAGTCATTGAACAAAGGTGAGATCAGCGCCGAGGACGCAATCAAGATACTCAGGCGCAAGTAGGGGGTAAACAGGGTGGATTCCGAAGCCGGTTTGATCCTTGGGATGCTCGCGGAGGGCAAGATCGACACCCAGCAGGCTCTCGGACTCTTGAAAGCGCTGGAGGAGTCCGATGCGGCCAACGATGCCATAGCGCAGGTAGAGGCCAGGGCTGAGTCCAAGGAGCCTGGGAGGACCGCGAGCGCAGAGGGCGCGGCATCCCAGCCGGCCCCACAGATGGCGCCTGAACAGATCTCCCAGCGCAACGAGCCTTCTCCGTGGACCAGGGTACCGGGCCCGGAGCGCATAGGTGAGATCGTGGGGTCCATCGGCGACATCATCGCGAGCTCCGTGGACAAGGGCATCGAAGTCGTGACCAGGCTGGCAGACCATGCCCGGCACGAAGCAGGCCACATACATAGGAAGGTCAAGCACCTGCACATCGACAGGGACATCGCCAGACCGGTGAAGAGGCTTGCGTCTGCGGTCAAGACCGGTCGTTCGCACAGTCCCAGTGGCGCATTCTCGCAGGCGTTTTCCGGTTGGGCGTCCGAACTTGAAGGAACGCACGACTCTGTGCCGGACGTGGACAGCCTCGAGGCGCTGGCAGACGCAATCGAGAGCCTTGAGGATGCCGCAGAGGAACTCACCTCACTGCTGGAGCACGTGGATGATTCGGTGCAGGAGGCCTGTGAGGCCGAGGATCTCGACGACATGGCGGATGCCATAGAACGGGTGTCCGAGGGAGCCGAAGAAGCGCTCGACCAGATCGCCGAAGTCGAACAGGCGATGCATGAGGCATTCGACAGGCTGGACGAGATCCCCGGCGACAAGAGCTGGGCCGTCAGGCTGGCGGCGCTCATTGACGCCTGGCCAGGCGTTGTGTCTGAGCTCAAGCCCCGGCTGGAAACGGCCATGGGGCTTGAACAAGGTGCGCGGGCAACGCTGCGAGAGATGATCGTTTCCTGGGCAAAGATCGAGACATAGACAGACAGCGCGATATCCACAGGGCTTACGTGAGCCCTGGTACCGGGGACACAGGGCGTTAGCCCCGGGCGGTTCCAAAGATGTGAGCCCGAACTGGGCCGCTGGGACCGTGCCCAGACAGGAGGGGACCAGAATGGAAAGCGAACGCATGCTGATCCTGCAGATGGTGGCGGAGAAGAAGATCACCGCGGCAGAGGCGGTCGAGCTGCTGAAGGCGCTCGAGCCTTCATCGAAAGGGACTCGAGCCGGGTGGGTACCGGAGCCGCCGGAGCCGCCTGCTCCCCCTGCGTCGATGCGGCCTCCCGAGATGCCCGAGCCGCCCCAGGCACCGCGCCAGGTGCCGGAGCACCTTTCGGACGACATCGCGTCGAGGATAGGCTCGCTGGTCGAAGGCCTCATCAGCAACTTCGGGTTTGGGTTCGGAGACGGGTTCAAGTTCGAAGAGACGGTAGAGGGCACCTTCGACGCGGGGGATTTCGTCCCCGAGATAGACTTCAAGACGTCAAACGGCAGAGTGGCCGTCGAGAGTTGGGACCAGCCCGGCTATATGGTGAAACTGATCAAGAGGGTCAAGGCGCCGTCTGAGCAGGAGGCAAGGGCTCGTGCGGCCGACATGGTGCGCACGGAGCGCGACGGGAAGAAGCTTTCCATAAGGTTCAACCAGACCCAGACCATGATTCTCGGTAGCCACGGCCTGGCGATCGTCGCGTTCCTCCCGAAAGACAGGGTGTACAGGTTCCTGCTGCAGACCGCAAACGGCAGGGTCGAGATGAAGGACTTGAAGGCGACCACCGTGGACGCGACCACATCGAATGGCGTTGTGAAGCTGGACGCCGTCGAGGCTGAACGGGTGGAAACCAGGACGTCCAACGGGAAGGTGCTGCTCAAGACATCTGCCAAGGACGTCAAGGCCCACAGTTCGAACGGCCGGATCACCGTCCTGCCCTTGGGCGTGGTCGGGGATGCACAGTACGACCTGCACACTTCCAACGGCTCCATCAAGGTCCGGTCAGGCAAGCCGGACGGCATAGGGTTTTCGTTCGACCTGCGCACCACCAACGGGAAGATAAACGTTGAGGAAGCCGGCCTGGAGTATGAGGTCAACGAGAAGCACCATGGGATGCGCAGGGTGAAGGCCCGCTCGAAGGGCTTCGAAGAGGCAGGCCGCAAGATCACGGTGGCGGCCCACACGTCGAACGGCTCGATTTCGGTAGGCGACTGGGTGGAGTGGGAATAGCACCCAGTCGGCGTTGACTATGGCACCAGGGAGTGATATCAATGTCTCAAGAGAAGCTTCAAATACTAAAGATGGTCCAGGAGGGCAAGGTCACCGCTGACGAGGCGCTCAAGCTGATCGAAGCCCTTGAAAGCTCGGATGCAGGGGCGGCCATTCCGAAGACGTCCGCCCAGTGGCTCCGCGTACGAGTGACCGACAGCAAGACCGCGAAGCCCAAGGTGAACGTGAACCTGCCCATCGGTCTTCTGAGCGTGGTCACTAAGTTCGTGAAGATGGAGGACATGGGCGGGATAAACCTCAACGAGATCATCCGGCAGATCAAGGAAGGCGCGCGCGGAAAGATCGTAGACGTGCAGGATGAGGATGAAGGCGTCCACGTTGAGGTTGTCATCGAATAGCCCTGGGTAGAGCTATCAAGTGACCGGCCTATCCTCAATGCGTGGGAGGGTCATCGGATGAAAGGTTTCGTGTTACGCTGGGTCATCAACTCGCTCGGGCTGATATTCACGGCGCTGTTGATGAAGCAGAGGGTCGTGCTTGCCGATCCGTGGACCGCCCTGATAGCTGCGGCTATCCTGGGCGTCGTGAACGCGATCTTGAGGCCCATCCTGCTGATCCTCACGCTCCCTCTGAACATCCTCACGCTCGGGCTGTTCACCTTCGTGGTGAACGGCCTGATGCTCGGGCTTGTCGACAGATTGGTGCCGGGGTTCGATATCAGAGGGGGCTTCGGCTCCACAGTGCTTGTGGCCCTGGTGCTGACGCTGATATCCTGGTTCATCGGCGGGCTGGTGGGGGACTAGGTCCGGGACAAGGCCGGGGAGACTAGAGCCAGAGCAGGACGCACGAGGAATTTGTGACCGGTGGTTCGATGTAAACCACCGGTCATCATTGTGTGCCTGGCACAAGGAATACTAAAGAAAAGCGAGCCAGGGGTGAAACCCCGGCCCGGAGCAAACCGTATTGTGGCAGGGTAAAATGTTTCACCGTCCACTGCACCTTGACAACTAGAAGATGTACTGGACCGTGACGTTGAACTGGATGGTGAGCTCACCTGCCAGCATCGGAGTCTGGTCGGCGACCGTTTTGGCCGCCATCCTCATGTATTCGTACTCCGGCCTCGGCTGGTACCCGCCCGACTCCACGATGGACTTCACGCCCTTGATGGTGACGCCGGCGGCCTTGGCAAGCACGTCTGCCCTGTGGCGGGCGTCTTCCATGGCCTTAACCAGCGCCTCATCGCGGTACTTGGCCAGGTCCTTTACCTGGTAGGAGACGCTGTCGATCTGGTTGGAACCTGCCGCTGCGGCCTTGTCGAGCAGCGCCCCCACGTTGAACTCGGCGCTGACGGTTACCAGCAGGCTGTTGGTCGTCCTGAAGCCCACTAGCTTGGGCACGGCGTTATGGGGGTACTCATACACCGGGTGGACATTGAACGAGACGGTCCTCATCTCTTCTTTCTTCACCCCTGCGCCGGACAGGGCGGCGATGAGCGCGTTCATCCTGGTCGCATTCTCAGCCATCGAAGCCTGAGCGGTGGTCGCCTGGGTGGTGACGCCGATACGGATGACCACGATGTCGGGCTTGACGCTGAGCTGCGCCTCGCCGTTGACGGAGATCACGTGCTCTTCGGGCACTTCCGCCGCGGCCGCAGGCTTGGTGTCCTGGGCTCGCAGCATATTGATGGATGAAGCGGCGACGATGGCCAGAGCGGCCAGTACTATGATCCAATCTCTGGTTTTCATGGGTTTCCCTCCTTACATATCTGTGGCTTTTGACGATTGCCCGGAACTCGAAGTTCCGGTCGCGATACGCCTCGATAGAGGTATTGGACAAGAGGGCATACTCGCCTTCAGGGAGGTAGTTACCGGTGAAAAGGCTTTACAAGTCAAGGAAGGAACGCGTGATTTGGGGTGTGGCAGGGGGCATGGCAGAGTACTTCGAAGTCGACCCGACCCTTGTGCGCCTGGCTTGGGTGCTGGTGGCGTTCAGCGGAGTGGGCGTGCTTGCATACATCGTGGCATCGCTTGTCATCCCTGAGGCGCCTTACACGACGGCGCCTGGACCGCATACGGCCAGGGAAGGCGGCGAAGCCCCCGCGGAGGGTCAGGGGACGGCGCCCGCCGCGCCCACGGAGGGCGCCGTGCTTGAGTGGCCGAAAGATGAACACCGCGATGAGCCAAGGCCCAAGAGCATGGCCAGCGATTCAAGGACGTTTGGGCTGATCCTGGTGCTGCTTGGCGCGGTGCTCATGGTCAGGCGTGTAATCCCGGGTGTCGTGCTCAATAACCTGTGGCCCGTCGCGTTGATCTTGCTGGGCGCGTATCTGGTGTCCCAGGCCACCAGGGGTGTGCGGTAATGAGATCCACGCGTTTCTGGAACGGGATCGTGCTGATACTCGCAGGCGCGCTCCTCTTGGCGCTCAACCAGG
>JAUYEF010000448.1 GCA_030691635.1 Bacillota bacterium
GTGCTCGTTTCGAAGAGATGAGAGCCTGGGAACGAAGCGCCGGGCCGGTTCGGAGGCGCTTGAACGTTACCCGGCATTGTCGTAGACGAGATGGACCCGGGGGCGAAGTGCGGAAAAGGATGCCCCGGTTGCAGGTTCGCAGAGCGGGAGTCGTGTGTGAGATATGGCCATGAGTGGGGGGACTGTTGAGGTGAGCAGATTGCCCAGCGTGCAGACCTGCGATCGACGTACGACCGGGATCCGGCAAGCGGCGTGGGTCGCTGCACTTTTCATCAGCGGGTGGTTCGGGGTACCCAGCGCGCTGGCTGGCCAAAGAGACCATACAGGGACGCTGAGCGGCCAGATCCTCGACGAGGGGACTCGCGAGCCGGTGGAAGGCGCGCGGATCGTCTTGGAAGGGTTGGAGCGAGAAGGCATCTCGGGCAGGATGGGCTGGTTCGCGCTTTCGGCGATCCCCGCGGGAATAGTGCGAGTGCGGGTCGAGCGTCTCGGCTATGCCCAGTCGGGCGGCGACGTCGAGATCAAAGCAGGCGAGGTCACCGAAACCATTCTGTACATGTCAACGGAAGCGGTCCCGTTGGACGAGATCGTTGTGACTGCGCGACGCAGAGAGGCCAAGCTGCCGCCCGTGGAGGGGCTTGAGAGGCGGTACTACAGCGGATGGGGGAGGTTCGTCCTCGAGGACGAGATCCAACGGAGGAACCCGACGAAGCTGGTGGAAGTTCTCAGGGAGACCGGGCTGGAGGTGACCGGCAACGGCACTTCGGTCAAGCTGAGTCGAGCCAACTGCGCGCCGGCGGTCTACGTCGACGGGGTGAAGGTTACGCATCCGGGGCTTATTAAGAAGAAGCAGGGATCAGAATCGACCTACGAACAACAGTGGCCCAATCCGAGTGCTAGCCCAGCGCAGGAGACGGCCTACAATCTGAGCCTCGTACATCCGAGCAGCGTGGTGGCTGTGGAGGTGTATCGGAGTGCCCTAGAGACACCCGCTGAATTCCTGGGTTTGGACTCGAACTGTGGTGCCGTTGTGGTCTGGACCAGACGAGGCATCGGACTGGCCGAGCCTGAAACCGTCACCGACCGCTCCGGTTGGAAGCGCGGCCTAATGGCTGTGACGTTGGCTGCGCTCGGATGGCTTATCTTCTAATGGGGTTGGGGCCCGTGGGTCCTTCGGCGCGAGGAGGACAACGCCGGGTAACAAACGGGTACCGCCTTCGCTCACTACGTTCGCTCCGGACAACACGGCTCGCGTTGCGAGCCGCGTCGGTACCCTGGAACGTTAGCAGACATGAGCCAAGAACATCGCGAACGAGGCGTAGCCTTTGGAACGACCTGAATGGTGGAACTGGGAGCTTGGCTTCGTTTCGCACTTGGAGGATCGCATGGAGGAACGCGGGTTCTCAGAGACGGAGCTGCGTGCCATGCTCGATGATGCCACCGCAGTTGCTGCCGCGCGTCGCCCGGGGCGTTGGCTCATCTCTACGCGTTTGGGCCGCGAACCGTGGGTAGTAGTGGTGGAACCGGACGCCGAAGAGCAGATTGTGTATGTGGTCACTGCGTATCGTCGAGGACGAACCCTATGAAGCCCATCTCTCTCCAGGTCACCTACCGGAAGGGCAGACCTTTCGCGGCGTATATTTACCTGGATCGACGACCTGGCGAGAAGGCCGCTCGGTCCGAGGAAGTGGGGCCTGAGATCGTGGTCGACTTCGCTGCGGACGGGCGTCCAATCGGTGTGGAGATCATCAGCCCCGATGTGGTGGACGTGGAGGAGATTCTCTCCGTGTTCGACAAGCTCGGACTCGGGCGCCCGGAACTCGCTGAGCTCGCTCCCGTGGTAGCTGCGTAACACAGAGCTGGGGCTTGGGCGACGGGCTCACATCTGCTAACAACGCGTGTTCCGCTCGGGGCCGCCTGCGGCGGCCCCGGCCCTCCGCTTCGCTCCGGGACACCGCGCTTGCGCGCGGCGTCGGAAACGCTGGAACGTTAGGAGACATCGCCCGAGATATGCGGGATGGCAGAGGCAGGAGTAGATTCCTGACATGAGGTCACGTCCCCTTGATACGGCGCCAGCCGCCTGGACTCAGTATGAGGCCGTCCTGGATCGGATGGACGGGCCGGCGCGGCTTCACGCCGCGGTCGAACTGAGCGAAGCGGTGCACGAACTGCGCCTGGCTGGGATTCGCTCGCGCCACCCCGAGTTGAGCGCCAAAGAAGTGGTGGCGCAGCTGGTGGCGGAGGATCACGGGGTGGAACTGCCCCGCCAGAAGTGAGCCTCACAGCCTTCTTGCGGAGGGTCGTGGAGGTCCTCGATCAGGCGGGGGTCTCCTACATGCTGACGGGCTCGCTTGCGGCGGCCTACTACGCCGTGCCGAGGGCGACTCAGGACATCGACGTCGTAATCGAGACTGAGGGGCCAGGCCTGGATCGCCTTGTTCAGGGTCTCCTCTCGGCGGGCTGGTACGTTGATCGAGATGCGGCCCTGGAGGCGTGGAGGGCCCGAGGTCAGTTCAACGCGATCGAGCCCGAGTCCGGTTGGAAGGCCGACTTCATCGTCCGCAAGGAGCGCTCTTATAGCCAGGAGGAGTTCGGGCGGCGAGAGCGGATCTCGTTGCTCGGTGTTGAGCTGGCGGTTGCGAGTCTGGAGGACGTCGTGATCTCGAAGCTGGAGTGGAGCAGCATCGGGGACTCGGCTCTGCAGCGACGCGATGTTGTCCAGCTCCTGGAGCGTACCTGGCCACGCCTGGACCGAGCGTATCTCGACGAGTGGATCGCCAGGCTAGGTCTCGATTCGGAATGGCAGGCAGCCCAAGCCCAGGCGAGACACTCGCCGACTCGGGACGAAACAGAGAAGTGAGTTAAAGTGAGTTGGGAGACGGGGTGCACCGCGTGGGCAGTAAAGGACCTGGTTTACAGTAGAGTCAACGGACCTTCTTTACAGTTCGCCGTCCTTTGTAGGTGCATCCACGTCTCTTCCTCCGAGGATCGGGGGAGTCGAGGATGAGGCGTTTGTGTTCAAAGAAATGGCCAAGCCAGACAGGACCGAAGTAGACGTGGAAGAGGCGAGTCTCGGAGACCCGGATGCGGCGGAGCGCCGGCTTCAGTTCACGGAAGACTTGGCCCTACTCGAAGTTTCTGACGAGGTTACGAGACTTGGATCCGCACTGGTGAGCCACGGCGCTATACCAGTCGAGAGCTTCGCTGACGCAGTGCACGTCGCTGTCGCGGCGGTGAATGGTTTGGACTACCTTTTGACCTGGAACATGGCGCACATACTGAACGCCGAGCAGCGGCCGCGGATTGAGCGAGTATGTCGTGCGGCTGGTTTCGAGCCACCTGTGCTTTGCTCACCAGCCGAATTGATGGGAGGTAGCCATGTGGCGTGATCCGATCGTAGAAGAAGTCCGCCAAGCCCGTCGCGAGTACGCCGAGCGAGTCGGGAACGACATTGAGTCCTTGGTTCGCGACCTCAAGGAAAAGCAGAAGCGAACGGATCGAAAGGTCGTATCCTTCCCCCCGAGGTCTCCATCTCGGAAGACGGACGCCGCATAGCTCTACGCTCTTGGTCGCGTAGGCCAGATGATATGGGATCTTCCGCCGGCGGCTAACAAGACGCTTTGCGCGGCGCGGTCTTCGAATACAGCTCGGGCCCGCGGCACATGCGCGCTTGCGCGCGCACGATCGCAAACCGCGACACGTTAGCCGACAGACGCTCAGTTGAAGGCAGCGCCTGCCTGGCAGGAGGTCTTGGGAGCGCCGAGGAAAGGGTCGCTCTGGACATCAGATGCTACATCTAGCATTTTGTAGGCATGCCACCGGACGTGCGACCGAAGCCCGTCGTCTGGGTCGGGCCGAGCCTGAGCGATCTGCGGACCTTCCCGGGGGGGGTTCAACACTTCTTCGGGTACGCTCTTGAAATAGCCCAGTACGGTGGGAAGCATCAAGACGCCAAACCCCTCAAGGGCTTCAAGGGGGCCGGGATCCTCGAGGTAGTCGAGGACCACGACGGGGACACGTTTCGTGCCGTGTACACGGTGAAGCTGGCTGGCCGGATTTACGTCCTTCACGCATTCCAGAAGAAGGCGCGAAAGGGTATCAAGACCCCAAAGCATCACCTGGATCTCATCAGAGCGCGACTGAAGCAGGCGGAGCAGATTCAGCAGGAGTTGGAGGAACAGCCGTGAGCGAAGGTCTGAAGTACACGGTCGGAAGCGGCAACGTCTTCCGGGATCTCGGACTGCCGGACGCCGAGGAACTGAAAGCAAAGGCGGCCTTGGCGTACGAGATCAGCATGATCATCGAGGAACGTGGTCTCAAGCAGGCGGAGGCTGCGGAGATCCTTGGCGTCGATCAGCCGAAGGTATCGGCGTTGGTGAGAGGGCGGCTCGAGGGTTTCTCGATGGAACGTCTCTACCGGTTCCTGAACGCGCTCGGTCGCGATGTGCAGATCGTGGTCCAGCCGAAGCCGCGGGGCCGGAAGACCGCGACCCTCACGGTGATCCGGAATGTACCTACCCACGGGCCGATGCGGCGGCACGCCAAGACCTGAGCACGCATCACAGGGTGAGCCGGCAAATGAACACCCTGCATCAACGCTCACAACGTTTCACACCTTGGGTTGATCACGTACCTCGATAGTCGGTCGACCGAGCGTCCATCGGCTAACACACGAGTTGCGCCTACGCCGCTGTCGCGGCTCCGGAGAAACCGGCGCAAAAGGCAGTGGTGAGCCGGGAAGTGGCTGGGAATTATCGAAGAGAGCTGACCCGGTGGACGTGAGGACGGCGCCGGTTCGCAACTCCAAGAACGTTATGTGTCATGGGTGTACGGAGCAGAAGGAAGGTACAAAGGCATATGGCCGGTAAGATCAGCATGAAGAACCTCGGACCAAGACAGCGCGAAGAGCTACTCGAAACGCTGAAAGCACGTCTTGAAGGAAACATGAACCGCCACAGGGACCTCCAATGGGCGAGGGTGCGGTCGCGGTTGGAGGCCAAGCCGGAGAAGCTGTGGTCGCTCAGCGAAATGGAGAGAACCGGAGGCGAGCCAGACGTCGTAGGGCAAGACAAGAAGACGGGTGAGTATCTCTTCTATGACTGCTCAGCGGAGAGCCCGGGGGGCCGCAGGAGCGTCTGCTATGACGGGGAAGCGCTGGAAGCGAGGAAGGAGCACAAGCCTGGGAACAGCGCTGTCGCCATGGCCACCGCCATGGGAGTTGTACTTCTAACCGAAGAACAGTACCGGGGATTGCAGGAACTGGGAGAGTTCGATACGAAGACATCCAGCTGGCTGCTGACCCCGCCGGACATCAGAAAGCGCGGCGGCGCTGTCTTCGCCGACCACCGCTATGGGAATGTCTTCGTGTATCACAACGGTGCGGAGTCCTACTATGCCGCCAGGGGGTTCCGCTGCGTGCTCAGGGTCTAGCGTTGCGCGGCGATGCAAACGCCCATGATGCGTGGGCTACTGGACTCGCTGCAATGCAAACAGAAGCACTGGCCCGATGGGTGCGACCCGCCACACATAACAACCGAGTTGCGCCTACGCCGCTGACGCGGCTCCGGAGTAACCGGCGCAACAACTTACGGAATCGGGAAGCGGTGCCGGGGGTGCAATATCGAGGCAGAGCCTGGGGGCGTGTGGACGCGCCGGTTCGCAACTCTAAGAGCGTTATTGAAAATGGTGCCGTAGACCGTGACCATGCCGAAGAGAGCGGAACACCCGGCCGTTGCCTGAGTATGCATCACTAGGCATATTCTGCGAATGGCATATGAGTTGAGGTCACCAATGAATGGCTGGAGTGGTTCGAGACGCTCCGGGCCGGGGAACAAGAGGAAGTCGCGGCGACGATCG
>JAUYEF010000417.1 GCA_030691635.1 Bacillota bacterium
GGTGGCAATGCTGGACCGGCTGACCCACAGGGGCTACATCCTGGAGATGAACGGAGGCAGCTACAGGTTCAAGCAGAGTCTAGAGGCAAGAAAGGCATCTGGAAAAGATTAGTGGCTCAAATCTGGAAGGTCGTTTGGCTCAACTCTATGTGGACAAAAACAGGTGACTCTGAGCGTCCGTTCCGATGACTTCCGACCACTGATTCCGGAAACTCGCGAACACCCCTTGCCCATGCCCATCCGGCGCGATGGCAGTGCTACACGCACATATGCTAGTTTCGCTCGACCGAGAACCGCCTGACAGGTGACAGGGGAACCGACGTTATGAGCTTGAAGCTCGCTCACGGATGTGTCCACCACGAGCCCCCGTCCCCCAGGACACGCAAACCGTCTGCCCCGCGACCTCCGATATGGATAGACGTTAAAGAGGGTCTTGCAGACGAGCATGGTGGGCGGTTCAACAAGACCGTGGGTCGAGGATTCTGGTAAACCCATCCACGGACATGTTTCTTCGAGGTGTTCGCGACTTTCCGGAATCGGTGCTCGGTACTTCTCGGAATCAGTGTTCGGGAGTTTCCGGAATTAGTGCTCGGGAGTTACCGGAATCCGCAGCACAAGACCTGATTGGCCTTCGGGGCACCCTATCTCAAAAAGGTACGGGGGCCTAGGTTTGCTGCACCTGGAAAACCGCAAAAAGAGGCGCATCCACGACCCTGCCGCCCAACACTCTCACCTGCATCTCAGGTCATCAATCTGGGCCGCCGTCGCTTGCCGACCCGTTCGGTCTCGTAAACCCATGAAGTCGTTCTCCCTGCGCACTCGTATGTCAAATTGCGGGGCGCGAGGTTGGTGCAGGGTAAACCCAGCATATTGCCTCAGGCACACCATGCTCGAATCCACCTACGCCTAGTCAGTGAGCAGACTAGCTTTCCATCACAACCCGCCCGGAGCGAAGGACTGGCACCGCATCTGTGATGTCCAGCCTCACGGCCCAGTGCACATCCCTTCCTAGGCCAAGCCGCATCAGGTCTTGCGCGTTTCTGCCACGCCGAAGGAGCGCTGTGAGGTCTGCGCGGTGACACCTGAACAGCTCTAAGGCCATTAACCCTAGATCATCAAGATGGGCTTGCTCCCCTAGTGCCATCAAGATGGCGCCTGCGCACACCGTATCCTCGAGAGACAGTCGACCCTGACTGCCCGCACAAAGGATGATGGCGTCTCGTCCCGTGGCGGCCAATCTTCTCGCAACCCCGGTCGCATTCACCAGCGCCCCTACCCAGACTGGTTCGGCTTCCGCAGCAGCTTGTAGGCCCCGCGTACCGTTGGTCGTCGTAAAGAACACTGTCTTTCCAGCGACTGCATCGGTCGTATACTCCTCAGGGGAGTTGCTCAGGTGAAAGCCCGGAATTCGCAACGACTCGCGTTCTCCGCCCAATACCGTACTGGCTCCAAGGTTCGCGGCTCTATGGATAGCCTCGTCCGGGGACTGGACCGGGACGACAGCTAACGCCCCGGCTGATAGCGCTTGGATAATGGTGGTAGTAGCTCGCAAAACATCGATGACCACCGCACTGCACCCCTGAAAGGTCTCGGACGGTACGCTAGCGACTGTGGGGAATACTCTGATCTGCATAGTCTCACCTTCCTGAGAGCATTCGAGGTACGGCTGAGTTCATCTCCCTGAAGAATTCTCTGCACGCTCCATCTATATCCTGCAGGACTCTTTGCAGGTCCCGTTGAACGCCACTTGCGTGATCGTCAGAGCCAATAGTGAACCACACGGAAGTCGTTTTCTGGCCGTCCCGGCGGAATCTGTTCCTTGGAGGTGAGGCAAAGCTCTGAAGTGACGCACGGGCAAGAGTCCGGTTGTTCTCGGCAAGATTCCAGATCTAATATGAAGGGAAGGTTGTGCCATGCGGAGGAAGATGATTGCTTTCTGGGCGCTTCTGGTTGCTGTGGCCCTGGCACTTTCCGCTTGTGCGCAGGCCCCGTCGCCCACTAAAGAAGCGTCCCCCAAAGTAGAAGCGCCCACTAAAGGCCGCAAAGGCGGCACCATAAAGATTGCCTTGTGGGGCGACCCGGTAAGTATCGACTGCCCAACGAGCACGTCCACCGACGTCTATGGCGTAGGCTGGCATATCGCTGAGCAGCTTTTTACTTTTGGCGAGAAGTACGAGGTCATCCCCATGCTCGTAGACCGCTACGAGGTCACCCCCGACGGACTGAACTGGAAGTTTCACCTTCGGCAGGGAGTCCTCTTCCACAACCTCAAAGAGATGACGTCAGAGGATGTTGTGGCCTCAATAGAACGGTATTTCTACCTTTCGGGTCCCGGGAAAGAGGTCGCAAAGATCGTCACAAGCGTTAAAGCCACCAGCAAATACCTGGTAGAAATGAGTTTGAAGGAGCGTTCAGGCGGCCTCTTGGTCAATCTTGCCACTCCTGGTGCCGGGTGCTTCATCTACCCCAAGGAAGCGATCGATGCTTCGAGAGATAAAGATGGCAAGTATGCTCGGTTCCCGGAGACGAGCTACATAGGGACCGGACCGTACCAATTCGTTGAATGGCGCAGGGAGCGCCACATCAAGCTGAAGCGTTTCGAGAAGTACTGCGCCCGGAACGATCCAGGACCCAACGGTTTTGGCGGTCGCAAGGAAGCCTATGCGGATGAACTGATCTTCGTCCCGGTGCCCGACACGATGACCCGGCTGGCGGGACTACAGGCAGGGGATTTCGACCTCACGATCCTCATTAACCAGGAAGACGTCGGGCGGGCGAAGGCAGCAGGGCTTCAGGTCAACGTTGTGAAGCCTGCTGCGTGGCTGATGTTTTCTCTTAACATGAAAGAGGGCCCCTTTACGAGCAAGGTACTGCGCCAGGCGTTCTTGGCTTCCCTGGACATGGGGCCGATCATGGAGGCCGCCATCGGCGACAAGGAATACTACCGGCTTGACCCGGGCATTGCCCAGAAGGAGCAGTCAGACTGGTATACCACCGCGGGCGGCGAGGCGTACAACAAACCAGAGCCGGAAAAGGCCAAGAGACTGATGCAGGAAGCAGGGTACAAGGGTACGCCCCTGCGGTGGATCCTGGATCAGGATCAGGACTGGTACAGGAGAAGCGCGATAGTGGCCATTGACCAGTTGAAAAAGCTTGGTTGGAACATCGAGTACTTTGGAATGGACCGAGGGTCATACTCCGCGCGAAGAGGTCAATCCAATCAATGGGAAATCGGCACGACAAACGTCAGCCCCAAGTATGACCCGATGCAGATCACT
>JAUYEF010000028.1 GCA_030691635.1 Bacillota bacterium
CTTTCGCCGCAGCGGCGGTCGGCGGGTTAAACCCTCCATTAAGGATTTGACGTTCGCCCAAGCCTTTGCGTTTCGCCGGGCTTGATGGTATTTTTTGGTCGCGTCCCCGTGCGCCTTTCCACTCGTGTTCGAGAATGCTCATCAGTATTGCGGTGATGAACCTGCCGTTCTTGACGTAGCATTCCCTGACTATACCTTCGGACACAAAGCCGCATTTCTTATAAGACCTTATCGCCGCCGCGTTATCCTCAAACACATCGAGTTCCACGCGATGCAGTTTGAGCGTGTTGAACGAGTAGTCGAGCACCAGCTCCATCGCCTCAGTCCCGAATCCACGGTTCCGCGATGCTTTCTCGAATATGGCTATGCCCACACGCGCCTTGCGATGTTTTGAGCTTATCTGACCGAGCGCAATCGTGCCTACCGGGGTGCCGCCTGCAGTGTAGATAATGAACAGGCGGTCGGTCACGCTCGTCAACATGTACTCGAGCCAGGAAGACTCCGCCGCCCGTGTCATGGGAGGGTCTATCAGCAGCCATCTTGTGGTCTCGGCATCGTTGGCCCATCTGAGCAGAATGTCAAGGTCGTCCCGCCGTGCCGGCCTCAGCATGACACTGGAGCCTTTGAGCAATGCCACGCCCCCTCTCCCCACCGCCCCAACATTCTACCCTAGCGGGCGGGGCTTGAGCAACGAGCGCGCGCGTAGCCGCCTGACGGGCTGCCTTCCGGCTCAGATCACGCCGAGCAGCCGCATCACCAGCGCCACTTCGCCGTGCATCCTGTTGTGGCCCTGGAGGAAGATCACCGAACGCGCGTCCTCTATGGCCTCGCGGTCTATCTCGTACCCCGTGTGGATCGGCATGTCGTGCATTATCAGGGCCTTCGAGCCTTGCAGGTTGGTCTTGTTCAGCTGGTACGGCAGCATCGTCTCGATCCGGCGCTTCTTCTCCTCCTCGAACTTCGGGTCGAGGAAGAACTCCATGTCCACCCACGAATCGGTGTATACCGCGTCAGCGTCCTTGACCTCGCCCCTCAGGTCGTCGCTGCGCTTGAGGAAGCCCGACTTCTCGGCTGCGTCCACAAGCTCCTGGTCCCAGGAAGCCTGGTTGATGACAGGCGTGATGGCCACCAGGTGCGCGCCCGTCTTGTAGGACACATCCACCAGCGAGTTCAGAGTGTTATTCCACACGCCCACATAAACGATTTTCTTGCCCTCGATCCCGCCTAGCTTCTCGCGGATCGTGAGGAAGTCGGCGAATGCCTGAGTGGGGTGGTACCTGTCGTCGCAGCCGTTGATCACCGGCACATACGAGAACTCCGCCATCTCCAGCAGGTCTTTGTGGTGAATCAGCCTCGCCATGATGATGTCGCAGTTGCCCGATACATACCGGACTTCATCCTTGATGTCTGCCAGCAGGAAGTTCGAGGTGCGCCAGTCGAGAAAGATCGCGTGGCCACCGAGGTTCGTCATGCCCGCCTCGAACGACACGCGAGTGCGGGTGGATGTCTTCTGGAAGATCATCACCAGCGTCTTCTGCTTGAGCGCATCCCTGTACTGCTGCGGGTTCTTCTTGATGTGGAGCGCCTTCTCAAGCAGCTCCAGGATCTCCGAGCCGGTCCAGTCTTTGAAATGGATAAGATGTCTCATAAGCATACCCCCTGTTCCCGAGTGAACTCCCAACGCACGGCGCTCGGTCCGCATGCCTGCGCCGCTCTATCGTGGCTGTCGGATGCGACCGGCGATCTCCGCGATTTTCCTCATACGATGGTTCACGCCGGACTTGCCGACAGGAGGCTCGGCCATCTGGCCCAGTTCCTCCAGAGTTGCATCCCGGTGATCCAGGCGGAGACGCGCGATGCCGGCAAGGTGGTCCGGGAGCGACGCCAGGCCCTGTGTGCGATGGATGAGGTCGATGTCCTCAACCTGCCTGAAGGATGCTTCCACCACCTTCGTGAGGTTGGCGGTTTCCATGTTGACCAACCGGTTGACCCTGCTCCGCACCGTCTTGTAGGCGCGGACGTTCTCGTACGATAAGAGCGCGCTGTGCGCGCCGGTGAGGTTCAGGAAATCCACGATGCCTGGAGCGTGCTTGAGGTAGACGAGGTGGCCGCTCCTGCGCCGGCTGATCTTCGCCTGTATGCCGTGGCGGTCCAGCAGGGATGCGATCTGCTCGGCCTCATCGCGGTCAGACACCATGAGTTCGAGATGGTGCCCTTTGCCCGGCGGCGCGATAAAGCCTGCGCCCAGGAAATACCCCCGCAGGAATGCCCGGCTGCAGCAGCGGACGAACTCCTGTCTTGAGAGCATCTGAGCGTACTCTGGGCCGTTCAACCCGAGTTCGGTGACGAGGTTGTCCACCACTTTGGCATCGTTTGTCCGGACCATGTACACATTGGTGTTGCGAAGCCGCCGGCGCCTCCGCACGAGTATCTGGGCCTGCACACCATAGAGCTGCTTCATGTAGCGAAACGCCTTGCGGGCAACCGGGGCGCTTTCGGCCTCGAGCGCGACAGACTGGCCGTCCCTCCCAAGCCGCAGCGAGCCGCACGCCTTCAGCAGCCCCAGTATCTCCGCGTGCCTGCAACACCGTTTGCGAGGTATGATTCGCGCCAGCTCTTCCTTGACCTCACTCGAGAAAGACAACGTGCTCATCCTTTCGCTTTCTCGGGAGACGTGTACATCTCGATGAGCCTCTGCCTTATCACGGCGCCGCGGTGCTTGAGGATGACCCGCCAGAGACAGCGGGCGAGTTTCTCAGCAGAGTGCCTGACCACTCCCCCGTCCCAAGCAGCCAGCGGCTCTTGTACCAGAGCGACCCCCAAGGTCGCGAGATTCCGTTCATCCACTTCGACCGGCCTGGCGCCCTGGGCAGCGTAGCGAGCGGCGACGTCCCCAGGCACCTGCTGGCTGTTGCTGACGACGACATCGACGCATTCGTCCCCGCCATCGTGGAGAAGCACCAGCACATGGTCCGATGCCCTGTAACCAGGGGTCTCGCCCGGCTGCGTCATGATATTCAGCACATGTATCTTAAGGGCTCTGGACTCCCGGATGGCCTGGGCTATGCCTGGCACGAGCAGGTTTGTGACCACACTGGTGTAGAGGCTCCCGGGCCCAAGCACTATCGCGTCGGCTTCCCTGATGGCTGCGAGCGCCTCGGGAAGCGGCTCTGGATCGGGCGGGTCAAGGAACAACCGCTTTATCCGGGAGGTCGCGCCCGAGACTGCGGTTTCTCCCCTGACATACCTGCCATCCTCGAGTTCCGCGGACAGCGTGACATTCTGGAGGGTGGTGGGCAGCACTTTCCCCCTCACCGCGAGCACCTTGCTCGATTCCCTGACGGCCTCTTCGAAGTCACCGGTGACATCCGTGAGGGCGGCGATGAACAGGTTCCCGAAGTTGTGGCCGGCAAGCCCGGAGCCTTCCTTGAACCTGTACTGGAACAGTCGCTCCATCAGAGGCTCTGTGTCCGCGAGAGCGAGGAGGCAGTTCCGGATGTCGCCGGGAGGTAAGATGCCCAGTTCCTGCCGTAGCCTGCCGGAGCTTCCGCCGTCATCGGAAACCGTGACCACGGCCGCGAGGTTGCCTGTGAATTCCTTGAGCCCTCTCAGCAGGACGGATAGCCCCGTACCCCCGCCGATGGCGACTATTCGCGGGCCACGCTCGAGGCTTCTACGAGAGAACAAGAGCTTTCCCAGGCTCTCTCCGCCCCTGGGCACGGTGGCCTGGTATACGTTGCGGATTATGGCCTGAAGGGCCACCAGGGTGAGCGCGCCGCCGGCGACAGCCAGCACCATGCCTGCGCGCACTGTGGAGACCTGCTGGCGCGTGCTGGCTATCTCCGTGATGGCAGTCTCTATCGCCGTCAGCGCCGTGGGGTCTATCGCCATGGCAATGCCCAACCCGAGCAGGAATGTCCCGGCGGTGAACACGAGCAGCCACCGCTTTACGCCGATACCTGGGTAGAGCCAGCGGATAAACTTCATCTGGAAGACACCTCAGACATTGCTCTGGCCATGTCCCGGTGCTCGAGGACGACCCTGTACTTGTCCTGGGCCAGATGCTGGGCCAGCTGTTGACCGACGACCACCGACCGGTGCTGTCCCCCGGTACAGCCGATGGCGATACGGACCTGCGACTTCCCTTCGTTGACGAATTGCGGCATCAAGAAACGCATCATCTGGTACAGGAGCTTCATGAACTGATGAGTGATCCGCCACTTGAGCACATACTCCGACACTTCCGCACTGTCCCCGCCCGCGTCCCTGAGCGACTCGACATAGTACGGGTTGGGCAAGAAGCGCACGTCGAACACCAGGTCCGCGTCGGATGGGAGCCCGTACTTGTAGCCGAAGGTGACTATCGAGACGACCAGCCCCGGACCCTTGTCCCGCGAAAACAGCTGTCGCATGTGCTCCCTGAACCGGGGCACCGTCATGTCCGACGTATCGATAATTACATGGGCCCTTCCCCGGACTTCTTCCAACTTCTTGCGCTCCTGCTGG
>JAUYEF010000064.1 GCA_030691635.1 Bacillota bacterium
CTGAGAAACATGGCCGCCAGTTCGGCGGTTACAGCCTGTGGAGCCTGTGTAAGACCCGGCTTGCCGGGCAGCGGGCGTGGAAGCAGGAACCGAGCGCCTGATGGGACGGTGTCCTAGATGGGTAAGTTTCGGAGAACGGAAATGCGCACGGCATGACCAGATATGCGCTGAAACGACTGTGGCAATCGCTGGTGACGGTGTTCATAGTCATCACGGTTGTGTTCCTGTTGATGCGCCTTCTCCCGTTCGAAGGGTACTTCGCCGAAAGCTACGACAAGCTCACCCCGGAGCAGCGGGAAGCAGTGCTTAAGAGCATGGGGGTCTTCGACCCCTGGCACGTCCAGCTCCGGCGTTTCTACGGCGACCTGCTGCGTGGGGACTTGGGCACGTCGATTGTCTACCGTCCCAAAGTGCCCATCAGGGACATCATAGCCGCCAAGATCCCGTACTCACTCGCGTTCGGCCTGACTGCCATCGTCATCTCCCTGGCGTTCGGGCTGGCCATGGGCGTCTGGCAGGCCCGGGACAAGGGCCGGTTCTGGGATAAGACCTGGACCGGATACATCGTCTTCATCAACGCCGTCCCTGCGGCGGTCTACTTGCTTTTCATACAGTTGTATGTCACCCAGATAGCCAGGCTGCCCATCCTGTTCAACAGGGACAGGCCGGTCAGCTGGATCCTCCCGGCCATCTCCATGTCCCTGGGCGGTATCGCAGGCTATGCCATGTGGATGAGGCGCTACATGGTGGACGAGCTGAATAAGGACTATATCCGGCTGGCAAGGGCCAAAGGCATGGCCAGCACCGCCATCATGGTCAAGCACGTCATGCGGAACGCGTTCGTCCCAATGGCCCAGTACCTGCCCACCTCTGTGCTGCTGACGATCTCCGGCTCCATCTACATTGAATCGCTTTACTCCATCCCCGGGATGGGAGGGCTCCTGGTCGACGCGATACAGCGACAGGACAACCCGCTGGTCCAGGCGCTCGTCCTGATCTTCTCCACGCTGGGAATTTTCGGGCTGTTCCTTGGGGACATTCTGATGGCCATCTTCGACCCCCGTATCAAACTCGAGAAACAGGGAGGGTCAAGGTGATGGCGACAGGGGAGAGGGGCGCAATCGGCCCGGCCGAAGACCAGTCGCTTTTCGCGTTCGCCCAGTACGACGAGCAAGCGGCGGAGCGCACTGGATACTCCGACTATTCCTACTGGGGTTCCACGGTACGTGTCTTCCTGAAGAACAGAGTCGCTGTCACCCTGCTGGTCATCATGGTCTCGCTGCTGGCGTTCACCGTCATCCAGCCTGTCCTGCCGGGGCAGAAGAACCCTACCAAGATCTATACCGACGCGGCGACGGGTCTCCAGATCCGGAACCAGGCGCCGAACAGGGAGTACTGGTTCGGCACGAACTCGATCGGGCAAGACCTCTGGGCGCGGATCTGGAGCGGCACAAGGACATCCCTGCTGATCGGCATATTCGTAGGGATATGGGAGGTCGCGTTCGGCATCGGCGTGGGGGCCCTGTGGGGTTACGTTCGCCGGCTTGATCTGGCGATCACGGAGATCTACAACATCATCAACAACATACCGACCACGATCCTCCTCATGCTTCTCACGTATATCATGCGGCCGAGCTTCCAGACCATGGTGATAGCGATGTGCGCGACAGGCTGGCTGGGGATGGCGCGGTTTGTCAGGAACCAGATTATCATCATCCGCGACCGTGAGTACAACCTGGCTTCCCGGTGCCTGGGCACGCCCACTTCGCGGATCATCTTGAAGAACCTGCTGCCCTATCTTGTCTCGGTGATCGTGCTGCGTATGGCGCTGGCCATCCCCGGGACCATCGGCTGGGAAGTGTTCCTAACATACATCGGCCTGGGGCTTCCCCTGCATATCCCTTCACTGGGCAACCTGGTCAACGAGGGCCGCCAGGCCATGATGTCGCCCAGCCTTCGCTACCAGCTCATCTTCCCGGCGGCCGTGCTGTCGGTGATCACCATCTCCTTCTACGTCTTGGGAAACGCGTTTTCCGACGCTGCCGATCCGAGGAACCATTTCTAGGGAGGCGAGGGATTGAGCGAGCGAGGCGGGGGTATGAGCGAGCCGATCCTGTCCGCCCGGGATGTCGTGGTGAAGTTCAGCCTGCGTGGGCAGATGCTGACGGCCATCAGGGAAGCCTCCCTGGACCTCTATGAGGGAGAAACGCTGGCGATCGTCGGGGAGTCCGGCTGCGGGAAGACCGTCTTCACCAAGACCTTCATCGGCATGCTTGACGCCAACGGCTGGGTCGACTCCGGGTCCATCATGTTTGAGGGCAGGGACCTGGCCCGGTTCAAGACCGAACGCGATTGGCTGACCATCCGCGGCAAGAAGATCGCGATGGTCTTCCAGGACCCCATGACGGCGCTGAACCCCCTGCGCACCATCGGCATGCAGATCCAGGAAGCGCTGGAGCTGCACCAGGGCCTCGCTGGGGCGGAGGCCAGGGAGCGCACCGTGGAGATCCTGAGCCAGGTCGGCATCCGCGACCCGGGCATGAGGTACAGCCAGTACCCGCATGAGTTCTCAGGCGGTATGCGCCAGCGAGTGGTCATCGCGATTGCCGTCGCTTGTGACCCGAGGATACTCATCTGTGACGAACCGACCACCGCTCTGGACGTGACCATCCAGGCGCAGATACTGGAGCTCATCCGGTCACTGCAAAAGCGCCTGGGCCTGACGCTCATCTACATCACTCACGACCTGGGCGTGGTCGCCAATGTGGCGGACCGCGTGGCCGTCATGTACGCCGGCGACATCATCGAGTACGGGACTTCGGAAGAGATATTCTACGACCCTCAGCACCCGTATACCTGGGCCCTGCTGTCATCGCTGCCGCAGCTTGGGATCAAGGGCCAGCCGCTCTACTCGATCAGGGGCACCCCGCCCAACCTGTTCAATGAGATACGAGGCGACGCGTTCGCACCCCGCAACCCTCGCGCACTGAAAATCGATTTCGCACAGCGCCCTCCGTACTTCCAGGTCAGCCCGACGCATTACGCAAAAACGTGGCTCCTTGATCCGAGGGCGCCCAGGGTTGAGCCGCCGGAAACCATCAAGGCCATGCGCGCAAAGCATGAGAGGCGAGCCATATGATGGGTTACCTGGGAGAAGCACGAGAGGCGAGCCGTATGACAGGTTACCTGGAAGGAGCACGAGAGGCGAGCCGTGTGACAGGTGATCTGAGAGAAGTGCTGCTGGCCGTCAAAGGCCTTCGTGTCCAGTTCAAGGGAAAAGGCAAGAAGCCGTTTGTCGCGGTGAGGGACGTGAGCTTCCAGGTCCTCAAGGGCGAGACCCTTGGCCTGGTCGGTGAGACAGGCTCGGGGAAGACGACGATAGGCCGCGCCATCGTGAGGATAAACCCCATAGCCGCCGGTGAGATAAGGTTCAAAGGCCGGAGGATAAGCGGGATCATCCCGAAGGAACTGGACCGCGAGGTCACTCACAAGATCCAGATGATTTTCCAGGACCCCATGGCATCACTCAATGAACGAGCCAAAGTGGATTACATCGTCTCGGAGGGGCTGTGTAACACAAAGAACTATAAGGATGAACAGGACAGGCAGGCCAGGGTGGAGCGCGCTCTGCTTGAGGTAGGGCTGCTGCCGGAGTTTGCCTCGCGCTTCCCGCACGAGTTCTCAGGAGGGCAGCGCCAGCGTATCGGCGTTGCTCGGGCGTTGATCATGGAGCCGGAGTTCATCATCGCGGACGAACCCATCTCATCCCTGGACGTGTCCATCAGGGCACAGGTGTTGAACCTGTTGTCCGAGCTGCAGAAGGCCAAAGGCCTGACCTACATGTTCATCTCGCACGACCTCTCGGTCGTGCGGTTTATCGCCGACCGTGTCGCCGTGATCTTCAAAGGCCAGATAGTGGAACTGGCGGGCACTGAGGAGTTGTTTCGCGCCCCGCTGCATCCGTATACCCGCTCTCTGCTATCGGCCATCCCCACGC
>JAUYEF010000097.1 GCA_030691635.1 Bacillota bacterium
GTTGATCTCAGCATCCTGCAAACGCTTCTGCTCGGTGATGTCCCGGACGACAGACACAGTGCCGGTTATGTGAACCATGCTGTTCAGGAGGGCCTGGAGCTGGTCCGCCTTCTCCAGCCTCCTGTCCAACAGTATCTTCTCGGTGATGTCCTCGCCGATCACGAGGATGCTCTCGACTCGTTTCCGGGCGCCGAAGACCGGATGGAAGCCGAACTTGCGGAAGCGTTCCTGTGGTCGCCCGTCAGCCTCCGCCTGCATTGTCGGGCTGGTGACCGAATGCGGCTGCCCCGTCTGGCACACCCGGTCAAGTTCAGACCGGTACTGGCGCACCACGGCCTCGGCCCAGGTCTCGGTGATCGGATGACCCTCGGACGGGCTCTGCCCCAGGGAGTCAAGGAGCTTTCTCAGCGCGGGATTAGTGAGTGTACAGCGGTACTCAGGTGGCGCAAGAACCATCATTGGCAGCGGGGATTGCTCGAACACTGCGGTGAACAGGTGCTCCAGTGGCATTCCGTTGATCCCTCCCGTGCCGTCAGATTCGCATGGTTGGGAGTGGTTTCGGAAACGACTGGTCTCTTACCTGTGGATATGGCTCACATTCGTCCGTCATCTTTCGACAAGCGCCAGGGTGTTGGGCTGCGGGTCCTGGTTACGAGCCGACCAGGTCGGGCCGGTACTTGTCGAGCAGCGAGTTCAGCCTGATCAGCGCTCTCCTGTGTATCTGAGAGACGCGCGCGTGCGAGACTCCCATCAATCCCGCGATCCGGTTCACCGTCAGGCCGCCATAGTAATGAAGAGATATCACGCGTTTTTCCCGGCTCGGCAGACGCCCGACCGCCTCAAGAAGCAGAGTGCGCAGTTCGCGCCTTTCGGCGATACTGTCCGGTTGGTCATCGTTGCGGCCTTGAACAAACAGGCAAGACTTCCTGCGTCCTGTGACAGGAGCGAATCCAGCGGAACATGCACTGCAGGTTCGATCTTCGCGGCCAGCTCATAGTAGCCCTCGAGACTCAACCCGAGCCGTTGCGCGATTTCCTCATCCGTGGGCGCCCGTCCGAGTTCCTCGGCCAGTCCGGCCACCAGCCTAGATACTCTCCTGGCCTTGCGGCGAAAGTACTGGGAGAGCACGTCCATGCTTCTCAGCCCGTCGAGAATCGCGCCGCGAACCACGGGGGGAGCGTAGGCCTCGAACCTGACCCCCCTGCGCGGGTCGAAGCGTGTGGCGGCGTTAATGAGCCCGATCACGCCGTAATTGACAAGTTCGCCATGCTCAATCGACGGGGGCAAGGAAATCGACATGAGCCTGGCGATCGACCGGACCAGGGGGAGATGTTGGAGGATGAAGACCTCCTTGGGCCTGGCAGTGACAAGAAAGCCCGCATCTGAGCCGGAGCCCATGAACGTCACCTCCTCATCAAGAGGCAAATGCTGGCAACACCTACATATTCATACGATAGCCTGAGAGCATACTCCTGCCGGTTCCACCTACCAACCCCTAACATACACCGACTAACCGCCGATATATAGAGAGGTTGCGATATGCGGTATTCCCATGGCACAGTGAAGCGTTTGTCACCGTGCCCACCTTGTCAAAGGAGTCGAGCGGACTTGAGAAGGATCAGTTCTGCGATTACCCAGTTCCTGCACGATGAGAGTGGCCAGACGATGACCGAGTATGAGCTGCTGATGATGCTCGTCTCAATCGTGGCCATAGTGAGCCTTGTCGCGATCGGCGAGTATGTTAGCTCGACCTACACCACTGTCGGCGGTACACTGCCCTAGACGTTCCTGACTCCTTCAGCCGTGTGTGCGCGCCCCTCAACTCCGTCAGTTGTGCGCGCCCTTTGCGATTTTGTTGCCTGGCGCGCCATCGTGCCTGCATCACCCGCTGGATTTCCCGGGAAATGCCGGCCGTATAGGCGCTGCCCGTCTAGCGTTTTGGGTATTCCTCCAGCGCCTTCTGCACCATCTTCCCTATCTCGTCCTGGCCGAAACCCAGTGACACCATCTCCTCGAAAAACGACACCATAGCCTCAATGGCCATCTCATCACGCACCTTTTCCACGAGCGCGGGATCGTCTGAGACGTACGTCCCCTCGCCCCTGACCGTCTTCACGAGGCCCAGGCTTTCCATGTCCCTGTATGCGCGCTGGACCGTATTCGGGTTGACGTTCAACTGAGACGCCAACTCCCTCTGCGAGGCGATCTTCTCTCCGGTGACCACGTCTCCCCTGGCAATCGCCTTCCTGACACCGTCGATGATCTGCACATAAATAGGTTTGCCGGTGACGATTGTGATTTCCACCTGCGCATCCCCCTTCCGCTCAGTTACCAGCGCCATATCGCTCTGGTGCATTGGTACACTATGACACTACTACCATAGTGCACGAGTCCAACGGATTTTCACTGTGCGGACACGCCCAGTGTGAATGGAGGTATAGAGGTGGCTAAGGGAGGTCGCCCTGAAACGAGCGTGCAGGGACGGTGGAGCCGAAGAAGAGACGGCCGGCCCAAGAACAAGCGGCGGAGCCCAGAAGCCTCAGGCTCTAGTACTTACTTGCTATAGTAAGGGTAATATGGTATGCTATTGGTATGAGATATCAACCCACCCCTGTCAATCTAACGCCTGAAGAGAAGGCGACATTGGAGTCGTGGACTCGCTCCACGACCAAGCAACAACGAATGGT
>JAUYEF010000119.1 GCA_030691635.1 Bacillota bacterium
GACTGCTCAGCAGTCATGTTCGCTCCAAGTGCAGTCTGGGACTACCGGTCGCTCGTCGAATGGACTACCTGGCAGTCAGTTCACCGCAGACTAGACTGTCTGGCAGTCTAGTCTGCGGTAATGCGGTCTTCCGCACCGAGCACGCAGGAGGCCGCTCCTCATGCAGGCGCAGTTCAGCTCATGCCCCGGCCCGGAACCATCCTTGGAAACAGACGTTCAATATCTGCATGGCTGAGAAAGGCCTGCAAGGCAATGATTCATAAGATACCACAAACACTCGTTCGGTGACATTCTTATTGTTCACTTAAGAGGACATTTTGGCTGTTCATTGACAATAATCGCGCGGCGTGAGACGACGTGGCGCACACGTCAAGTGCACGTTAGCCGCGACATGCACTCAACACGTTAGACTCAGATTTGGAAGGAGCTGGACTGGTTTGGGTTAAACAACAGACTGCTTGGTTTGCCCGAGGAAGGGCTGCGTGCACTTGACGACTCGATCGCTTCCACGTACCGCCCTCCTCGGGTACCATTCGGGCAACACGGTTCATAAGAGGGTCGCGCTTCGAGCGCCGGCGTGTTGTGCTACTCCGTAGCCCGGATCCAGGCAATCTGTTGGTGGGAGGTGGCCGAGACGATCTTCGCTGGTGTAGACTGGGCAGATGACCATCACGATTGTGTAGTGCTGGACTCAAACGCACGGCTGCTTGATCAGTTCAGGGTTCGGCATACCGCTTCAGGGCTGGTCGAGATGACAGACCGGTTGAAGAGTACTGCGGGTGGCGGCCAGGTTGGCTGCATCCTTGAGGTGCGCCACGGCATTCTGGTCAACACTCTGCTTGAGGCGGGTTTCGATGTATACCCGGTAAATCCCAAGACAGTTAACCGCCACCGTGTAGCCTCGGGTGCGAAGACAGATGCGATAGATGCGTTCATTCTGGCACGGCACGGGCTTCATGAAATTGACCGGCTGCGTAGACTTGAGCCGGATAGCGCCGTGGTTAAGGAGTTGAAGATACTCACTCGTGATCAGGCGTCGCTGATCCAGGAGCAGACACGGCTTGTGAACCAACTCACCGCCTGCCTCAAAGAGTATTACCCTGTGGCGCTGCAGTTTTTTGGCTCGCTCGCTGCTCCCATAGCGCTGGCGTTCCTGAAGGCGTTCCCAACTCCGGAGCAGGTTAAGGCTGCAGACCAGCAGCAACTGAGTGAATTCCTCAGAGTGTTGAGGCACCCACATGCCGCTCTGGCTGCTCAGAAGATATTTCAACTGGCTCAGCAGCCACAACTCACTGCGGACCCCATAACCACTCGCGCCAAGGCCAGGATGATGCTGGCGAAGGTCTCCCAGTTGGCCCCACTGCTCGAGACTATATCCAGTTATGACAAGGAGCAAGAGCGCCTTTTTCTGAGCCATTCTGACAGTGTTATCTTCAGGAGCATTCCCGGGGCCGGGAAGCGCCTGGCACCGAGATTGCTGGCAGAATGGGGTGACGATCGCAGCCGGTACGCTTGTTGCGAAAGCGTAGCCGCGCTTGCGGGCACCTCGCCGGTGCCGTTCCAGAGCGGTCACTACAAGAGGGCGCACAAGCGTTATGCCTGTGTGAGGCAATTCAGGAATGCGCTATACCATCTAGCATGGCAGTCGACGCTACACGAGCCTTGGGCTAAGGAGTACTACCTCCGAAAACGGGCGGAAGGCAAGAGCCACAGCGTTGCCTTGCGCGCGCTGTCCAATGTATGGGTGCGCGTGATCCACAAAATGTGGATGACTCGCACCTGCTACTGCCGCGAGACGTTCCTAAACTCTCGGATGCAACACAAGCGGGCGGCCTGAATACCCGGCCGCCTGCTATTACTCTTACGCCCTATTGACATAGAGGGTACGTGGAGTGCACGTCCGCGGCGGGCGGGGACTGTACGGCTATGCTTCTTGCCGCACAGAGTCACCGGTCGCTGGACCGCTCAGCATCTCACATAGTCGCTCTTCAGATACTCGCCCACTAGCTTCATGGCACAGTAGTTCCCGCACATAGTGCATTCCCGTATGCCTTCTGGATTCCGGTTCGCCCGCACGTGCCTGGCCCTTTCAGGGTCAATGGCGAGCGATGCCTGCCGGTCCCAGTCGAGCGCTTTCCGCGCGCGCGACATGTTGAGGTCCCATTCGCCGGCGCCCTTGAGGCCTCTTGCTATGTCTGCCGCATGCCCGGCGATGCGCGACGCCATGACGCCTTCCCGCACGTCGGCCGCTTCGGGCAGGCCCAGGTGCTCCGTCGGCGTCACGTAGCAGAGAAAATCCGCGCCTGCCCAAGCCGCGACCGCGCCGCCAATCGCCGCGACGATGTGGTCGTAGCCGGGCGCCACGTCCGTCACGAGAGGCCCAAGCACGTAGAAGGGCGCTCCATGGCACATCCTTTTCTGCAGCACCACGTTCGCCTCCACCTGGTGCAAGGGCACGTGTCCGGGACCCTCAACCATGACCTGGACACCTGCCTCCCACGCCCGCTCCACAAGCTCGCCGAGCAGGATGAGCTCGTGCACCTGCGCCCTGTCGGTGGCGTCCGCGATCGAGCCTGGCCGGAAAGCGTCGCCAAGGCTCAGCGTTATGTCATAGCGACGCGCTATGTCGAGAAGGCGATCATACTCGGTGTAAAGCGGGTTGTCCTGCCCGTGCCGGAGCATCCAGGCAATCATGAACGCGCCGCCCCGGCTCACGACATCCACCACTCTTCCTTCGCGCTGCAGCCGCTCCAGCGTAGAAAGCGTGGCGCCGCAATGCACGGTCATGAAGTCGACTCCATCCTGTGCCTGGGTTTCTATGATCGAAAACACGTCATCCGCGCTGAAGTCCACAATGGCCCCGGTCCTTTCCTGGGCGATAACCCCAACCTGGTAGATGGGGACAGTGCCCACCGGAAGAGGAGACGAGGAGATTATCGCCTTGCGAGCGGCGTCAATGCCCTGGGACGAGCCGGTCGACAGGTCCATGACCGCGTCTGCGCCTGCGTCGATGGCGACGCGGAGTTTGTCGAGTTCCCGGCCTATGTCAGGGTAGTGGCCTGAGGTCCCGATGTTCGCGTTCACCTTCGTCCTGAGGCCCGCCCCGATGCCACCCGGGTCGAGCGACGAGTGGTTGGGGTTTGAGGGTATGCAGATCGTCCCGCCTGCAAGACCTTCCACTATAAAGCTTACATCGCGTCCTTCCCGTCCGGCGACTCGGCGCATTTCCTGCGTGATGTCGCCGGCGATTGCGGCCTGTCTTTGTGTCAACACACCTGGTCACTCCTTGTGCTCAAGGTCGATATGCACGGGCCGTGTCTGCCGCAGGAATGCTCGTGCGACCTCGGTGTTGCGCAATGTGACGACCAACCCGAGGCCGAGCAGCGCTCCGACGGCGCTCGACATGCTGAACGGCACGACGTAGGTCAACGCAGCGGCGGGTTTGCCCAGGATGAACTGCGCTATCGGGTAGGAGACAAGCGCTCCGATCAGCCCCGTGCCGAGAAGCTCACCGGCGGACGCCATCCACGCCTTCCCGGTCATTTGGTGGAATAGGCCCGCGAAGAAAGCGCCGATCATGCCGCCGGGAAAAGCCAGTGGCGTGCCCGTGCCCAGCATGTTGCGCAACAGGCCTGTGCCGAAGGCAACCAGCACAGCCTGGCCCGGCCCTAGAAACACACCGGCGACCACATTGATCGCGTGCTGCACGGGGAATACCTTCGACCCGGCGACGGGTATGGCCGCAATATGCGCCGATAGCGTCCCGATGGCGACCAGTATCCCCATGAAAACCAGATTCCGGACTTTCATACCCTTGAAACACCCCTCTCGAAAGCCTCAAGCAACAGGCGCACCGACTGCTCGATGTCCTGCCTGCCCACGACAGCGCTCACCACCGCCAGCCCGTCGGCGCCGGCCCTGGCGACCTCTTCCGCGTTATGCTGGTCAATCCCGCCGATGGCCACCACAGGCAAGGTCGTCGATGCCTTGATGCGCTGCACCAGCACAGGGCCGTACGGCTGGCCTGCGTCTGGCTTGGTGGAGGTGGAATACACCGGGCCCGTGCCGACATAGTCCGCCCCAGCCATCTCCGCAGCCTTCGCCTCCGCCGGCGTTTCGACGGTCACCCCAAGAATGCGGTCCGCCCCTAGCAGGCGACGCGCCGCGTCTGCCGGCAGGTCGTCCTGGCCCACATGAACACCGTCTGCCCCAGCAGCCAGCGCGATATCCACCCTGTCGTTGATGATCAGCAGCGCTCCCGCATCGCGCGTCATCGCACGAAGGCTGAGGGCGGTCTCGAGCAGCCGTCTGTCCGACAGGCGCTTCTCCCTCAATTGGATGGCCCCTATGCCACCGGCGAGGGCGCACCTCACGACTTCCTCTGTGCCCCGCCCGAGCGAGTGCTCAGAGTCCGTTATCACGTAGACCCTCAGAGCCCGGAGCAGCCGTTCGCCCCTTTTGTCAGCCATCGTCACTCAGTCTCCCACCTGATGCGTGCGAACTTATCGAGTTCGCTTGGTTTCATGCGCCAGAGTTCATCAAGCCAGTTCACCTGGAAGGACGCGGGACCGGCGGCCACCCTCGCGGCTCGTTCTCCGGCAACGCCGGCGTATGCCAGCGCGCTGGCGGCCGCTACCAGGCTGTCTGGCTCGACCGCGCAGAACAGGCCGACGAGAGCCGACACAACACAGCCGCTGCCGCTCACCAGCGCCATCATCTCGTGCCCGTTCTCGCAAGATGCCAGGCGGACGCCATCGCTGGCGTGGTCCACCTTGCCGGTGACGGCGACGGTCGCGGCGAGTTGGGCGGCGGCGACGCGCGCTATACCGGCGCCCGAGCCCGCGTCTCCGATCGCCGTCACGCCGCGCATCCTGGTCCTGAGTCCGGCCAGGCAGGACACCTCAGCGAGGTTGCCGCGGATCACCGTTAATCTCACGGCGCCAGAGACTAACGTGAAGAGATTGTCGCGGAAAGGGCTGAGCCCCGCGCCGACGGGATCGAACACGACCGGGATGCCCTTCTGGTTCGCGGCCTCTCCGGCCAGGACCATCGCGTCCTGGGTGTATCGCTGCGGCGTACCCATGTTCAGCACGAGAGCGTCGGCAGCCCGTGCGATTACCTGGGCCTCTTCCGGCGCTATGGCCATCACGGGCAAGCCCCCCGCTGCAATGACGGCGTTCGCGGTGAGGTTCATCACCACAAAGTTCGTTATCTGGTGCACCAGCGGGCGCTTCCGCCGCACGTCCTCAAGGATGCTCCCGGGACTGCGCACGGTGCTCATGCCCAGCACCGCCCCCTGCTACCGGCCTCCCGCGCCCCGGACCAGGGATTGGTCGGCCCGTGGCCGCCCCCGAGCGAAAGCGACCCGGCAATGGCAGCCTCGATGTACTTCCTTCCGGTGCGCACGGCGTCAAGCAGCGCCCTCCCTTTCGCCAGTTCGGCGGCAATCGCGGCCGAAAGGCTGCACCCGGTGCCGTGCGTGTTCTTGGTGTAAAACTTCGGGCCGGAGAATTCGATGCACTCATGGCCGTCGTAGAAGATGTCCACCACCTGCTCACCATCGCCGGAGGCGGCCGGCACGACCATGTGGCCGCCTTTGACCAGCACGGCGTGAGCCCCGAGCGCCACTATCTTGCGGGCGGCCTCCCTCATGTCGTCCAGGCCGGCAATCCGCATGCCGGTCAGCACCTCCGCTTCGGGAATGTTCGGGGTTACAACGGTCGCCAGGGGGAGCAGCTCGTCGCGGAGCACGGCTCGCGCATCGTCACCGATCAACCGGGCGCCGCCCTTTGCGACCATCACCGGGTCCACGACAAGGTTGCCGAGCCTGTATTCAGTGACCTTGCGCACGACCACCCTGACGTGCTCCGGGATTGACAGCATTCCGGTCTTGACCGCATCGACCCCGATGTCGGTCACAACAGCGTCGATTTGCTCAGCGATCGCACTAGCCGGCAGGTTATGAATCCCAAACACGCCCAGAGTGTTCTGGGCCGTAATCGCCGTGACTGCGCTCATCCCCCAGACGCCCAGGAGAGTGAAGACCTTAAGGTCGATCTGGATGCCCGCACCACCTCCGCTGTCAGAACCCGCAATGGTCAACGCTCGTGGAATCACCGGTTTCCTGGCCCCCTCTTGAGTCGCCCTGCCCCTAAGCAAGCGCCCTTGCCCTCCCGGCCTTCCGGTGCAGGCAAATAAAAACCGCTTCCCGAAATCATGCAAGGAAGCGGTCTGGCTTTCACACCACTTCCCTACGCTGGTACTAACCAGATCAGGTTCAAGGGTCAAGGGCCATCCTTGTCTCAGCCTTCATTGAAGGCTCCCCTAGTGGTCCGAAGTCTGTTTTCTGCTGTCTGCTTCGATTATACCCTTAGCACCCCGCGGGGTAAACCAGCGAAGGCGGGTCCATATGCCTTTGCGTCACAATCGTCAGCACTGAACAGGCGCCGCCCGGCGGCTACCGGGAGTTCCTTGCCCTCAACGCCTGCAGCTCTCTGCTGGTGCGGATGAACTCCTGCGCCAGACTATCGTCCTCTGGCCTGGCCGCCAGCTCCGCGGACAGATTGGCGAGCCTGGTCTGGAGCACGAGCGCCTGATCCGACGCGCCGCCTTTAGTTTGGCCGTCCCCCTTTCCCAGCCAACTGCTCAAATCCACCGATAGGGCCCATATCCCGTTCGACAGGGGATTTTGTGATGCCTCCGCCGAATGAGAAGTCAAGCCCGGCAAGGCTCAGACCGCCTGCCGGGTGCCACAAACAATCGTAGCAGGACGGTGCGGTGCTAATGTCAACACGGATCAGGAACGCCTCGTTCCGGCGCAAAGTTATGAGCGCCGAAGACGCAGCAGGAATCATCAAAGACGGTATGACTCTGGCCATGTCGGGCTTCACGCCATCAGGATACCCGAAAGCAGTCCCTGTCGCTCTGGCGCGGCGAATCAGAGAGACCGGGGAGAGGTGCAGGCTTTTCATCATAACGGGCGCCTCTGTCGGTGAAGAGATCGATGGAGATCTCAGTAGTGCCGGCGCCATAGTGAAACGCACGCCGTACCAGACAAACGACGAGTTGCGCAGGAAGATCAACTCCGGAGCGACAGACTTCTTCGACCCACACCTGGGCGAAATGGACGGCCATGTTAGGCGCGGCTTCTACGGGCCTGTGGACATCGCGGTGGTGGAGGCAGTGGCGGTCACGGAAGAAGGCCACCTGGTGCCTTCGACCTCCGTGGGCAACGCGCCCAGCGCGTTACGGGCCGCGCGCAGGGTGATAGTCGAGGTGAACGAAGCCCAGCCGGCCGACCTGGAGGGCATGCACGACATCTTCATTCCCGGCGACCCTCCGCACAGGCAGCCGGTGCTCATCAGCGACCCATCCGACCGGATAGGCGCGCCGCACATGGAGGTGCCTTTTGACAAAGTCGCCGCGGTCGTGCTCGCGGACAAGAGGGATTCTCCGAGGAGTCTCGCCGAGGCGGACGAGGCGTCTGAGGCGATCTCGCGCCACCTCATCGAGTTCTTCTCGCACGAGACAAGGAAAGGCCGTCTGCCGCGGAACTTGCTCCCTCTGCAGTCAGGAGTCGGCAGCGTCGCCAACTCCGTGCTGAAGGGCTTCCTGGAGAGCTCCTTCTCGGGCCTGAGCTTCTATTCCGAGGTGATACAGGACGGGGCGATAGACCTCATCGACGCGGGCAAGTTCAGGGTCGCCTCCGGGACTGCGCTCAGTCTCAGCCCGCAGCGCCTCGACGCGTTCATCTCCGGGATCCGGAAATACAGGCAGACGATCATCCTCCGGCCGCAGGAGATAAGCAACTGCCCTGAAGTCATAAGCCGCATGGGAATCATCGCGATAAACACCGCGGTGGAGGCGGACATATACGGCAATGTGAATTCGTCCCACATCACCGGCTTCCGCCTGATGAACGGCATCGGCGGATCCGGCGACTTCGCGCGGAGCGCCTACCTGTCCATCTTCTCGACCTCGTCCATCAAGGGCGGTGGCGCGATCTCGCCCATCGTGCCGCTGGTCTCTCACGTCGACCACACAGAGCACGATGTGGATGTGCTGGTCACCGACCAGGGGCTCGCCGATCTCAGAGGTCTGGGGCCGGTCCAGAGAGCGCGGACCATCATCGAGAACTGCGTCCACCCATCGTTCCGGGACGCGATGGAGGCATACTGGTCGGAGGCCCGGAAGTACGGAGGCCACATCCCGGTGGACCTGGCCCGGGCCTTCTCGTGGCATCTCAACTTCCTCAAGACGAGGCGGATGACGTAGTCGGGGATGTGCTCGACGCCGCAGATGCCATGGCCAAGATGCGGCGGCGCCGAGCCCGCCGTTCGCCGCTTGCCAGGAGTTACCATATCGGGACCAACCCGGCCGGCAGGTAAAACGTCGCTCGCTATCCAAGTTTAACCTATTGGCTGGACCCGTTCCATCAAGAAAGGTGGAGTTAGTGTGGGCATCAGACTGCGCAGGGCGGCGATCGTCCTCGTCGCCGCGGTGATCCTGGTCGCTGCGGGCACGGTGTTCGCGGCAGGCATTTACGGGACTTACAAGGGCTTCAACATAGTGAAGGTCAAGGTGGACGGGCGTGAAGTCAAGGGCGACGTTCCCGCGATCAACCTGGACGGCAGGACCATGGTCCCCCTGAGGTTCGTGTCGGAGGCTCTCGGCGCGACGGCCGACTGGGACCAGGCCTCATACACCGCCATCATAAGGTCGAAGGGATCGGCCCAGGGCCTTAGAGAAGGCTTCCACGTGTCAGACGCCAATATCGGCATAATGGTGGCAACGGCGGTCACGAAGCAGGACATATATGGTCAGTTACCGGGGCAAGGCATGGTATTCCTGGAGGTTGGGCTGCTGATCAAGAACTTCTCGCAGACCGAGGCGTGGCTGTCGCCTGAGCTCTTCCCTCTGATGGTCGGTGACCAGAAGTATACCTTCATCCCGGTGACCATGAGCAACCCGGCGAGGATGATCCCACGCAACCTGAAGCCCGGAGAGGTATCATTCGGCATTATCGTCTATGAGGTGCCCGCGGGTGCGTCCTACTATGTGGCGACAGGTCACATGCTTTACAGCAATCAAGTCATGAAAGTGCCTGTGGCGCCAACGAACTAGCCAGGCATTTGCCTGCCGGATATCTCGGGGCGGGGGCGGCAGCCTCTGCGGGCGTTACCCCGCCCCGCGTTCACGGCTTGCGGGGCCGTGTTCAAGGTTGACGGGACTCTCATATATGATCCGCAGTTCGATGTGCCTCGCCACAGCGTCCACCCTGAGCACCTGGACCGCGAGCTTATCGCTGGCCTTGAACCGTGCGCGGCTCCTGCTACCCACGAGCGCCTTTTTGACCTCATCGAACTCGTACCTCTCAGGCCCCAGGGCCGAGACGTGGACGAGCCCGGTGATCCCCCCCGGCATCTCCACAAACAGGCCGAAAGGCACCACCTGTGTGACGACACCCGTGAATATGTCCCCTACCTTCGATAGCGCATACTGGTACTTCATGTTCTCCAGCGATTCGCGCTCCGCTGATTCCGAAGCCTGTTCCCTTTCCGAGCAGTGTTCTTCGGACTCCCTCAAGAGCGACGCGACCTGTAGCTGGTCGTCGCCCTTCCACGCGCTGTCGACCAGCGCGCCAACGATCCGGTGGACCATCAGGTCGGGATACCGCCTGATAGGGGACGTGAAATGGCAGTACAGCGGTGACGATAGCCCGAAGTGGCCCAGCCATTTGGCCGAATAGCGGGCTTTCTTGAGCGCCCGCAGCACAGCTTGAGCCACGATCGCCTCTTCAGGTCTACCCTTCACCTGCTCCAGTACTGCTTGCACTGCCTTCGGGTGCGGGTTGTTGGTTCCCCTTACTCTGTACCCCATGGGCGCGAGAGTCTCGTTCAGATCGTCCAGGTCTTTCTTGTCCGGCCGCTCATGCACACGGAACATACATGGCAGCCCGAGATGGAACAGGTACGAAGCGACAGCCTCGTTGCAGGCTATCATGAATTCCTCTATCAGCTTCTCAGCGTCGCCGCGGCGGTACTCGAAGATGTCCAGAGGGTGGTTGTTCGCGTCGAGGCTCATCCTCACCTCAGGGAAGTCGAAGTCGAGAGCCCCGCGCTCCGTCCGCCGCTCCCTGAGCAAGAGCGCGAGCACGCGCATCTCGTTGAGCGTCCCGGACAGGCCCTCCGGCCAGGATCCTGGCACATCGCGAGTCGCGAAGAACTCGTTTACCGACTCATAGGTCAACCTGGCATGTGATCTGATGATGCCACGCCGGAGGTCTGTTCCCACGGGCCTGCCGGTGGAGTCGAGGTTGATGAAGGCGCTGATGACGAGGCGCTCCTCATCCGGCATCAGGCTGCACGCGCCGTTGGAAAGCGCCTGAGGAAGCATGGGAAGCGTCAGGCCCGTGAGGTAGACGCTTGTGGCTCGGGTGTACGCGTCCTTGTCCAGGCTGCTGCCCGGACGCACGTAGCTCGACACATCGGATATGTGGACTCCGAGGCGCCAGCCCTGCGTCGTTGCCTCCAGCGAGACAGCGTCGTCGAAGTCCTTGGCGTCCGCGCCGTCGATGGTGAAGATGAGCCGGCCCCTGAGGTCGAGCCTGCCCGCGGCGGTTGCGGGGGCTTCCGTCAGGCCAGACGCCTCTTTCGCCGCCGCGGCGGAGAATGTGAGCGGGAACCCGAACCGTATGGCGATGGCCTTGTTGTCAGAGAGCGTGTCGCCGGCACGGCCGACCACCTCGCTGACTTGTCCGCGAGCGTCCCTGCCTGGTTCTGGATACCTGGTTATCCGCACGAC
This sequence comes from Bacillota bacterium, assembly GCA_030691635.1. Lineage (GTDB taxonomy): Bacteria > Bacillota > Sulfobacillia > JAUYEF01 > JAUYEF01 > JAUYEF01. Next base: position 10,804 of record JAUYEF010000119.1, read on the forward strand.
CACCCGGTTGCCTTCCTCTGCGAGACCTGCGTCGCCGGGCGAGACGAACAGGCGAAAGCCGAGCCGCCCTTCGTCGGGGACGACTTCGCCGTAACCGCTCATCTGGTGGTAGATACCCGTGACAGAGGTGAAGCCTCGCTCGAGCACCTTCACCACCCGCGCCCGGCTGCCATCAGCACCATTCTTCTCGGGCCTGATCAGCACCATATCGAGGTGGAGAGCCCCACCCAACGAGTCGGGAGCGACATAGTATCGCTGCGTACCTGCGGAAGGCGACAGGGATGCCTGGTCCTTGGCCACGGCGTCGTCTGGGACGCCGGCCTGGACCAGACCGTACCCACGGTATGACATGGAGATGCGCCCGAGGAGTATGCCCGAGTGAGCGGCCGATGTCAGACGCCCGCCGGCCACGGTGACAATCAGCCCTTCCTTCTTCAGCGAACGCAAGAGCCGGAAGAATCGTGTCGATTCCCCCGGCCCGACCTGCAGTTTGGCGGCCAGCTCCTGCGGCAACAATGGCCGCTGCCCGCTGGACGAGAAAACGTCCAGCACCTGCTGTCTGGTCGGTATGGTCAAAGCCCCAGTTCCTTCGAGATGCCCTGCATCGCCTTGACGCCAAGGTCTATGAAGTCCTTGAGTTCCATCCCGATTTCCGAGCAGGCACGAATCGTGTCACGGTTGGCTCCTCGGGCGAACGCCTTTTCGCCGAAGCGCTTCATCACGAAATCCCCGTCTATCGCCGAGAGCTTCTTCTCCGGCGACACCAGCGCTGCAGCCACAACGAGCCCGGTCAAGGGATCCGCGCAATACAGCGACTTGGCCATCATTGTCTCCCTCGGCAGATGGTGCATCTCGTTGTGCGTCCTGACGGCCTCCACTATCTCCTTGTCGAAGCCCAGTCCTTCGACCATGTCCGCGCTAAGCTGGCTGTGCCTGGTCCAATCATCTTTGGTCTGCTCGTAGTCCACGTCATGCAGGAGCCCCGCTGTGCCCCAGCGGTCCGCGTCTTGCCCGAAATACCCCGCGAGCTTCCGCATAACGGCTTCGACCGCAAGGGTGTGCTTTCTCAGATTCTTGTTTTCCAGATGCTTGTAGACCTCGGCTACGATTTCGGCCCTGCTCATCATGCTGTTCCATCCCCTCGGTGGTGCTTACTGGCCTGTTCGATGAAGTCTCTGGCAGCCTTGAACACAACACCTCTCTGCGCTCCCAGGACAGCCAGGTGGCCTGCGTCATCCACCCATGCTAGGCTCTTGTGCTTGGAACCGAGGCTATCGTAAATCGCCCGTGCATCTTTGGGGTCGACTGCCTCGTCCTGCCTGGCCTGGAGAATGAGCACGGGCGCGCTGACCTGGGGCAAGAGTCCGGCCACGCGGGCCGCATAGTCATAGAGGCTTGAAAGGCACGACATCGGCACTCTGCTCGCGAGCTCGAGGTCGCCCCGCGGCCCATCGCCGCTCACCTTCACCAGGTGCGCCCGCAGGACCTGCGTAGACGAGAGTTTCAGCGGCGAATTCACAGAAACCACTCCGGCGACCCTCTCACTCACAGCGAGGTCGAAAGCGATGAGCCCTCCGAGGGAGAAGCCCACGAGGAAGACTTCGGGCGCCTCACGCATGAGCACACCCAGCGCCGCCCGCGCGGTCCCCAGCCATTCCTCCCAGCCTGCGCCGCACATGTGCGCTGGGTCCCTGTGCCCGGCCAGAACCGGGCACCATACCGTGAGCCCGGCCGCAGCGAGGCTCTTGCCGAAAGGCTCCATTTCCGCAGGGGAGCCTGCTATTCCGTGGAGCAACAGTCTGCCTGTCTTCCCACCGTGCATGTAGAACGGCTCTCTGCTTCTTTCTGAGACTTCCACTGCCCGACCCTCTTACGAAGATGTCCCAGTCATCGGGCGACGGGCCATGGCCGTCCGGCGGCGACCGCCTACAGCCCGAGCGAATGAGCTATGATGAACGAAGCGAATACCACCGACACCATGGAGACAAGTTTGATCAATATGTTTAGCGACGGTCCGGCGGTGTCCTTGAACGGATCGCCGACGGTGTCCCCCACGACGGCCGCCTTGTGGGCCGAAGATCCCTTACCACCGTAAGCCCCGGCTTCCGTGTACTTCTTCGCATTATCCCACGAACCGCCCGCGTTAGCCATAAAGATCGCGAGCACGAAGCCTGAAACGGTCGCGCCCGCGAGCAGCCCGACCACACCCTCCACCCCGGTAATCAGCCCGATCGACACGGGGACGGCGATAGCCAAGAGGCTCGGCAGCACCATTTCCCTCTGGGCGGAACGAGTGCAGATATCCACACAGGTGGCATAGTCCGCCTGGGCAGTGCCTTCCATGAGACCGGCTATCTCGCGGAACTGCCTCCGCACCTCCACGACTATCTGCTGGGCGGTCCTGCCGACCGCGCTCATGGTGAGAGCGCAGAAAACGTACGGAAGCATGCCTCCCATCAGAAGCCCGGTCAGGACCTTGGGGTTGAACAGGCTGAACTCTAGAGAAATCACCCGGCCGGTGCGTTCGGCGATCAGCAGGACCTGCTCCCTGTACGCGGCGATCAGCGCCAGGGCAGTGAGCGCCGCGGACCCTATGGCGAAACCCTTGCCGGTGGCGGCGGTGGTGTTGCCGAGT
>JAUYEF010000179.1 GCA_030691635.1 Bacillota bacterium
GCCAGCACCTCGGGATGGTCGAGGCCCTTCTCCGCGACAAGCTGCTCCAGTTCGACTCGCAATTGCTCCAGCAGGGCCAGCACCTGCTTGGCCCTGTGCAGTTTCCTCACACTCGACGCCTCCTTGTGGCCAGGTGCATAACAAAACAAGAAGCGCCCCAGGTTTTGACCCTGGAGCGCCGTGCTCTGACCTATACGGTTTTCCAGATAGGCAACACCAGTTACCAGGTGGATGGCGGCAATCGAAGCATGGACGTGCCACCGGTAATCGTGGAGAGCCGTACACTTATGCCTGTGCGTTTCGTCGTTGAGCCACTGGGCGCGAAGGTAGGCTGGAACGGCGCGAGACGAAAGGTCACCATAACGCTTGGACTGAAGACCATCGAGCTCTGGATTGACGGTGGCATCGCTCGCATAAACGGCAGCACCATATACATAGACCCCAGCAACCCGAAGGTGACACCATTCATCAGCGACTCTCGAATATACCTGCCTGTCAGGTTTGTGTGCTAGGTTTGTGGAGGCACGGTGACATGGGTGCCAGAAACAAAGAGCATACTGCTCGATTTCTCATCCGTCGTGGAGACTGACGAGGAGTCGACCTGGTCCAAGACCGACTCCCTTGGCAATCAGATGGTTGACGATGAGGTGGCGTGGCAGCGGTTCGGCTGGGGCGTCAGCCGGATAGATGACGATGTCACCTGGATGAAGGACGGGCGCGGCCTGAGACATGTCCGGCTGCTCACGGACCCGGCATATGCACCGATTGGCGTTATTGACCCCGACCCGCCATCGAAGCCGACAGAGTTGGTAGACCCAGACCCCCCGCACTAGGCGGCAAAGAAACCATTATTGCGTGAACCGGTGGAGCGTATAGACAGCGACAGCACCGGTGGTTAGTAGTGCAGCGACCAGCGATGAAGGCGGCGTTGGCCTTATGCGCGCCGCCTTCTCTGTGTTTTGCCTCACGGTTGTGGTTCGCGTCATAAGCCGAGACTGCACAGCTTCTAGGCATCCTGCCCCACGACGCGCTTCAGCAGTTCCCACTCCTGTTCCGTGCCTTTCTCAAACACCCTTCGCAGCTCCGTATTGACCGGTGCTTCTTTTCTCCTGCGCCACTCGGCATACTGACCGACTATCCACAGGTAGCAATCGAGTTGCCTCAGCGATGCCTCAACGCCCGACTCACGCATGAGCCTGTTCAGGTTATCTACGTACGCGGCGTATGGATGCTCCAGGTCGACCCCTGTGTTCGGCTTGCCTAGGTGATGCGCAACCATCTTCACGCCGTAATAGTCGTATATAGGAAACCGCTCATCGTCGATGAAGAAGTGCGCGAACTTGGAAGCAAAGCTGATGAACCGCCGTTGGTGCTTCTGGCCTGGAATTAGCGGCAGGCAAGCTACCTTCTCGACAGTCTCCACGGTGAAGTCGTCGGGCCTGGTTCGTTTGAGAATATCTGAAATGTGCTCCGTCATACGGGTTACTGCCATCACGTTCGTGTAGTATAGCGCGTTGACCGCAACGACCTTGAGGAGCAGTGCTTGAGGCTGAAAGCCAGGCATTGCGCGCCTAAGGCTCCTGATTGCCCCATCGGTGAGATGCCACCAACCGAGATGCCGGTACAGGCTTGCAGCAGCAACAACCTGGTCCTGGGTGAGTGGTCGCGCTAAAGTCATAGTGAGACCCCCTCTTCAGTGGTCAGGTTACAGTGCTCTTCCACATCTAGAGCGGAGTTTCCCTCTTCCACTACAACTACCGCCAATGTGCCAGTCGAGCCCCATGGTTTGGGTCGTGGGCGCGCCGAAACGGTTCATCAGCGTCCTCCTGGCTCGTGTACGAGGCATCCTGAGTAGGCATCGCTCCGCCGCTCGCTTCGCTTCGCGGCTTCAGCGGGACTGGATGACAAGTCCCATAAGGTGCCTGTCAAGGGCCCGCTCAAGAGAACGACGTACCTCGCAGGCTGTCGAACGCCACGACCACTGTTAGGGGGTACTCGTGCCGCTACATGAGCTGTTCACCGTGGACTTCCACAGAGAGGAATGGTGAATTGCCTATGGTGCTCGTCTGCAAGGGGGTCGAAACTGAGGGAAGGTATCTCGAACCTCATCACGCTGGTTGGGTGTGTCCTGGGTCATGCCAGCCCGGCTGGCCTCATCTACATGGGGCGCATGGATGGGAGAAGGCTGCGTTACACGATGGGCTTCACACGTACTTCATCGGTCGTGGCATGTCGCATTCAGGTGTCTCCTCGGTGAGCAGAGTACGTCAGTCTTTCTTGCGAGGCTCATCGCAAGATAAAACGTCGTGATTTCGTGCCTCATTAATGATATGATGTCAGTAGTGTCATACAAACGCTACCAAAGGAGCCCCATGGACAATGTGCGATACCGGCTGGCAGCACCACGGAGATAATTGTACATGCCGCGAGCATGGCCCGCGGATTGAGGCCTTTGTCATCCCGTGTATGCTACTGGTCCTTCGAAAGCGCCCCATTCACGGTTATGAACTAATGGAAGAGCTGAACAGCATGCCTTTCCTCAAGCCCGTGCCAGACCCGGGAGTCGTGTATCGCCATCTTCGCCGGCTAGAGGACGAGGGGATAGTGGAATCCAGACTCGAACCAGGCAGCGGCGGCCCCGCTAGGAAGGTTTACACGCTGACCGCTGAAGGAGAAGGCTATTTCCGGGCCTGGGTTTCTAACCTGCAGAGTCAGAGAGACAACATCGACAATCTTCTCGCCGTAGCAGAGCCCGTTGTTGGCGCTGAGAGTCTTGACAAGTCGAGTGTGTAGGAGGTGATTTGAGTGAACGACAATTTCGGTTGTCATCAACCTGGAGGCCATTTCCACGGCCACCAGAGCGAATGCTGCCATCCGAGGCATGAGGAGTCCAAAGAGATGCAGCTGGCTCGCCTCAAGGCAGCGCTTCTCGTGCTTCAAGCAAGAGAGAAAGAAATCGAGAACCGAATTAAACACATGGAAGAATGCGAGAAGACTTGCGAGTAAAGAAGAAGTGTCTGAGAAAACACTGGTGTTCTTGAGGGATTACCCTGGGCGGTGGAGCCGGAGTGCACAGATGTTACCACTGTACGCTCTGGCTCCACTGACTATCTCTTAGGTGAACACTCTGACGACGAAGGTAGGAGTTCAGCCGAGGTCACGAGGGCACCCAAGTGAGCTGTTCGCGGTGGACTTCCACAGAAAGAAATGTTGAACTGCCTATGGTGCTCGTCTGCAAGAGGGTCGAAAGTGAGGGACAGGTATCGGTAGTCGACAGTACGAGGAGGACAGGTGAAAGGTGGCGTTGGCCTTATGCACGCCGCCTTCTCTGTGATTTGCCCCGTTTTGGGCAAGCCTTCTCGTGACCCTGACCTCATGCGTCTACGTGGTGCTCATTGAACCAACTGCGTAGCTTCTGGATTGCGCTGTTGTGTATCTGGTGAACCCTGGCCCGAGACACCCCCAACAGGCCTGCTATGTTTGTGATGCCAATGCCGTTACCGTATCGCAACCGGATGATCGTGTTTTCTCTCCTTGAGAGTCTTCCGATGGCTTCCAGCAGCAGCGTGCGCAGTTCCCGCCTCTCCGCTGCCAGTTGTGGGTTGGCATCTGGGCTAACCGGTATGGACAGGATAAGGTCGGAGTCCTCAAACGCAAGGAATGAATCAAGAGGCACGTGCACTGCTGGCCCGGATTAGATGACGAAGTCACCTGGATGAAGGACGGGCGCGGCCTGAGGCATGTGCGGCTGCTCACAAACCCGGCGTACGGGCCCACCGGTATCGTCGACCCTGACCCTCC
>JAUYEF010000237.1 GCA_030691635.1 Bacillota bacterium
TCGCGGTCATGCCCGGCGCCATCGACGCGCATTCGCACTCGGACCTCACGCTCCCCGTCCACAACAGGGCGGAAAGCTCCATCAGGCAGGGCATAACCACTGAAGTGGCAGGCAGCTGCGGCTGGAGCATGGCGCCGTGCAAGCAGGAGACAATCGACAGCGTCCTCAAGGGCCTGATCGACGCGCTCGCCTCTGAACAGGACTTCAAGGCGATGAGCTGGGAATGGCGGACCTTTGGCGAGTACCTCTCCGCGCTTGAGAAGAAGGGCATTGGGACGAACCTTGTCCCCATAGTCGGGCAGAGCCTGATACGGGCGCACATCATGGGCCGCGACAAACGGCCCGCGTCCAAGGGCGAGATTGAGGCGATGAAGGCTATCCTCAGGGAGTCCATGGAGGATGGCGCCAGGGGACTATCAACGGGCCGCTCGTACGAACCAGGGTGCTTTGGCGACACAGAAGAGGTCATCCAGCTGGCCAAGGTCGCGGCCGAGTACGGCGGCATCTACACCACGCACATCAAGGATGAGGGAAACGAGGAGTTCGCTGCTGTGGAAGAGGCGATACGGACCGGCCGGGAGGCTGGGCTTCCGGTGGAGGTATCGCATCATAAGTCCATAGGCGCCGCGAACTTCGGCAAGGTCAACCGTACGCTGCAGATGATCGAGGAGGCCAGGTGCCAGGGAGTGGACATCAACTGCGACGTCTACCCCTACGACTTCGCCCAGATCAGTTTCCTCTGGCGGGTGCTCCCTGATAGACTCGTGCGGGTGGGCAAGCAGGATCTCCTCTCGAAACTGCCCGACCGGTCGTTCCGGGACCAGGTCAAAGCCGAGCTCGCAAAGAGGACGGGGACGTTCGGAGGAGCAGGTTTCGCATCCAACTACCTCGTGGTGAGCTGCCCGCTGAGGCGGGACCTGGAATGGAAGACCTTACAGGACGTCGCGGGTTCTGGCGACGTCGTCGACGCGGTGTGCGACCTCCTTTTCGAGACGAAGCTAGCGGTGAAGGCTGCGGGCCGGATGAGTGAGACGGACGTGCAGACGGTCATCAGGCACCCGGCGACCATGATCGGGACCGATGCGTTTGCGCTTGACAGGGATATGGGCGAGGACGTGGCGATCCACCCAAGGCACTATGGCACCTTCCCGCGCGTGCTCGGACACTACGCACGCGATGTCGGGCTGGTCAGCCTGGCGGAGATGGTGAGGAAGGTCACATCGCTCCCCGCAGGCAAGTTCGGGATTGGGGACCGGGGATGGGTCAAGGAAGGCTTCTGGGCGGACCTCCTGGTCTTTGACCCTGCCACAATCGTGGATAGGGCGACAGCAGAGGCTCCGGCGACACATCCCGCGGGCATCGAATACGTTCTGGTCAACGGCACAACAGTCCTGGAGAAAGGCCAGTACCGGCCGGCCTTCACGGGCCGGGTGCTGAGAAGGAAGTCCGCGGGCTGAGAAGCCAGCCGACGCCAATACTCGGGCGGGATGAAGCCTCCCACGGGGCCTCATCCCGCCTTGATCCTACCTGCCAGCGTCACCTGCCATTGACGTACCGTGCTATCTCGCAGGGCGACAGCGCGTCGAGCCCCAGCCTCTTGAGCGTCCTGCCTGTTTTCCAGTAGTTCTCGCGGCAGACAACAGACCCTATGCTCACTATGCCGTCAATCAGGGGCGTGTCTATCCCGAGCTTGTCGCCAAGCTGGGACACGGGCACCAGGCCGAAGGGCAGGTCTTCCGTTATATACCGGTCCTGTATGGTGTGAGGGCCGGCGATCGACGCTATCACGCCGATGGTGTCAAACGGCCCCTGGAAGGCGACGCCCATGATCGTCGCGGTGGTCTTGAAGTCCCTGTCTTCATACTGCAGGACGCTCATGCCGAGCCCTTTGGCGACTGCCTCAACCTCATCGAACACCGAACGGATGACCCTCGCGACAGCCTCTGTGATTCCCTCGCGGTACATCCAGAACTCACCCCCGGAGTACTGGATGCGGCCCACGTTCAACAGCGAGCCGGGCGGGTGCACGATGGGGTTTGGATTGCAGAAGCCTGCCACGAGCACGTTTTCGCAAGGCTCGAGGCACGGGTAGACAGGCTTGAGCTTCTCCACGAGCTCTGCGGAACGGGTGCCGGGAAGAGCTGCAAGCAGGACGCGGGGAGCCAGCAGCAGCAGGTTGGCCCGCCCCGCGCCTTCCAGGCGCGTGCCGTATGGCAGAGTATTTCCTTCCGCTATCGTGACTTTCTTCGTCACGCCTTTTTCCTTCATCATGTGTGCAAGCCGCAGGGAGCCATAGTCGCCCGCCCAGACCACGACCGTCTGCCCGTCACGCAGGTGCGGGATGAGCTCCTCAAAGAAGACTTCATGGCCAGTGGCGGGGATTGCGACGTTTATCCACTCGACGTCCTCAAGCGCTTCCCGCATGTCCGTTGTGACCCTGGCTATCCTGGCCTTACCCGTTCGGCCGATGCCGGTCAGCTCAACGACTTTCGAATCGAGGACTGGCGCGAACCTTGGGTTGGCCGCGAACTTCGGTGTCTCGTACAGGTGCACAACGTGGCCGGCAAGAGTCAGGTCCGCCGCCATGGTCTGGGCCCCATTGCCGCCGCCGAGGACCGCAACCGGTTTTTCTATCATCTGGCACCACTCCTTCTAGCGGTTCTGATGTCCGGTGTCGCTGGAGTTTTCTACCCTTGGACAGCGATAACCTTTTCGCGCCGGCAGTCCTGGGTGCATTGTGGCGTCAGCCTTCTGTCCGCACGTGTGCAGGCTGGAGGAACTCCCACCGGCACGGGGGAATTGAAGATGCGGTGATGCACAGTGGAGTTGTCGTTCATCGTGGGCAGGGCGGGCAGCGGTAAGACGCACCACTGCCTGCAGCGGATCGCCGACCCGGGAGCCGGGGCACGTATACTTCTCGTGCCTGAGCAGGCCACCTTCCAGATGGAAAAGGCCCTGTTCTGCCCGGCTGGATCAGCAGCGGGCGGGGCGCACGTGCTGAGCTTCCATCGCCTTGCGTGGCGTGTGTTTTCGGAGACGGGCGCGCCGCCCGGTCTGCCCCTGGATGAAGTCGGCCGGAAAATGGTGCTCCGCTCGATCATAGAGCGCAACCGGCCGAAACTCCGGCTTTTCTCCCGAGTGGCGTCGCGCCCGGGGTTTCTCGAATCGCTTTCGAGCGCCGTCCGGGAGATGGTGATGTATAATATCGAACCGTCTCGCCTCGAGGCGATGGCGCAGGCCGAGGGCACGAGAGCCTTGCTGTCAAGGAAGCTTGGCGACCTGGCGCTCGTTTTCCACCAGTACGAAACCTTCCTCCGGGATGCCTTCACCGACCCCGATAGGTTTCTAAGCCTGGCGGCCGAGCGCATCGACCGCTGTTCGCTCTGCCGTGGCGCGCGAGTCTTTGTAGATGGTTTCACCGGGTTCACGCCCCAGGAAGTCCAGATACTCATGTCCCTGTGCCGGATGGCGGATTCCGTTACCGTGACCCTCACCATGGACCCACTGTGCCTGCGGTCGCTCGACGACCCGGGCCTGTTCGCGCCGACAGCACGGACGTACCGTGTGCTCCGGGAGGCGGCGGTCGCGGCAGGAATCACGACCGGCGACACCCTCATCTTGCCACGCGGTCGCCGGATGCCACGGTTCGAGTCGCCGGAGATCGCGCACCTGGAGAAGGAAATCGGCAAGCAGAGGCAGGATGCGTACGGGGACGCGGTCAGGGACATCAAATGCCTGGGCTGTGCCAACCGGACCGTGGAGGTCGAGCAGCTGGCGCTCGAGATGACGGCGCTGGCGCGAGACCACGGGTACCGCTGGAATGACATGGCCGTGCTGGTGCACGACCTCGAGTCCTACAGAGACCTCATAGAGCATTGCTTTGCCGAACAGGGCATCCCAGTGTTCATCGATGCCAGGCGTCCTGTGACTTATCACCCGCTCATAGAACTTGTCCGGGCCCTCGGCGAAATCATCACTGCCAACTGGCCCGGGGACTCCGTGATGAGGCTGCTCAAGACTGATCTCTTGCCTTGCTCCCGGGACGATGCCGACCGGTTGGAGAACTTCGCGCTGGCACGAGGCGTCCGGGGCAGCATGTGGGCAGAGCCAGAGCACTGGGGAGACGCTGCCGCTGCGTCCATCGCTCGCAGGGCCCTCGGGCCCGTGTACAGAGTGCTGGGCCGCGGATCGCCCGCGTCGCTGCGGGACATGGTCGCACCGGTACAGCAGGCCCTGGATGTGCTTGACGTGGGGCGCACGCTTGAACGATGGGCACAAGAGTCATTGGAGCGCGGCGACACGGAAGAAGCGTCCATCCACAGGCAGGTATACGAAGGCGTGACCTCCGTGCTCAGCCAGGCCGCTCAGTACCTCGGAGACGAGCGCCTGCCTGCTGCCGAGGCGCGGCAGATCCTCGAGGTGGGTCTGAGGACTCTGACGCTCGGCCTGGTGCCTCCTTCTCTCGACCAGATCATCGTCGGGTCAATGGACAGGTCGAGGCATCCTCGCGTGCGGGCGGCGTTCATCCTCGGCCTTCACGACGGCGGATTCCCTGCGCCTGTTAGGGAAGACGTTGTCTTTGCGGACAGAGAGCGGGACGAGATGTCGCGGAACGGCATTGGGATCGGGCCGAGCGGCATCGATCGAATCGTGGAGCAGGACTTCCTTGGCTACTTAGCCCTGAGCAGGGCCTCCGAACGCCTCTACCTGTTCCGTCCCCTCCTGGACGACGGCGGCAAGAACCTGGCCGAGTCGTCGACCGTGACCGTGGTCAAGTCCATCTTCCCTGAGCTTGAAGAGGTGCGACCGGGCGCCACGGCAGCCGCTTCGGGCTTAGCGGGGGCCGCCAGCCGATTTGGCAACGACAAGACGCCGGCCTGCGCCAGCGGCGGCCGTGAGGCACAGGAAGTCCTGGACCGGGTGTATTCCATGCCGAGCGCCCTCCAAGAGCTGGCGAGGGCTTCATCCACAGCGGAATCCGGCTCATCCACAGTGGCCTCAACGTTTGCAGTGGTCTCAGCGTTGCGGCGAAGCGTTGAGCGGGTCGGGCACATGGTACTGGAGCCCAGCGTCGAGCGGGGCGGGCGTACGTCAGCGGTGCGGTTTTTGGACATGGCGTCAAGACGCAACTCAGAGGAGCCGCTCGACAGCAGAGTTGTCCGCACCCTCGTCGGCGGCCGGGTCGAGTTGAGCATATCCAGGCTTGAGTCGCTCCTTGCGTGCCCCTTCCAGCACTTTGCTCAATACATGCTGAAGTTGGAGGAACGGAGGACTGCTGGGCTGGACGCCCCGCGAGGCGGGTTGTTCATGCATTACGCTCTGACCAGGTTTGTCAAGGATGTATGGCTGGGCGAGCGAGACGTGGACACCATCACGGATGAAGAGGTCAGGAGCGCCATGCAGACCGCCTGTGACAGGGCGTTGATCGACCTGGCCGAGGATAGCATCGTCGAAGACCCTGTGGCGTTGCGGGAGATGGGCTCGATGAGGAGCGCGCTGGAGGACGCCGCGCTGACCCTGGTCGAGCATTCGAGAAGGGGAAGATACCGGCCTGTGGCGGCCGAGGTGCCCTTCGGCCCGGGCAGCGCGCTCGCGATGCAGGACATAACGACTGAGTCTGGGCTCGTGGCAAGCGTCACCGGGCGAATCGACCTGGTGGATGCTGCCGCAGATGGTGAAGACAGCTTCTTCCGCGTGATCGATTTCAAGAGCCGCCACCAGCGCCTGACCATGGCGGAAATCCTGGACGGCATCGACCTGCAGCTGGCCGGGTATGCCGCGGCTGTGCTCCGGAACCCGCAGATCCTACCTGCCGGGGACGCAAGGCTTGTCGCGATGTTGTACATGGGCCTCAGGGGCTCCTTCACCCGCGTCGACTCGCCTCTCCCACCCGCTGAGGCCAGGACACAGAGACTATCTCAAAGGCGGATGTCGGGGCTGGTCACGTCCGACCCGACTCCGGTCATGCTGATGGATTCATTCGACGAGAACAAGTCCGTGCTCGTGCCGGTGACGCTCGACAGTAGCGGGAAGCCAAAGGCCTCTTCCTCCGTCATTCCCGCGGAGGAGATCTGCAGGCTGGCAGAGGTCTTCCTGGACCACGCGAAGCGTGGGGCCGAGATGGTGGCGTCCGGCGACGTCCGCATCAGCCCGTTCCGAAGAGGCTTCGACACCCCATGCGGCTACTGCAGGTACGGAGCCCTCTGCCAGTTCGATTCTTCCAGGCCTGAGAACCGGTACCGGTACATGCATGTGGCCGGCCGGGCGTCCGGAAAGCGGGGTGGCCGGCGATGAGCGTGGACAAGGTGCTCTGGACGCCCGACCAGGCTCGCGCCATCCAGACGAGAAACGTGAACATGCTGGTATCCGCCGGCGCGGGTTCGGGCAAGACCGCGGTGCTCGTGGAGCGGGTGATCCAGATGATGCAGGACCGCGGAAAGCCCGTGGACATAGACCGGTTCCTGGTGGTCACTTTCACGGAAGCCGCCGCGCGTGAGATGAAGAGGCGCATCGCGCAAGCGATCGCACGGGGCATCGCCGGAGGCCCGGACGAGGCACGCTTCAAACGCCAGGCGCTGCTCTTCAACAGGGCCTCGATTTCCACGCTCCACTCCTTTTGCGCCCGCATCTTGAGGCGTCACTTTTACGTTCTTGACCTGGATCCAGCGTTCAGGGTCATGGATGAGGTAGAGGCGACCCTGGCGCGGGGGGAAGTCCTCGAGCGCCTGCTCCTGGGACGGCAGGGCCGGGAAGGGGACGCGAGCGATCCTGCCGGGCGCCTGTTCTCCCGGTTCGGAGACCTCGGCAGCACCGCGCGGCTTTCCGCCACGCTGGACCGGATATACGCTTTCGCCCGTTCACAACCAGAACCGCATGCCTGGCTGAAACAGGCTGGGGCAGACCGCACCGTCGCCTGGATGGCGCAGAGCGGCAGGACGGCCTTGGCGAACCTCCAGGCGGCCAGAGCCTCTTTGGACGCTGCCCTCAGGACGGCCCTCAGACCCGGAGGGCCCAGCGCGTATGTCGACTGCATCTCCGGCGACCTGTCTCTCGTGACACAAGCCCTGCAGGACGCAACTGTGCTGGTGGCCGAGGCCGGCGGCGCCGGAACCTGGGACGCGCTCCGGTCCGCCGTCGCAAAGGACTTCGGGCGCCTCAGCCCAGCGCGCAAGTGCGATGAGGCGCTGAAGGGGGAGGCCCAGTATCTCAGAGACAGCGCCAAGGAGGCTTGGCGCAGGGCCAGGGCGGCCCTGAGCCCAGAATCCGCCGGGGCTCTGGCCGAGGGGCTGGCCGCCACTCAAGAAGACATCGCAGCCATCATATTGCTCGTGCTGGACTTCGATAGGGAGTTCTCGTCTTACAAGAGATCGCACGGTCTGGTCGACTTTTCCGACCTTGAGCAGATGTGCTACCAGGCGCTGAAGTCACCGGATGTCAGGGCGGCCACAAGGGACGACTATGATGAGGTGCTGGTGGACGAGTGCCAGGACATCTCTCCGGTCCAGGAGGCGATCATCGAGCTCGTGTCCTCCGAGCCGGGGGATGCAGGCAACCTGTTCATGGTCGGTGACGTGAAGCAGAGCATCTACCGTTTCCGGCTTGCCGAGCCGGCTCTGTTCATAAACAGGTCAAACAGGTACCCGCTCACGCAGGACGCTTTGGGTGGTGCACCTCCACACGGTACCGCGCGAGACGGCGCTCTAGACGGAGCCGCTCCCGATGGTGGCGCCGCGCGAGACGGCGGCGCTTCACACGGCGCCGCTCCATGTGCAGCCCTTCCAGGCGTTAGGGTATGCCTCCAAGAGAACTTCCGGAGCACCAAGAGCCTTGTTGACGCGTTGAACCTGGTGTTCGAGAAGATGTGGATAGGGGGGCCTTCGGAGCTCACTTACACCGAACAGGACCGGCTGACCTCTTCGCAGGGCAGTGGACCTGCTCCAGAGATGTATCTCATGGACTGGTCTGACGAAAACGAGTCCGGTCGGGACGAGAGTGACGAGCAGGAGGACCTGACCAGCGTAGAACGCGAGGCGCGCCTGGTCGCCGTGAAAATCGCACAGATGCTTGGGAGGCTCGGCGATGGCTCCGCGACTGTGTGCGATCCAGAGACCAGGCAGGAGAGACCGGTTCAGTGTGGCGACATCGCCGTATTGTTACGATCGGCCTACGACGTCGCCCCGGTGTTCGTCGAAGCCCTTTCGGCGCTCGGCATCCCGACGTACGCCGAGCTCGCCACTGGCTACTTCGACGCCGTGGAGGTCAAGGTCATGCTCGCGGCGCTATGCATCGTCGACAACCCCAGGCAGGACATACCGCTTGCATCTGTCCTCAGGTCACCGCTAGTCGGCGTCGACGCATCAGAGCTGGCAAGGATCAGGACGTGCGCCGGCGGCGATTTCTACGACGCTGTCCGGACCGCAGCGGGCCTCTGCGACTCGCTCGGTGTCACCTGCCGGCATTTCCTGGACATGCTCGAGGAGTGGCGCACCGTGTCCAGGCGTCGCCCAGTCTCGGCCCTGATAGACCGCATCCTGGCGGATACGCAGTATGATCTGGTCTGCCGGAGCGCGGCCAATGGGGAGAGGCGAGTCAGGAACCTGACCGCGCTGATAGACAGGGCCCACCAGCACGACAGGACGGAGAGGCCCGGCCTCCAGCGGTTTCTCCGGTTCATCGAGCGACTCCGCGAGACCGGCAGCGACCTGGGCCCGCCTGCGTCCGTGGAAGACGGGCAGGATTGCGTTCGTATCATGAGCGTGCACAAGAGCAAGGGACTGGAGTTTCCGGTGGTATTCGTTCCGTGCCTGGGCCGCAAGTGGAACCGCAGGGACCTTATGGAGGAAGTCCTGCTCCACAGGGACCTGGGCCTCGGCACCCTGGTCTGTGATCTCGAAGGGCGGCTCAAGCACCCGACGCTCGCGTACAGAGCGATCGGGCAACGACTGTGGGAAGGCTCTCTGGCAGAGGAGATCAGGGTGCTGTATGTGGCGCTGACACGTGCCCGCGAACGGCTCGTGCTCGTGGGTTCTGTGCGCAATCTCGCGTCCCGGCTGCGGGAATGGTCGCTCGATATGCACTCGGGCGCGCTATCACCCGCCGGGATGCTTTCAGCGTCCGGCTTCCTCGACCTCCTCGGTCCCGTGGTCATGTCCATACCAGAGCCGCAGCAGGCGCGGCTGCTCGTGAAGTGCATCACGGACCAGCACAGCCTGGACGAGGCACTCGGGATCCCTGGCGACACTCAACGGGCTGCCAAACAGGCGGCCACGTCATCTGCGGCGCCGGCTGTTGACGATATCGCTTCGCTTGAGGAGGAACTCTTGAAGCGGCTGTCCTGGAGGTACCCGTTCGAGGGCCTGAAGGGCCGGCGCGCCAAGGTCGCCGCATCGGAAGTCTGGCGGCTTCAGTCGGGCGAAGGATTTCCGCCTGAGGCCATACGGTCCGGGGCGCACGAGAGGGCCGAGGAGGCTGCGGCCAGAGGCGTCGCGACCCACCGCGTGCTGGAGCACCTCGATCTTAGCCATCTGCTTGACGATCAGGACATATCCACGCAGGCAGAGCTCCTGGTGGCCACCGGGAAGGTCACGCGAGAACAGGCAGCCCTGGTGGATAGAGGTATGATTGCGCGGTTCTTGGCATCCGCCACCGGACGCCTCATCGTGGAGAACCGCGAGTCTGCGCTGCGGGAACTGGTGTTCACGATGTGTGTGCCTGCGGGGGACATCTATCCGGAGATCGCGGACTCTGCGGGCGCAGGTGAAGGCGTGATAGTCCAGGGTGTCATAGACTGCCTTCTCAAGACTCCGTCTGGCCAGATCGTTATCGACTACAAGAC
Source organism: Bacillota bacterium (assembly GCA_030691635.1). Lineage (GTDB taxonomy): Bacteria > Bacillota > Sulfobacillia > JAUYEF01 > JAUYEF01 > JAUYEF01. Next base: position 9,836 of record JAUYEF010000237.1, read on the forward strand.
AGACAACATCACTGCGGGAGAAGTGTCCGAGGCGGTGGAACGCTACAGGCGGCAGGCTGCGCTATACGCTCGCGCGGCGAGAGCCGCCGGGCAGGATACGCGCGTGCAGACCATCCTGTGCTTTTTGCGTCCGGGAGTCTCCGTGGACATAACCAGCAAAACATGAGGAAAGAGAGGCCGTTGGGCCTCTCTTTCCTCTGCCGTCCCTGGCTTGCTGCAGCTCTATCCGATCTTCCTACAGTGTTATCGTTAGTCATGCCCGTCTTGTAAAGGGGACGGGCCCAGGATTTTGAACGCAACACCCGGATGGGACATATTCCTGGGGCGGTGCCTAGAGCGGCTCGATCAGCACCCTGTATTGCTGTCCCTGGATTTTCACATCCAGACGCTTGGCGCCGCTCGATCTTGACCGGCCGTAGGCGGCAAGCGCCTGGCCCAGGCCAGCGATTTCCCCCAGCATGCCCCGGCGTTCCTCGTGAGCCTGCATCGCCGGTATGGCGGAGAATGTCACCTTATCGCCGGGCTTGGCCTGGGCGAGCAGCGGCAGGTCGGTGCTTATGACACAGGCTATCTTCGAGTAGCCGCCTGTCGTCTGGCAATCCGCCATGAGCACGATCGGCTGGCCGTGGCCGGGCACCTGGATGCCGCCGAACGGTGTGCCGTCAGATACGATGTCTGCGCCTTTGATGTGCTTGAGGGGCGGCCCATCAAGCCTGTATCCCATGCGGTTCGAGCCGGTGGTCACCGTGTAAGCTGAACTCAGGAAAGTGGCCTTGGCTTCCTCCGTGAAGTAGTAATCTTGCGGGCCCATGACCACCCTGACATGCGTCCGGCCGGCATGCTGGCGGGGCTGCCAGCCTTCAGGCACTGGGGCGACTGTGTCCTCCGGCAGCGCCGACGGCGGGAACGCCGCGCCTCCCACGGGCACAACATCGCCCGGCTGCAACGGCCGGCCCCTGAACCCGCCGACCGAGACTATCGTGCAGGTGGAGCGGCTGCCCATGAACGGAGGAACGTCGATGCCGCCGTCGACCGTCAGGTAAATCCGGGTCCCCTGGGTTGTGGCCCCCAGCGCGAGGGCGGCGCCTTCCCGAGCCAGGCACGCGCGCCAGATGGGAACAGGATAGCCATCAAGGAGCGGAAGGCAATCCGCGCCGGTAATGGAAAGCCACGTTGGCTGGAGAAAACGCAGAGCAGGACCCATGACCGTGCACTCCAGCCCAGCGTCGTCAGGCTGGTTGCCCAGAAGAGTGTTTCCTATGGCGAGGGCGTATTGGTCCATAGCTCCGGAGAGCGGCATTCCGAACCGTCGGTAGCCCGTCCGTCCCGAATCCTGCACTGTGGTGAGGAAGCCTGATTCCAGGACCTCAAACGCGCTCTGGCTCATAGTACACCTCCGGCTCGAAAGTCCCCTCCACAGCTGCCTTGTCTATCCGGTCGAACTCGTCTTTGTCTATTGGCTTGAACTCAACCATGATGCCGGCTTCCACGAGGAACGGTTGCTCCTTGGAAGGGTCGAAGAGCCTCAACGGCGTTCGCCCGATTATCCGCATGCCTCCAGGTGTCTCGGTGGGATGGATGCCGGTCTGTGTGCCACCCATGACGACTGCGCCGCCGGGAGTGGACATCCTCGGGGTGCCCAGTCGCGGCACGAAAAGCCGCGGGTCAAGCCCGCCCATATAGGCGTAGCCGGGCGAGAACCCCATCATGTACACGAGGTACTTGGGAGCGGTGTGTATCTTGATGACCTCGGCCTCTGTCAGGCCGGAGTGCTGCGCCACGAACGAGAGGTCCGGTCCCTTGTCATCACCGTACTGGACCGGGATAACAAGGACTTTATTGCGTTCCGGTCCGGTGGACGGGGGAGACGATGCCACGCCTTCAAGCGTCTTCAGCATCTCCGGCCACTGGACTTTCATGCAGTCATAGTAGATGAGGGCGGACCTGTAGGTCGGGATGATCTCGATTATCCAACCCAACTTGAGAGCCGCCAGCGCTGAACAGAATTGCCTGACGTTCTTGTTGATCACGGGATCGACTGTTTCACCGAACTGCACGACGACTGCCATGTCGCCTGCGGGCAGGTATGTTGCTGCGGCCACTCGCATCACCTCTGGATAAGTTGATTAGACTTCCCTGCCCCCTGAACCTTCCGGGATGCTGCATTGAGATAAACCTGCCGGCCATAGCCAGCTTTTTCCGCATCTCAGCAGGCAATAACTACCGGCTGCAGAAAGACATCATTCATAGCTCGGGTACACCGCTCAAAGGAGGCAGCGCCCTTGCAGCACGTATCGCGCATCGAGATCAACCTCGACAACCTGGTGGCCAACTACAGGTCTGTCCAGTCATACGTGTCGCCTTCCCTGGTCATTCCCGTCGTCAAGGGCAACGCCTATGGCCACGGAGCATTGGCCATGTCACGGGCGCTGGTTGAGGCCGGCGCCAACAGGCTGGCAGTCGCCCGCATAGATGAGGCTGCAGAGCTACGACGCGCGGGCATCGGGCCGGATGTCGAAGTCATTCTCATGACTGTGACCTTGCCAGAGGAAATCGAAAGCGCGGCAACCATCGATGCGTCGGTCTTTGTGCCGGACCTGTGGCGGCTGCGCTTCGTCAAGTCGCTTGCCAAGAGGCTTTGCCGTGCCGTGCGTTTTCATATCAAGGTCGACACCGGCATGGGGCGCATCGGGTTCATGCCCGAGGATGCGCCCGCGGTGGCGAAGGAGTTGGAGCATCTCGAAGGCGCCAGGCTGATGGGCATCGGGACGCACCTTTCGGCGTCCTGGCTCGAGACGGAGCAGAATCAGCGCCAGTTTGAGCGCTTCATGAGTTTCGTATCTGAGGTCAGTCCCACGGAAAACGTGCTGCTCCACGTCGCGGCGAGCTCGGGTGTCGCTCGCTTCCCGGAGATGTTCATGTCAGCGGTCCGGACGGGCGGGCTCATGTACGGGTTGAGCCGCCTGCCCACCCCGTTTGAGCTGAGGCCGGTCGCCGAGTACAAGACCCGAGTGGGGCAGGTCCGTCATCTGCCTGCCGGCTGGCACCTCGGCTATGGGGTGGATAACTGGGTGAAAGAGCCCATGACGACCGCCACTCTGCCGGTCGGCTCCGTGGACGGGCTCTCGTCCAACATGGTCGGCAAAGCTCAGTTCCTGGTCAACGGCAGGCGCTGCAGGCTTGTGGCCGTCTGCACCGACAACTGCATGATAGATATTCGAAACTCCCCCGGCACCAACGCCGGGGATGAAGTCGTCATATTCGGCGCCCAGGGAGATGACCGGATCACCACAAACGAGATGATCGCCGCGAACGGCACTGGCTTCGGCGAGTTCGTGGGCAAGATTGGCCTGCGTGTGCCAAGGATCTACTACCGGGAGGGGCAGGTCGCCGGGAGGATGTCACTGTTTGGTGCGCAGGGCATAGCTTGCGCCACACACGGGTGATCCAGTGTCCAAAGCAGCCGTCACAGTCGCCACACAAGACGTCGTACAGGCACGGAAGCGGGTGCTGGCCCTCGCAGGGCCATCGCTTGCCGAGCAGTTTCTGGTCAGCTTCGTGAGTATGGCGGACATGATGATGGTCGGAAGGCTCGGGCCGGCCGCTATCACGTCAGTCGGGCTCACAAACCAGCCCATCATGTTCTTCCAGGCAGTCTTCATGGCGCTGAACGTCGGGACGACGGCCCTCGTGGCCCGGCTTTTCGGCGCCAGAGACACCCAGCGCGCCTCCGACGCCGCCAAGCAGACGCTTGTCGTCGCGCTCCTGTCCGGTGTGGCGATGAGCCTCTTGTCAGTCGCGCTCGCGGGCCCCATCTTGAGGTTCATGGGCGCGGAACCCGATGTGCTGGAGCTGGGGGTATCCTATTTCCGCTGGGTGGGCGCAGGGCTCGTCTTCAATGCCCTCGCCCTGAACATGACCGCTTCCCTCCGGGGCGCCGGGGATACCAAGAGCCCCATGACCATCAACGTCATCGCGAACGTGTTTCACGTGATAACCAACTACCTTCTGATCTACGGTCCGTTCGGGCTGCCGGCGCTAGGCGTTGTCGGAGCCGGGGTCTCGACGACCCTCACCCGCGCGCTCTCCTTCGTGCTGTTCTACAATATCCTGGCGTCTGGATCCAAGCGCATAAAGATCTCGTTCCGAGAAGGGTACGCGCTCGACTGGCCGTTGCTGAAAAGGGCGTTCACCGTCGGGCTGCCCGCCGCCGGAGAGCAGCTGATACTGAGGTCGGGCCAGGTCACTTTCGCGCGAGTCGTGTCCGGCCTGGGAACAGTGACATACGCTGCTCACCAGGTCGGAATGAACGTTCTCAGCATGAGCTTCCAGCCGGGGCAGGCGTTTGCGGTGGCGGCCACGACACTCGTGGGCCAGGGTCTTGGAGCGGAAAGACCTGATCAGGCCGAGATTGACGTCCGTGAGGCGCGCAGACTCGGAGTCATCGTCGGGTGCTCGATGGCTGCGCTTTTCTTCTTTTTCGGTCGCCAGATCGCGATGCTGTACACCAGCGACCCCGAGGTGGTTTCGATGACCGCCTTAGTGCTGAGGCTATATGCATTTGTGCAGCCTGCGCAGTCGACGCAGTTCATCTATGCGGCGGCGCTGAGGGGTGCAGGCGACGCCAAGTGGGCGCTCTACTCAACGGCCATCGGCATTTGGGGAGGGCGTGTCATCATCGGGTACATCCTCATCGAGTTCTTCGGGATGGCGATCATGGGAGCGTGGCTTGGAATGGCGGCGGACCAGCTCGGGCGTTCGTTTGTCACGAGCCTCAGGTTCGGCACCGGAAGATGGAAGTCGCGCAAGGTATGAGAGTATAATCGACTTGGAACGCACTTCCATCCGGATGGGGAGAGAGGCGACATGGGGCCCCAAGAGCGACGCAAAAGCATACTGGATGCTCTGGTCTCTTCCGCTGAGCCTGTGACGGGCCAGGACCTGGCTTCCAGACTCAAGGTCTCCAGGCAGATCATCGTGCAGGATATCGCGCTGCTCCGGGCCCATGGCGTAGATGTCGTGGCGACCCCAAGGGGGTATATCCTCGCTCCGAAGGCGTCGGGCGTGCGGGCTCAGGCCGTCGTGGCGTGCAGGCACGGTCGCGACAACGTGAAAGAGGAGCTCATGGCGATCGTCGAGATGGGCGGTGAAGTGATAGACGTCATCGTCGAGCACCCGCTGTACGGCCAGATGACGGGTCTCTTGATGCTGAAGTCGAAACGGGATGTCGACGAGTTCTTGAAGCGTGTTGAAGACACCGGTGCCTCACTCTTGTCCGCGCTGACACAGGGTGTTCACCTGCATACGATTCGAGCGCACGACAGGCAGGCGCTGCGCAGGATCGTGGATCGCCTGCGCAGCGACGGCTACCTTCTCGACGAGCGCTCTTGATCGCCCGCCCGGCCGATTGACAAGACAGCTGCCAAGACAGTAGAATACACTAGTGCTAAAGGTACGCCGCACACAAGGTGCCGGCAGATGGAGATGATCATATGAAGACCACGACCGCCATCGCTTACGGGGCCGTTCTTACCGCGCTTGCCATCATGATCCCGATTTCTTTCGGTGGTTTCCTCGGTGTCTACATTCCTCCGTTTTCCGCGACTCTAGCCTCTCACGTGCCGCTGATGCTTGGGATGGCGATCAGCCCCCTCGTCGCCGTCGCGGTCGGATTGGGTTCGGCGATAGGATTTCTCTTGAAACTGGGCCCGGTGATCGGCGCCAGGGCAGCGATGCACGCGGTCGTCGGCTTTACGGGCGCGACGCTGGTGAAGAAAGGGATGGCCTTCCCGCTGGTCCTGCTTGCCATGGCACCGCTTCATGGCCTTCTCGAAGCATTCATCGTCGTGCCGTTCGGTTTCAACCTTTACAGGGCAGGCGTCGTGGTCGGAATCGGCACCGTGCTCCATCATCTGGTCGACTCCGGGATCACACTCGCGATTCTTCCGCTGCTCAGAGGCGCTGGACTACTTGCCAATGTTCGGACAAGATCTTCTTGACATTTGTTGAGCGATGCCATATTCTTTAAGCCAATACAGTTTCACGCATTAAAGGGAGCGTACCTAGGGTTCCGCCCGCAGCATGCGGGGTCTGGACCGAGCGGTACAGCCCGGTAGCACCGGGTACACCGTGGGTATAAAAGACCCGGCGGCAGGTCCTGAGAAAACGAGGACTGCAGCCGGGTTTTCGTATATACCCGTGTAGTATGGAAGGACGGTTTTGCTTGACGCCCCGGGGCTTTGTCCCCGGGGCGGGTCCCGGACCCGAGCCTGTTGTTTCACCCAAAACTGATAACTCCCCCCAACCCACCCGCCTTCCGGCGGGTCCTTTTTTGCGCAGTGCGGCAAGCATGGGAACTCAGAGGGCAGTATAGAAAAAGTTGCGGGGGTCTGATGTTGTGAAGAGGAAGGAGCAGTGTGCTCCTGTGATCGAGGAAAGAGACGTGATGGAGCAGGCGCTCGAGGCAGGGAAGGCGCCTGGCAACGGTGTGGTGCTCGAAACGGTCGTGGTGACTCACGGCCTGCCTGCGCCCCATAACCTGATATCGGCTGCCGAGATGTCGGAAGCGGTGGAGAGAGGCGGAGGGAAGCCGCTTTTCACGGGGTTTGTCGATGGGCTGTTGCGAGTGGGTCTGACGATGGAGGAGCTCCGTGATCTGGCATCGAGGCCGGATGTCATCAAAGCCCAGGCCCGTGACATCCCGCTCTGTGTTTCCAGGAAGCTTTGCGCGGGGACTACTGTCAGCTCCGCTCTCGTCCTGGCCGAGCGTGCCGGCCTGGAAGTCGTGGTCACGGGAGGAATAGGCGGCGTTCACCGTGGCTATGGGACATCGCTTGATGCCTCGGCGGACCTTCCCGAGCTTGCGCGAAGGAGCGCCATAGTCGTTTCCGCGGGGACAAAATCCCTCATGGACCTCGAAAAGACCCTGGAGTACCTGGAAACGCTGGGTGTTCCCGTGGTCGGATACCAGACCTCCGAATTCCCGGCCTTTTACTCGCGGTTAAGCGGCCTGCACCTCGAGCACCGGGTCGATTCGCCGGAAGAAGCCGTTTCGTTCTACAAAGCCATGAAGCAGTACGGCCTATCGAGGTCGATGCTGCTGTGTGTCCCGGTGGCGGCCGAGGATTCGATGGACCCTGAGGATGTGGCCCGCGTAGTTGAAGAGGCTCATGAACGCGCGAGGGTGCTCGGCATCAAGGGTAAGGCGCTGACCCCGTTCCTGCTCACGGCGATGGGGGTCATCTCCGACGGACGAACCGTGCGCTGCAACCTTTCGCTGCTCCGCTCAAACGCATACGTCGCCGGCCGGATCGCGTCTACGTTGTCGCGCCTGGCGTGACGACCCTTTTCCCGATGCGTATCGAGGAAGGCAGCTTTATGACGTCACACAAGAAGGGCAGTCTCACCAGCTTCTCTATCGTCAGCAGCAACCACTCCACAACGGGGCCTGCCATCATGGCGCTCGCCAGTGTTCCGAGGCCGACAGGTCCGCCCAGCAAGAGGCCCACGACCACCACGGAGACCTCAATGGTAGAGCGGACTGTGCCGACTCGCCAGCCTGTCCTGCGGGTAACGCCCAGCATCAGAGAGTCCCGTGGGCCCGTCCCCAGGTCGGCGCAGATGTATCCGGCGACGCCCAGCCCCGAGACGACGGCGCCCAGGAGCACGTACAGCACCCGCATGGGGAGCGTGCTGACCTGGGGGACAAGCTTGTATGCGGTCACGAAGTCGAGGAAGTAGCCGACAAGGAACATATTGCACCAGGTGCCGATCCGTGGCCTGACTCCGAGCGCGACCGCCAGCGCCAGTATCACAAAGCCCGTAAACTGGGCCGCTCTGCCCAGCGTGATGGGAAAATGCTTCGTCAGCCCTATGTGCAGCACGTGCCATGGCGCCACCCCGAGCGCTGCGACAACGCCCATGATGGAGCCGTATGCCAGCAAGAAGAAGCCGCTCGCCAGGACCAGGAACTTTGCCGCGATGATAAGGTGCCTACGCTGCAACGTTGGAGAGCCTCCTATTCCACCTTGACCGAGCGCTGGAAAAGCAGGCGCAGAGAGTCAATGATCCTCCTGAGCAAGCTTCCCGCAGCCACATCTTTGAGAGCAACCATCTTTACCTGCAGTGGCTCGCTGCCCGTCAACGTGATTGTGGCGCTGCCGACAACCTGCCCCTTCTTGAGCGGGGCAACCAACGGGCTTGATAAGGACACAGACCGCGTCGCCGCGCCCTCAGAACCTTTCAACACAGTATACTTCATTTCTTCGGCGGCCCCCACGGGCACCTGGTCGGTGGCGCCCTTCCAGACTCTGGCCTGAGCGAACTGCTCGCCCTGAGAAACCAGCGTCACGGTCTTGTACGTGGCGAACGCGTAGTCCAGGATCCGCCCTGCTTCCTCTGCCCGGAGGTTCTCACCGAGGGGCTCTGTGCGCGCAGTGAGGCCCATCACGACCACGAAGAAGCGCGTGCCGTCCCTCTGGGCGGTCGCGACGAGGTTGTAGCCGGCCTTCTCGGTATGGCCGGTCTTCAAGCCATCGGCGCCGTCGTACTGGCCGAGGAGCCTGTTGCGGTTCTGCTGGGTTATCGGGCGCCCGCCTTGCGGAGTGTAGGTGAACTCCTTCATGGAGTGAATAGCCAAACTCTCCGGGTGGTCCTTGACGTACTGCATCGCAAGCTTCGCGATGTCGGCGGCGGTCATGTAGTTATCGCCCGAAATACCGTGCGGGTCTGAGAAATGTGAACTCGCCAGGCCGAGCTCCTGCGCCCGTTTGTTCATCATGGCCACGAAGGTCTCAACGGTCCCCGCGATGAACTCGGCGAGCGCGATGCACGCGTCGTTTCCGGACACGACAGATATGCCCTTGAGCAGGTCTTCGATTTTCACCTTACTACCGACTTGGAGGAACATCCGCGAACCGCCGGTCCGCCAGGCCCGGCTGCTGACGTTAACGAGGTCAGATGCCTTGATCTTGCCCTGGGCCATGGCCTCGTAGGCGATCTTGAGGGTCATCAGCTTGACAAGGCTCGCGGGCTGGACACGCTCGTCCGTAGCTTTGGACCACAGGGCCCTTCCGGAAACGGAGTCCAGCAGGATCGCGGTCTTTGCCTGAGTGATGGGGCCCGTAAAGATGCCCGGCGCGGCCGGCGCCGGTGGGACAACCGGAGGGGCATCGGACGCTGCGCTGGCTGTGGAAACGATAGCGCTCAGCAACATCACGGATGCGATCAATGCGGGAAGCAGTCTTGCCACGGGAGGTCGAAACACCGTAGAAATCCTCCATACTTATGTATTGGGCGCTACAGATCTGGGACGAACTGGCAGCAAAGCGTTCTTTGAGCAGACACCGCTTCTCTCTGCCGCGGTGTCTACTGACTTTTACACTCGCGCCTCAGTTTCCTTGTGCAGGCGGCTAGACTATTAAGCGGTGACAGGGAAGGAGAATGCTGCAACTGGGCAAATAGATAGTTGTCTCATCGCCGCAGCACATGGCAGGACGAGAAGGAGAGCGACTCCATGCCGGACATCTGCTATCTCAATGGGGAATTCCTACCCATCGAAGATGCTTATGTACACATCGAGGACAGAGGTTTCCAGTTTGGCGACAGTCTGTATGAGGTCGTGCGCATGTACGACGGGGTCCCGTTCAGGGCGTCGCAGCACCTGGACCGTCTGTTCAGGGGGCTCGAGTTCATCCAGCTCGAGATTCCCTACCAAAAAGAAGACCTGTTGGAGATATTCGACGAAGCTGCGAAACGGTCAGGACACAGCACCGCGTTCATCTACCTTCAGGTGACCAGAGGCAGCGCAGGCCCGCGCTCCCACGTATTCGTGCCTGGGTACAAGCCAACGGTCGTCATCACTGTCCGCCCGGTCGAGCCGATCCCTGAACCCGTGCGTGAAGCAGGTCTGAAGGCCATCACCCATCCCGACTGGCGCTGGGCGAACAACCATGTGAAAGCCACGACACTCCTTCCGAACATCCTTATCCGCACCAAGGTATCCCGCTTGGGCTGCTACGACGCGGTTCTCTACAGGGAGGACGGGTACATCACAGAGGGCACGGTTTCCAACTTCTTCGCGATCCTGAATGGGGTGCTGCGGACCCACCCGTTGACGGGGAGGATCCTTGCGGGCATCACCAGGATGTCTGTGCTTGAGATCGCAAAGGCGCAGGGCATACCTTTCGAAGAGCGTGCGATCCAGACCGATGAAGTATACCATGCCAGCGAGGCTTTCTTTGCCGACACCTACGGTGAGGTGATACCGATCGTGGACATCGACGGGCACGCAATAGGCACCGGCAAGGCCGGACCCCTCGCCATGCAGATCTGGCGGGCCTTCCGCGAGATGGTCAAGAAGGAAACGGCCAGGTAGCCACACAAGGGCCTGTCGCGGGGCCGGGCATGCTGCCCGGCCTTCTTGGGGGATGGAATGAGCCAGAAGACGCTCTCTTTGACGGAAATAGGGGTGCCCAAAGCCATAGCGCGGCTGGCGACTCCAGTGGTCCTCGCCAACCTGGGACAGACGGCGGTGGAGTGGGCGATTCTCGGAATGCTGGGCACCCTGGGCGCTGAATCGTTGGCCGCAGTCGGCTTCAGCCGCACGGTTTTTTGGTGGGCCATCTCCTGGCTTTTCGCCTTCGGCATGGGGATCATGGCGTTGGTCGCACGGAGCGTGGGCGCGGGGGATGAGGAGAGGGCCAGGCGGACGATAGTCCAGGCGTTCCTCATGGGCTTCGTGGTCACCGGCGCGGTGGCCGTCGTCGGGATTTCGGGGTCGCGTTTCGCGCTGCCGCTCATGGGAGCGGAGCCCAAAGTGGTGCGGCTGGGCATCCCGTACCTGAACACTCTGTTCATCTCCGTTCCTTTCATGATCAACTTCTTCTTCGGGATATTCGCGTTGCGGGCGCTCGGGGACGCTCAGGTGACTCTCTGGCTGCAGGGAGCAGTCGGTCTCGTGCAGCTCGTGATGTCCCGGTTGCTGATCTTCGGGTGGGGGCCGTTCCCTCGCCTCGGGCTCGTGGGAGGCGGAATGGCCATCGTGCTGTCCAGGGTGGTCGGGCTCATCGGCGTGGGCTACGTGCTTTTCTCAGGCGCTTCAAGGATCAGGCTCAGGCGGGCGGATCTTACGCTGCGCCCACACTGGCCGACTCTCAGGTCTCTGGCCGTCGTCTCGATGCCCAACGCCATTGAGTGGCTCGGCGCCGACACCCAGAAGGTCCTCCTGCTCAGGATCATCGCCGCGACGGGGGAGGGAAGCTTCGCCGTGTCGGCCGTCACGGTCGGCAGACAGGTTGAGGAACTGTTCATGACCATCGGCATGGGCATGGCTTCCGCGGCCGGGACGCTTGTGGGGCAGAACCTGGGCGCCCGGAAACCGGAACGCGCCCAGGAGAGCGCCCGACGGGCCTGCCTGATCACGATCGCCATGTTCGCC
>JAUYEF010000250.1 GCA_030691635.1 Bacillota bacterium
TCATCGAGGAGTCGACCGTCAAGCAGGCGCTGCTGGAGCTGCAGGACGAGGCGGTTGGTTAGGTGGCGGGACGCATCAGGCTGCCAGGCGGACGACACGCTGCGTGACCAAAGGCGCGTCAAGCAGCGTGAGCGACGGCACCCGCCATGGACTACGTATGCATTGAGTATGGAGACTCTCCCTTTCTGAACTACCTTAAGGCGCTGGAGGTTTTTGATCGTCCAGGCATCACCGAAGCGGACGAAGATGTAGTCTTGTTGATCAGACACCGGGACTGGATTCTGGATGGTGTGAAGAATGCGTGCTCAAGGATCAGCAGCAAGTACCGCTGGCTCGCCGGCTATCACAATTGGTACTGCCAGCGCCATTATTCCGCCTTGAGGACTCTTCAGCTTTCCATCTAGAGCGGCGGCACTAGCCGCTCGCGGCGAGCAATTCCTGAAGCTTTCGTGCAGCTGTCTGCTGCATATCGGGCAGCACGTGACTGTATGTGTCTAATGTCAGTGTCACACTTGCATGCCCGAGACGTTCACCCTTAACCTTCGGATTCTCTCCAGCCTGAAGTGTATATTCCGACGCAAAACGACCACCCGTTACGATCCATTCCGACCACCTGTCTTGACTTCGACAGCTGTGGAGCCAAATCGGCGATCCAAAATCGCTTTAGCAGGCATGCTTGGTCCGGAGAAGCCGGTTTTCGCGCAGAATGTAGTGCCAATATACGTCAAACATCTGCTTGTCATAGCATGGTGCTTCTCACATATTAGGGAGCTGATTGCGGAGCGGCTAGGCTTCTCTACCGGCTGACCCGGTTGCTGGGGGACTGGTCGGCAGTGTCCAGCGGCGAAGCGACTTTGTTTGCCCGATGTCATGGAGGAGATAAGAATCGCCAACCTTGACGGTCCAAAGGTGACGCCCGGCACGTTGCGAACGTGCGAAGGAAGCTTGAAGAGCGGCCTCTTGATTGAACCATCGGGGTTATCATCGGGAACGGTGCGCTCCACTGGACCACCTGGATCTGGTTCACAGCAACACCTCCGCACTGAGAATGGCTGGAGTGCTTGAGTTGGCTGTACTGCGGAGTCGGGTGAGTTCCCGCTAATCCGGCGCCGGTTGATCGAGTTGATCGGCGGATAGCGCAATTGCCCAACACGGCAAGATCCCGAGACCGGTTGGTATGGAGTCTACTGCTCGATTCGGGTCGAATTGGCTGGCTGCCCTCCGCTTGCCCTCCTCCGGGAGACGAAATGAGGCACGACCTTTGCGTACTCAGCCGAGCCAACTGCTAGCGTCCAACAACATCGACTACCTGACAGCGGCGGCCACAGAACTGAGGCCATGCACACAGGCTCAACATCAGCCATCCCTCGCCCTGATCTACTCGGGCTGTACCATCCAGGCGCGAGGGCCGTCGTAGCTGAAGCCTAGATAGAAAGAGACTGGGATGTTCTCATCGCGTCCTCGTGCGAAGCTCCCTTTTGCGGGCACGAAGAATGCATCAAGATCTCCGACCAATCTAATCTCTCCAGCCTGTGGCCCCCTTATCCTACCAATCCTCCCTGTGAGTCGGCCCAGTCCCTCCGTGCTGCCCCAGAACTCCACTGCATCATCCCAGTCTCCGAGCTGTCTATGGTCAACAAGCCGTTGCAGTCCTTTCCCGCGCCCTACCCATTCGTAACTCGTGTTTCTATGGCGCCTGAAGCCCGCCAAGCTGCGGCACTCCTCCAGATACTGTGCGCTCTTGGTGGCGGCTAGGGTCGAACCCTCAAATGCCAGGAGAGCGTTGAGCACGTAGAGGTAGTAAGCTGGTTCTAGTGCGAAGGACGCACTGGCTCGCCAGTAGCTGACTCTCTCAATTACACTCTCCAGGCTCGGTGCATGGGAAGCGAATCTGGCGACCCTCAGCCATAGACGCAGGTTTGCACTGCTGCCGTAGCCCTCGTCTCTGAAGTTCTGCTCCAACAGGTCGAGTATGCGATCCACGTCCTTTTTCCGTAGAGAGGCCACAGACAACTGCGTGCCAATGTGCTCTGCTGAGGCATGTCGGCGGATAAGCGTCCAGACAATGTGGCGCCTGACAGGGGGGGCATTCACTCCCTGTCGGCTTGCCAGGCCATCCAAAGCCTGCAGAGCCCGTTCGTAGTTGCTGTAAAGGGAGTCGAGGTTCGCGCGGCAGCGCACTTCATAGACACTCTCCCGGTCCTTTCCGTACTGCCGTGTCACTCGTTCAAGCAAGTCCTCCGCCCGTTCGAAAGCTCCCTGGAAGAATGGGTCGACGTCAGGCTGTGACACGTAGCCAACCGCACCTCCAGGATGGGAGCGACCCACATGGTCTAGCATGATTATGATCATCTGGACTTCGCTAATGTAGCAGTGTGGTGATTCTGGCGATAGCTCGCGTGCTTCCTCGAACGCGATGCTAGCAGCCTTGGCGAAGGACAGAGCAGCCTCAAGATCTGCTTCAGCACCCCTCAGTGCTCCATACGCCATGTTTCTGAGCACCATGGCCTTCATGTGATGGAGTACCCCATCTCTGGGACTGAGTTCCACCGCGTTGTCGAGGCATTCCAGAGCTCTCCTGTGGTCCTGACGCTCTAGGCTCAAGAATCGACCTAGGTGTGCCCAGAAGTGGGGCTCGGCAGGATAGAACTCAGTGAGAGACTCGAGCACCGAGAGCCGACCTTCTGAATTAGGGACTTCGCTCAGCAGCTGGGCGAACTGGTCTGCGCCGGCCTCTGCCGTCCCAAGGAGTTCACTGTTGTCCCTGAATATGAAGGTCCTTCGTGCCACTTCCAGTAGGGCCTGACTTGGCACTGGGCTAGTACCACGACAGAATTCCGCGAAACGCTGCGAAAAGACAGATAGGTTCTGCCTCCATTGATTGTTGGCGAGATTTCTAGAGAGGATCCTTCGCACAATCTCGACAGCAATCAGGTCGTGCGCGGTCCTCCATACTCCGCGCTCTGTCTCAACGAGGAGCTCGAGCGCATGAGCCGGGAATAGCCGGGCGAAGTCCACCCGAGTGCGCGCCCGAAGACCGAAAAGTGCCGCGAATGCATCTGCGGGCAAAGGCTGTTGCGCATAGCGATGCGCCAGTGCCACAAAGCCGAGGGCATTCAGTTGCAGTTCATTAAGGTCGGCAAGCCGCTCCGCGATGTATCGGTCGATGCCCAGAAAATCGACCTGAAACGCCTCAAGGCCAAAGTAGAATGCGGTCCGATATCGTGGGTCCGGGCTGGTCAACAGAGCCCTGATGCTGGACTCACGGTCAGGCCTCTCCTGAGAGTATCGGTACACAAACCTTTGAGATTCTGCTCGCGACAACAGGGAAGGTAGGTACGTCGTTCGCTCGCCATCCGTGTGAACCTTAAACCTTCGAAGCACCTGCAAGATCACCACTGGGATGTTCCGGCCGCGCAGAATCTCGAATAGTTCATCAACCTGTCGCTCAGTAACGTCTTTGCCATCAACCAGGAGCAGGATCGGTCGGCCGGTGATGGATGCTATGTAAGATAGTCTGTCAGCCGTCTCAACAGGGATTGTCCGCATGAGCACTGCGCTCGGATAGTCTGCTCGCAAATCCCAGAGTACCCTTCTCGCCACTGTCGTACCGCCTGCACCGGGAGCATGATAGAGGTTAACCCTGGAGGCTACTCTGCGCCCAGTAAGCTCTGTCCTTAGTTGCTGGGCAAGGCGGCTTGTCTTGTCACGGGCAAGGTCCAGCTGCAGGTCTAGCTCATTCCAGGTGACCTGCCCACCTCTCAGGAACTGGCTCGGCTCGTCCCTGGTCAGCCAACTTGCCCCGGTGTGCACAAGCTCAAGTTCCTCTGACAACCACGTTGCCTCGGTGCTCTCGACAGAGACTGGAGCTCCAGACTCAGATGGGAGGGAGAGCACGTCTGGATCCTCTGGATCAGATACCATCGCGTTCGCGCCTGCGACGAACTGCCCTAGGTCGATGGCGCACACCTGAGCCTCGTAGTTAAGCTCAAGGTCTCGGTAGTCATCTGGATTGTCGCTCAGAAGAAGAAGGCGAACTGAGGGCCCGAATGTCTCAACCAAGGTGCTGGCAGCGTGCTCCAGGTATGGTCGCATACTGTCGTCATACGCCAACATGACAGCTATTGCTGGTGAAGGCAATACTGCTGCCGCCAGTTGAGATACGTGATTTCGCAGTGCGCCCCCTTGTTCGGTCTTCCATCTACGAACCGAGTCGGAAGGATGGGATGCCCCCGAACTATCGAGTCCTCTGGCGAAATACCAGCAGCACGTCTTGGGGCTCGGCGTGATCGGCATGTCGGCTGGAGTAAGCATCCTAACGCTTCGCTGTTTCTCCAAGTCATGCTTGGAGGCTGCCAGGAGGCCCTGTTGGTCGCTAAGCCTGTCGAAGTCTATGACTGCTCTCCAAGGGACCTTCCCCATCGATTTGAGGTTAGGAATTGAGGCGTCGCATGGACCAGCCACCAACAGATACTGGTTGGCGGGACTGAAGTGGTCAAGCGAATTGGCGATGGCGTCCCAGGCGGGAACTCCGCGCGGTGGGTTGTCACCGCGGCCGGAGAACCAAGAGGTTACTCGGGCTAGTTCCTCTGGGGTGTCAGCGCTCTTGTTCATCGAGCCGGAACGATAGTATACCACCCCTTTTCTCAAAGCCCTAACCTTGTCCGTGACCGCCATGCAGGGTCCGATTGTCCTGTTCACTGGTACCTCGATTACTCCGAAAACCAGACCGCCGGTCTCATACGGATAGTAGAGAAATTGGGGGCATGGAGATACTAACGCTGTGGCTTTGCTCTGTAGGTCTGCATCGTCGGGGTGATCGCTGAAGCCACGAAGCTCACTCGCGCCTGTCGCGTATCTCTTGACGCCGATAACTATGTATGCAGTCTCAGTTCGTGGAGTATTGTGAATTGAAACAATGTCCTTGACGATGTGGTACGCAGCTTCCAGGCGGTCTTCTTTGGATTTTCCACTTGCGAAGTCATAGCTCGCCTTAAAGTCCAGCGTTTCGCATTCGGGACGACTCAAGAGCTGACGGAAAAGGGCTTCTTCCACGCAGCAAACCCCCAGACAACGTGCTTGCCAGCCGTGCAACATTGCGTTCGGTCAGCAGTGTCTGCACGGCATTGGTATTCTGTCGGAGTATGCAAAGTCTCCTTCTTCTGCTCCAGGACAACCGCAGGTTGTATGCGGTCGAACGTTTGATAAGAGGCCTCCTGTATCTCCCGGACTGCCAAATACTCTCTGAACAGCTGAGCGTGGTCAGCCCAAGAAGAAGTGCTGACAATAAGGTACAGGCAACAGCCATAATGCCGCACCAAACGAAACTCCGCATACGCAACTCCTGAATGGCACCTGTCAAGCTACGCTCGTTGCGCCTTGGAGCCCGACGTGCAAGAGCGAGTTCCGTGAACGCTCGGTCGTATC
>JAUYEF010000257.1 GCA_030691635.1 Bacillota bacterium
TCCCCGGTGACGAGGGCAAACCCGCGGTGGCGGACCGTATAGGTCAGCCTGGCGAGCAGTTCTTTGTGCTGTTCCGAGTCGAATAACGCGGCGGGGGCGATAGCCCGCGCGAAGGGCGTGCGCTCGAAGCCGTAGTAGGACTCAAACATCCGGCTCATCCTCCTCCAGTTTGGTAAACGGGATGCGGGCCAGGGCCTTGCCGGCCTCACGCTCGTGCTTGTCCAGCAGCAAGTTCAGGTAGCTGAGGCCGGTACGGGCAATCTCGGCTGGCCGGGTGGGAGCGGGCTTGACGCGTTCGTCACGCTCCCGGACAAGCTCAAAGGGCACAGCGTCGGAGTAGCGCCGGTCCTCGTGCCAGATCTGGACCACCGAGAGGTCATAGGGGTCATAGCGCAGCAGGACCTGCAGTCTGGCCAGGCGAGGATCCACCTCGTAGCGGTTGCCTTGCAGGGAAAGACAGGCCGTCTTGTCCACGCGGCGCTGCTCGGTCCACAGGAAGGCCTCGTGCACCCGCACCGGGTCGGGCAGACGGATGCTCCCCAGGCTTCTGGCGAACCGGGCCGACGGCGTCTCACCCGTCTCGCGGTTGACCCAGTGGTGGTAGCCCTGCTCCAGCCAGGCCCCAAACAGGGTCTGCAGTTCCTCCAGGGTCTGGGCGGGCCGGGCCCTGAGCTCGGTGAGGAATGAAGAGTCAACGTTCTGCCAGAAGCGCTCGATTTTGCCCTTGCCTTCCGGGGCGTACGGCCTGGCTGCGACGTGCCGTACCCCCAGTTCCGCGCAGATCCGCTGGAACTGGTTGCTCTGGTAGATGACGCCGCGGTCGCAGTAGACCCGCACCGGCAACCCGCGCTTGAGGATGGCCCGCTTGAAGCAGTCGAGCAGCGACGTTAGGTCCTCAGCCCAGTAGAAGGCCCCATGAGTGACCAGGCGGCTGTGGTCGTCGAGGAAGGCGACGAGGTAGGTCCGCCTGCTGGAGGCCGAGGGGTCGGCGGGGTCCGGCAGGTAGGGTCCATATAGCACGTCCGATTGCCACTGGGCGTTGGGGCTGTCCTTCTCGTAACGGCGGAAGGCGCCCTTTGGTTGGCGGAGCAGGGCACGGGTCTTGCCGAGCCGCCTGAGATGCCGGGAGAGGGTGGACAACTTGATGTCCTCCGGGCCGACAGTGGTCTCCGGGTCGAGCATGAGGATATCGATGATCTGCCTGGTACTGCGCGCCGGCACCTCTTGGCGCAGGTCCACTGCCCGGGCGAGCACCGCGGGGTCAAGGGCCTTGAGCGCACCTGCGTCCTTGCGCCGTGCCGGCATGAGCCCCGCCAGGCCCTGTTCCCGGTAGTCTTTGAGCCAGCGCTGCAGGGTGCGGGCGGAGAACCGGCGGGGCTTGTGTTCACCGGGCTCCAGATGTTCGCTCTCCAGGATCTGCGTCCGCAAGGCCGACTTCTCGCCGGGCTCAAGGTCCGGTGCGAGCAGTGGGGCGATGAGCCCATAACGGAAGAGGGCAATTCGGGTGGGGTGGTCGTCCACCGGCGTCACCTCCATAGAACCAACGTAAGGGGCGGGGCCGGAGAGCAAAAGACAAGCCTTATGTGGGATTGTCGCGAAAGGCGCACAGGTTCCAATTGCCGGCCGGATCTCCGGAGAGGACAGGCGGAGAACCGCTTCTTGGGGGGACCAATTGCCGGCTAAAAGGCTCAGGCAAGCATGCTGGCGCAGCTCTCAACAAAGGCCAGCAGATGCATCCGGGACGGCCGGCCCCAGGTTTGGCCCTGCCTGTAGCCGGTGTCCCATAGCCTAAGAGCCTGCGCGAACAGGACCACGGCGGCAGCCAGACGCTCGTCCTTCTCTGCGCTGCGGGCGCGCCCGGCCCGCGGCGCCGGCCGGATTGGCTCCGACGACGGCTCGTAGCGGAGCAGCAGGGCTTCCACGAAGGCCAGGGTCTCTTTGGCCCTGTATGTCAGGCGGTCGACCCATGCCCAGAGCAGCTCCCAGGATACCCTGAACCGCGCGGCGGCCCACCGGTAGCCAGCGGTACCCGTCAGGTATGCTAAGATAGCCGCCTGCTTCAGGCACGACGGATACGCTGAGCGCCTGGCCATGAAACTGGGCAGGACGGCCGCGGTGACCTTGCAGGCCGGGCAGTAGAGCCTGGGGATGGCTATCTGGAGGGGCTGCTCACCGACCAGCACGAAGCGTATGTAGCTCCCATGACGGTGGCGGAAAGGGTGTCCGCAGCGGCAGCGCCGGGCAGCTTCCACCGCAAGATGGGCCCCACCGTGCTGCCACTCGGCAACAAGCCTTTTGACCTCCAGGAGAAGCTGCGGTAGTCTGTACACAGGCGGCGATGTACACCTCGTCGTCGTTGGGGAACCCTCGGGGGGCGAGCCGCGAAACTCTTGACCCGGGGGTTCCGCTCTTTCTCACAGGCAAACAAAAACCGGCGTCACCTGACCCCGGTTCCCTAAACCCTTCCCCTACACCTTGTCACTAAGCGTGGCTAGACCTCCCCCTCCACACGCCAAAGAGCGCTAGCAGCCGCACGACTGATCGAGATTGCCCTAGAAGACACGGGCGTTGTCCCTGCCGTGATTGCCACGCCAGACATGGCGCGGGGAGCGATGCCTCTGACTCACGAACGATGCTCCATCATTAAGGTCAATGGAGACTACCTCGACCTTCGCACGAAGAACACCCTTGAGGAGCTTGCCGAATATGCCCCGGCGCTGCGCAAGTTGCTCGATCAGGTCTTCGAAGACTACGGTCTGATAGTCTCCGGGTGGTCAGGGGAATCGGACCTGGGCCTATGTTCAATCATCGAGGGAGTCCGGGGCAGAAGATTCGCCACCTACTGGGCTGTACATTCCAAGGCAGGCGAGACCGCTCAACGACTGATCACTCATAGGGATGCGGTGTCGTATGGGCCAATCGATGCGGATACGCTATTCCACGGCTTGGCAGAACGGGTCGCGTTGATGGCGAGTGCCGACCGGGCCAAAGCCCCGCCACCCGAAGTCCAGGTTTCCCTGCTCAAGAGGTTCTTGGCGGTCGGGAATCCACAACTGCAGGCACATGACCTGGTCATGAAGGAGGCCGAGCGCGTATACGCGAGGGCCTCAGCTCTGCTCAGCACGCCAATCCCGAGCGGCGGGCTAGATCAACGCATACGTGAGTACGAAGCTGCCGGTTGCCCGCTTGCTTCCATGATGGCTCTCACAGCTTATTGGGGAGGAGCTAGCTTCACCACCCTATTGAGTAAAGCAGTACAGCGCGCGGCACGGCAACCTCTCCCTCACCCGGTGCCTAGCCCAATGCGTCTCGCCCTATACCCGGCTCTTATGTCTTTCTACGCCGCTGGCTTAAGCGCGATGGCGCGAGACGATTAGACGCTGTTGAAGCACCTCATGTACGATACGAGACTCTTCGAGGGTGTTTCCGTCACTCGCTATCTTAACCCTGCATGGGTATTTGAGGGCACGGCCGAAGCTAACCGCATTCCGGCGCCGTTCGGTGCAAGGGTCCTGATTGCACTGAGGAACCCTGTTAGGGACATTGCTCCCGATGATATTGAATACGAGAGGCTCTTCAACCGTTTTGAGTGTTTCATCTCCTTGGTCCATGCGGACCTATTCCACGGGGCTGACGCTCTTCCGCTAGGACATCTAGCCCGGCCGGCGCTGGATACCTATAATGAGGTCATCTCGGAATCCAGACGTGATGGTGAGCACTGGCCTCCCCTCGCTGCTGGCTTCTTCGAGGGGGATTCCAGGAAGCTGGAGCCTGCGCGGACTAAAGTAACGGCAGTCCTCCTTGACCAGCGTCCATAGCTGCGCGTGCGCTCACGTCAGCATTCTGTAACGCTGAGCCTATGGATGCAGAGTAGCCAGACATACCAGACAAGATGCAATCGACACCAACCTGGCATCGCCTTCGATACCGCCCAGGCCGGCGACGCCTCCATAGTCCCCCATGTCATTCTCGACCGCCGGCATGGCTTCAACCATCTGGGCGCCTATCTCAAGCGGTGTTTCGACTACTGGGAAAGCCGCCTGCGCCGGCAGACGCCCCTCTCCGGCGAGCAGATGGACGCCATCAGGCAGCTGCTTCGCGGCAACTTCGACTTCGTTCCACCGATCGGGTACTGGATACAGGAGACCGAGCAACGGCTTGCCCTGGAGGAAACCGACGAGAGGCAGCGCTACCTGGACTTCATCGAGGAAGAGCCCCGGATCATGCTCCGCGGCGTCGCCGGGTCGGGCAAGACCTCGCTCAGCATCGCATATGCCCTGCGCCGGGTCCTGGCGGGCGATAGCGTGCTGTATGTGTGTTTCAACAAGAACCTCCGCGGCTTCCTGGAGGGCTGCCTGGACTCTCGCGTGAACCTCTATACGTTCACGACTTGCTCGACGCCGATCTCCTTCCCGAAAGGAGGCCCGAGCCGCCACCGCCGGACCGCGAACTGTAGAGCGACTACTACGAACGAGCGCTGCCCGAGGCGTACATTGACTTTGCGCGGGAAACCGGACAGCAGTCCCAGTTTGACTGCCTCATCTTCGATGAGGGGCAGGACCTCCTTCGGCCGGCCTACGTCGACTGCATGGACCTGATGGTGCGGGGCGGTCTGCGCGGCGGCCGGTGGCAGATCTGCTATGACCCCGGCCAGGATATCTACAACCGCGACTCCGCGGAGGTGGTCGAGCAGCTGCGGGCGCGGCTGCCCTTCCACACATACCCGCTCCGGGTCAACTGCCGCAACACCTCGGCCATCGCCATCTACAACCGGTTGCTGACCGGGGTCGACTGCGTGAGGCCGCGGCTCAAGCCGTTCCGGCCGGAGGTCAAGGTCCAGTACTACGACACCGCGTCAGAGTAAACCGCCCTGGTCCGGCAGACGATCGCCGACCTCCTGGGCAGCGGCGTGAAGCGGCGCGAGATCGTGCTGCTCGGCAGGCGGACGATGCCGCACAGCTGTCTGCGGGGCGATGCCCTGGCGCTCGGGGCGGACCTGCCGGTGCTAGAGCTCGGGAGTGAACTGACCCGCGCCAAGCTCGACCAGGACATCGTCAAGTACTGCACGATCTGGGGTTTTAAGGGGATTGACGCCCCGGCGGTGCTGCTATTGGATGTCGAGGACCTGGAGGACCGGAACCTGCTGCACACTGGCATCTCGCGGGCGCGGACTGTGCTGTATGTCTTTGTGCGGGGCGACCGGCGGGCAGAGCATGATGAGAGGGCAGGGGGGTACGCGGAGGCGCTGAAGGAGGCGCAGACACCGAGTAGAGACCCAGGGGCCGTTGTCTACGTGGGGGAATTACGTGATTGTCCACACCAGGGGGGCGCAGGTGGCATGTAGTTCAGTGAGTTCGACGTGGGAGGGTGAGGCCTTTCCCTTATCTAGGTGAAGCTGCGATCCGGAGATGCCAAATCGTGGACGTTCAGACCATGCTGGGCGCGCTTGTTCCACGGAGAGCCTCGACCTTAGCAAGCAGACGGTTTTGGTCGCATGGAGATCCGGATGTTCTGCCTAGGGGTTCCGCCACTCTACCTCACGCCGTAGCCGGCTATAGTACTTGACGTGAGCGATAAAGCCAATGGTGACGAACAGACTGGCTTGGAGGAGAAAGTGGAACGTAACCAGGGCACAGATCCGGCCGTTGCGCCCAGAAGGGTAAAGACTTAGATGAAGAACTCGTCCGGGAATGAGGTAGTGCCGCTTGAGTATCTTGACGTCATCGGGCCTGAGAACCGTGAGGGCGCTGATCTTTTCACGAGGAAGCGCTCCTCTCACCGTGATTCTGGTAATCAACTGGTCCGGAGCCTCCCTTGCCACTAGTTCTAAATAGCCGTGTGCAGGCTCCATGATTTGCCGAAACAACGTGGATGGTGCCTCTAGTCTCACGACCCGCATCTGATAGCGTGATGCAACATCGGCGATGCTTCGTAGTGGCACACCTTGGCCGAAGGTCACTTCGTCCCAAGTGAGGTACGTACAGAGGACCCATTGTCCCGCTGCTGCAGTGACAACTGAAGCCAGAATCATGGCTGCTAGCCGCTTTGATGACCGACCCGCTTTCACGTCTGGGACTTACCCCCACAAGAGGTCATCCTTGCCCATTACCCCCATCGAGTCGTTATTCCACGTTGGATCGAGTGCTTGGGTGGCCAGACAGGAGCCAACGCACTAGTTGACGTCTGGCCACCCAGTCCTGAATCACTGGTCCGTAAGACCTGGCTAAGGCTGAACCACTTTGCCGGTCAGTGCGCTGACAAAGACTCTGTCACCTGTCTCGCACTCAACCTCCCAGGTCGGCTCAGCGACGTGTGTGTACAGATCTGGTCGACCTCCGTAGTAGACCAGCTTCGCTGTCACGGCTGAGCCTCCCGTTGCCGTCTCTGCAATCTTCATGGCCTCACCTATGCGAACGAGGGGACAGTCGAACTCCTGCGGATTAAGAAGCTCGGGCCATGACCTCAGATAGCTGACAACGCCGCTGTCGTTAACCTCTACAACTATACGATTCCCGCCATGGCCATGGAAGGGTATCCCGTCAAGCTCTCGTTCATACTCAAATATAAAGCTAAGCGGCTCCGGCTTTCCCATCTTGTTCGCTACAACGTCCACTTTCCGTCGATAGCTGACGTACTCAGACACTGCTCCGACGTCTGTTGGGATACTGGTCGGGCCTGGTGCTCGACGAGGCCCAGAACGTCAAGAACCCCGAAACCAAACAAGCCCGTGCCGCGCGCTCGCTGCGGGCCGGTTTCCGCATCGCGCTGACGGGCACGCCGGTGGAGAACAACGTTGGCGACCTCTGGTCGATCATGGAGTGCCCTAACCCGGGGCTGCTTGGGACGCAGGCTGACTTCCGGCGGCGGTTCTTTTTGCCGATCCAGGTCGAGGGTGACGCAGGGACCGCCGAGCGGCTGAAGCGGCTGACGGGGCCGTTCATCCTCCGGCGGCTGAAGACCGATCCCTGCGTGATCAGCGATCTGCCCGAGAAGTCCGAGACCCGCGCGTTCTGCAACCTGACGCGGGAACAGGCTTCCCTGTACGCCGCAGTGGTTAAGGAGCTTGAGGAGGGGCTCGAAAGGGCCGAGGGCATGGAGCGCCGGGGGCGCGTGCTCGCCGCGCTCTCCAAGCTCAAGCAGGTCTGCAACCACCCGGCTCATTTCCTGGGCGACAACTCGCCACTGCCGGGCCGCTCCGGCAAGCTGATGCGGCTGACGGAGACGCTCGAGCAAGCGCTGGCTTCGGGCGACCGGGCGCTGGTTTTGAGCCAGTTCGCCGAGATGGGGGCCCTGCTGCAGCGGTATCTGCGGGAGACCTTCGGGTGCGAGGTGGCGTTCTTGCACGGCGGCGTGCCCCGCAGCCAACGTGATCAGATGATCGAACGCTTCCAGGGCGAGGGCGGCCCGCCGATCTTCGTGCTGTCGCTCAAGGCCGGCGGCACGGGCGTCAACCTGACGCGGGCCAACCAGGTGTTCCACTTCGACCGCTGGTGGAACCCGGCCGTGGAAACCAGGCCACGGACCGCGCGTTCCGCATCGGCCAGACGCGGAAGGTCTTTGTGCACAAGTTTGTCTGCCTGGGGACGCTGGAGGAGCGCATCGACGAGCTGATCGAACGCAAGCGGGAGCTGCGCGAGCGGATCGTCGGCAGCGGCGAGGGCTGGTTGACGGAGCTGTCAACCGCCGAGCTGCGCGAGCTCATTGCCCTGCGGGGCGAGGCGGTGAGGGAGTAGATGGGACGGGGCTACGGGGACTGGCACGATCCCTGGGATCTTCCGTCGAAACCGCGTGCGTCGCGGGGCGGGATCAAGGCCCGCACGCGCCGGGGCGAGTTCGCGGAAAAGTGGTGGGCCAAACGCTGGCAAGAGGTGCTGGCCAGGGCCTGCGCCCCCAGCAGGCTTGCGCGGGGCAGGGCCTACGCCCGAGGCGGGCAGGTCCTGTCGATCGACGTTGGCGAGGGCGCAGTTGAGGCCAAGGTCCAGGGCTCGCGGGCCCGGCCGTACGCAGTGTCCATCAAGGTCGACACCCTGTCGGCCAAAGAGCGGCGCAAGCTCGCTGATGTGCTTTCCAAGCGCGCCCTTTTCGCCGCCAAGCTGTTGGCGGGGGAAATGCCGCCGGAGTTGGAGGAGGCTTTCCAGGAAGCGGGCTTGTCGCTGGTCCCGCGGACCCGCGAGATCTGGACCAGGTGCTCGTGTCCCGACTGGGACCATCCGTGCAAGCATGTGGCCGCCGTCTTCTGCCTGCTCGGCGAGGAGTTTGACCGCGA
>JAUYEF010000027.1 GCA_030691635.1 Bacillota bacterium
GTGGTGTGTATCATCAGGGACGGGCCGCTCACCTGGCTTAACAGGCTCTCCTGAACCGATTCAAGCGCCATGTCATTCCCTCCTGACGAGCCAGCTGTCTATGTCTTTTGCCAGAAGTGGCTCAGGTTCCTTGCCTCCGACGGCTCTCCACACGAAATGGGACTCTCGGATTAGGGGCAGGTCGACAAGGGGGGCGGGCCGACTGGGTAGAAATCTCAGCATGACAAAGACCCGGCCCGGGCGCGTATCGGGTCGGGGAAATCGAAGCCTTTGCTGGGAGGTCTTCTCGTGAAGATCCTGCACCTATCCGCCACGAACATCATGGCCACACCGGACGGGAAGGCCGAGTTCGAAAGACGCCTGGCGACATTGAACACGATTGCGTCGGCCGGCACACAGGTGGACATGTGGCCGAACGAGACGGGGCCTCTGTCGATCGAGACCGACGAAGACCATGCGCGAGCAGTCCCGGGGCTGCTCGAAAACGCAAAGAAGGTCCGGGGCTACGACGCCGTGACGATCGGCTGTTTCGGCGACCCAGGGCTCGAGGAGATACGCCGCATCGTCCCGGTGCCTGTGCTTGGCCCAGGAATAGCGGCCTATCATGCTGCAAGCCTCATCAGCAGCCGTTTCGCGGTCCTGTCCCCGGTCGCCGAGACCCTCGAGCACGCCCGCAGGCATGCGGCCCGGTTCGGCCTCGACAGAAAGCTCGTATCGGTCCGCTCTCTCGACATACCTGTTCTCACCATCAGGCAGGACCGTGAGAGAGCTGTTCGCGCGGCGGTCGCGCTCGCCCGGGCATGCGCTGAGCAGGACGGGGCTGAAGCCATCGTACTGGGCTGCATGAGCATGGCATTCCAGCGGCTCGACATCGAGATCGGCCGAGAGGTGACTGTGCCGGTGATAAACCCCCTGATCCCTCTGGTCCGCTTTGCGGAGTCCCTGGCCCTTGGCCGCCTCGGCCCTGTTCCATAAGCAGGATACCGCCCCTTCGGCAGCGAATTACCAATGCTGGGTCTTAAGATAAGCAAGACCACCTCGTGGTAATCTCACTATTTCCTGTCCCCTTTTAAGGCACGCTGGAAGGGAGGCGAGGCCCCCGTAGGTTCACCTGCTCCCGGCTTGGTACCCTGCCTGAGTTTGGAAAAACTGTAAAGGAGGGATCTGTCCATGCGTAAGCGTTTCGCGATGTGGCTTTTGGTGCCGGTCCTGGTATGCTCTGTCATCCTGGCAGCCTGCGCTCCCGCGGCGGCGCCACCCGCAGAAAAGAAACCAGCAACCCCGGCGCCGGTAGCTGAAGTCAAGATCGGTGCGATGTACCCGTTGAGCGGGGCACAGGCGCCGACTGGACTCGACCTCAAGAACGGTGTCGAACTTGCGGCGGAGATCATAAACGGGGAGTACCCCGACCTGAATATGCCCCTTGCCAAGACGAAGGGACTTCCGAACCTCAACAACGCGAAACTCACCGTGGTCTTCGGAGACCACCAGGCGGCTCCCGAGAAGGGCATGAGCGAGGCCGAGCGCCTCTACACTGAGGCTAAGGTCGTCGGGATCGTCGGCTGCTACAACAGCGGCGTGACGGCGACCGCCAGCCAGGTGGCTGAACGTCTCGGGAAGCCGTTCCTGAACCCCGACTCAGTCTCGCCGAGCCTCATCACCAGGGGGTTCAAGTGGTTCTTCCGCCTCACGCCGGACGACAAGATGTTCACAGAGAACATGTTCAAATTCCTCGAGGACCTCGCGACCAAGAAGAACCAGAAGGTCAGCACCATCGCCATCCTGAACGAGAACACTCTTTGGGGCCAGGACTTTGCGGCGGTGGCCGAGCAGATGGCCAAGGCGAAGGGATACAAGGTCGTAGAGCATATCGTCTACCCGGCCAACACGTCTGAGGTGACGGCGGAAGTCCAGAAGCTGAAGCGTGCCAACCCCGACGTCATCCTGCAGGCGTCCTATGTGTCAGACTCCATCCTGTTCATCAAGACCTTCAAAGAGCAGAACTACACCCCCAAGGGGCTGCTGGCGAACGCCGCCGGCGCCGTTGATGTGGCGTTCGTGAAGACGCTCGGCAAGGACGCGGAGTACGTGATCACCCGGTCCGTGTGGTCTGAGGACTTGCTGAAAGTGAGGCCGGTGGCCAACACAGTCAACGAGCTGTACAAGAAGAAGTATGGCACAAACATGAACGAGAACTCGGCCCGTAGCTTCACCGGCACCATCGTGCTGGCGGATGCCATCAACCGGGCCAAGTCCACGGACCCTGAAGCGATCAGGAAGGCGATCCTGGAGACCACCATGAGCGGTGACCAGCTGGTGCTCGCGTGGGATGGTGTCAAGTTCGACCCCAGCAACGGGCAGAACACGCTCGGTCGCGCCATCATGGTGCAGATACAGGGTGGCAAGTACATCACCGTGTGGCCGTTCGAAGTCAAGGGAGCGGACCTCGTCTGGCCGCTCCCGGCTTGGACCAAGAGATAGCCACAAGGGGGAGAGGGCTTTGGCCCTCTCCCCAGTCCACTCATATAGCGCAATTGCCGGACCTAGAGTCGCAGCACTGAGGTGATGGATCTTGGACTTTGCCGGTGGCGCTCAGGTGCTCCTGGGCGGCCTGCTCACCGGGTGCATCTATGCTCTGGTATCGGTGGGCCTGTCCCTCATCTGGGGCCTTATGGGATTGATCAATTTCGCGCACGGTGACTTTCTCATGATCGGCATGTACACGTCTTTCTGGGCTTGGGCGCTGTTCAGGATTGATCCCCTGTTCGGCCTGCCCCTGACCGGCGCCCTGCTGTTCGTATGGGGCGTGCTCGTCTACTACGGCATTGTCCGCAGGGTGCTCACGGCCCAGAGAATCGCCCAGGTGTTCGCCACGTTCGGCCTGGGCCTGGCTCTTCGCTCCGCCGCGCAGTTCTTATGGACTCCGAACTACCGGATGGTTGACAACCCCATCCTCGGCGGCGTCATCCGGGTCGGGCAGGTGTCTCTCGGCAAGGCGCACCTGGTCGGTGGCCTGACGGCCTACCTGCTGGCGCTGGGCCTCTACTACATGATAATGAAGACGGACATCGGTCGCGCCTTGAGCGCCACGTCTGCAGACAAGGAAACCGCCGAGCTGATGGGCATAGACACAGACAAGATGTTCGCGCTGGGATGGGGGTTGGGCAGCGCCTGCGTGGGCGTCGGCGGCGCCCTGCTGGCAAGCTACTACTACATCTATCCTGACGTGGGCCTTATGTTCAGCACGATAGCGTCCACCATCGTCGCCCTTGGCGGGTTCGGAAGCATCCCGGGCGCACTGGTGGCGGCACTGATTGTGGGGGTAGTGCAAACGTCGGTCTCCTTCTTCCTGGCTCCTGCGCTGAAGCTGGCCATGGTGTACCTGTTCTACCTGATCGTGGTCGTCTGCAGGCCGCAGGGCCTGATGGGCAGGTGGTAGCCATGAGATACGCCGGCTGGATCAAGAAGAACCTGTTCGCTATCGTGCTGGTGGCTGCCGCGCTCGTCGACCCGCTCGTCCTCAGGACATCATTCCTGCGGCACCTGTCGATCATGGTGCTCATCTGGGCGACACTCGGGACGGCCTGGAACATGCTTGTCGGCTACGCAGGCCAGGTGTCCCTCGGCCACGGGCTATTTTTCGGGATTGGAGCATACGCGACGACGCTGCTGTTTGTCAAGATTGGCGTACCGCCAAGCGTCGGAATACTGGCCGGTCCCATCCTGGCTGCCACTGTGGCTTACCTCATGGGCCTGCCCCTTTTCCGCCTGTCCGGTTTCTACTTCTCGATAGCGACGATCGCTTCGGCTGAGATCGGGTGGATCCTGTTCACCAACTGGAACTGGGCTGGTGGCGCGCGGGGCATGTTCGTGCCGCTCAAAGGCGACTCGCTGGTCCACCTCCAGTTCACCACGAAGGTCCCGTACTATTACCTGGCACTTCTCCTCTTCGGGCTGAGTGTCTACGCCGCGCACCGCCTGGCGAGCAGCCGTGCGGGGTATTACTTCCGGGCGATCAGGGATGAACCCGAGGCCGCGGTGTCGTTGGGCATCAACATCCGGAAGTTCAAGGCGGTCGCCTACACCTTCAGCGCGGCCATCACCGCCCTGGCGGGAGGCTTCTATGCCAACTATGTTCTTTACATCGACCCCGACAGCATGATGGCCGCCAAGTTCTCGACTCAGATCTGCCTGCTGACAGTGCTTGGCGGAGTGGGAGACCTGTGGGGCCCGCTCATCGGCGCCTCAGTGCTGATTCCGCTGTCGGAAACGACCCGCGTCTTCCTCAGCGGCAGGGGCCGGGCGGTGGACCTGCTGGTATATGGCAGCCTGATCGTGGCTTTCGCCGTGTTCCAGCCCAAGGGGCTTGTCGGGCTGACACGGGATGTCCGGGCGAGAGCCCGTCGAGCCAGGGCTCCCGGCACGACTGCGATCACGATCGTGGAGAAGCCTCCATCTGCTCCCCAGGACACTGGCCAAGGAGGGATGATCTGATATGTCGCTCCTTGAGGCGAAGAAAATAACCAAGCGGTTTGAGGGTCTGCTTGCGAACGATGACGTGACTTTCGCCATCGACAAAGGGGAGATCGTGGGTCTCATCGGTCCGAACGGCGCGGGCAAGACCACCCTGTTCAATTGCCTGACCGGCTTCAGGAAACCTGACGCAGGCATGGTCATGTTCTCTGGCAACAACATCACGGGATTCGCGCCCGAGAGGATCGCCAGCATGGGCCTGGTGCGCACGTTCCAGATCACGAAGACATTCACCAGCATGACGGTCCTGGACAATGTCATGGTCGGCGCGCTCATGCGCCACGCCGATGTCAAGGATGCGCTGGAAGTGGCGCGTGAAGCCATCGCGTTCACGCGGCTTGGTGGCCGAGAGGGCATCCTCGGGTCATCGCTCACCATGGCGGACCGCAAACGAGTGGAAGTCGCCAGGGCGCTTGCCACGGGACCCAGTCTGCTTATGCTGGACGAGGCCATGGCGGGGCTGAACCCCACAGAGGTCACGGACGCTGTCGAACTTGTGAGGCGTATAAGGGATAGGGGCATCACGGTGATGCTGGTCGAGCACATCATGGAAGTCATCATGCCTCTCTCGTCCAGGGTGCTGGTCATGGACAACGGCGCTCTGATAGCTGAGGGTCGCCCCGAAGAAATAGCGAGCGATCCAAAGGTCATACGCGCCTACCTGGGGGAGAACTGGGATGCTTGAAGCGCGAGGGATTTGTGCAGGTTACGGCGACCTCGAAGTGCTGCACGATGTGGACTTGAGCCTGGGCGAGGGCGAAATCCTCGCGGTGGTCGGCTCGAACGGAGCGGGCAAGTCCACGTTGATGCGGACTCTGGCCGGCCTGATCAGGCCGCGCCATGGCAAGATCGAGTTTGGTGGCCAGGACGTCACTTCCCTGCCGGCCCACCGTATCGCCGAACTCGGCATCGTGTACGTGCCGGAAGGACGACGGCTGTTCGGAAGGCTTTCGGTGCTGGACAACCTTCTGGTAGGCTCCTTCGTCAAGAGGACCCGCAGCGAGCGTGCAAAAAACCTTGAACTCGTCTACGGGCTCTTCCCAGTCCTCAAGGAGAGGATGCAGCAGAAGTCAGGCACCCTCAGCGGCGGCGAGCAGCAAATGCTGGCGATAGCCAGAGGGCTCATGGCCTGCCCGAAGGTGCTCCTGCTCGATGAGCCGTCGCTCGGGATCGCGCCCGTTATAGTCGACCGCATATTCGAGGTCGTGAGCAAGCTCAAGGCGCTCGGCCTGCCGGTGCTGCTCAGTGAGCAGAACGTCCGGCGGGCACTGCAGGTGGCGAACCACGGGATGGTCATCCAGACCGGCCGGGTCGTGATGAGGGGCACAGGAGCGGAATTGCTGGCGTCCGACAGGATAAGACGGGCCTACCTTGGCATGTGATACATGATAGGGCGAGTGGCCGGAAGCATGCTGGCGGGCGCGCTTGATCCGATGCGGCCGCAGGCTGGCCAGACAGTACCCGGAATAGCGACTACGAGATTGAGGAGGCTTCCCATGGGCAACGCGGTATACGGACTACGCTCGGCGCCCGAGGTCAGGGCGATGATGCGCCAGGGCGTGAGCGCCCCGACGCAGGGTGTGTGCGAAGGGAACGTTCAGGCAAACCTCGCGATTCTACCGAAGCAATATGCGTACGACTTCCTGCTGTTCTGCTACCGGAACCCGAAGCCGTGCCCGATACTCGATGTCACCGACCCGGGATCTCCGACGACAAGGCTCGCCAAGGGAGCGGACCTGCGTACGGACCTTCCGAAGTATAGGGTCTATGAGAGCGGCAACTACGTCGCTGAGGTTACGGACATCAGCACATACTGGTCGTCCGATCTGGTGGCGTTCGTGATAGGCTGCAGCTACACGTTCGAGGCCGCGCTCCTCGCGGGGGGAGTGCCTGTCAGGCACATCGAACAGGGCACGGTGGTCCCGATGTACACGAGTAACATCCAGTGCGCCCCGGCCGGCGTTTTCAGTGGCCCGACCGTGATCACGATGCGGCCCATTCCTTACGAGCTCGTCACCAAAGCCGTGCAGATCACGTCGCGTTATCCGGGAGTGCACGGCGCCCCGGTGCACATCGGCGACCCGGCCCATGTCGGAGTGGACCTCAACAAACCGGAGTACGGTGGGCAGCTATCGGAGATCCGGAAGGGCGAAACGCCCGTGTTCTGGGCCTGCGGCGTGACGCCACAGGCAGTGGCGCAGAAGTCCAAGATTCCTCTCATGATAACTCACGCGCCGGGCCATATGTTCATCACGGATATCCGCAACGAGCACTTGGCGGCGCTATAGAAGCCTGTAGGATTGCCGGGGATTCAGTACCTATGCGGGCCACTGTGCCGTGGGTACACCCTATTGTTGGACCTAACACCTTGCACTGAACCTCAGTGCACATCGAGCCCAAACATGCACACGTAGTGTGCATGTTGGTCGTACCCGCACGCGACGAGTGCATGTCGGCCACGATATGCACTTGCGGAGTGCACGTTGGCCAGGATACGCACTTGTGGAGTGCACGTTGGCCAGGATATGCACTTGTGGAGTGCACGTTGGCCGGGATATGCACTCGACGAGTGCATGTTGGCCGGGATACGCACTTGTCCCGCGCACGTGGGCCAGCGCCCCCGACAAACTGTGCAGTCTTGAGGCCCAATTCGCGGAGGCGCCCGCCTCCCTAACCCCCCGACTCCGGCGCAGCGCCGGTGACCTCGACCCAGCGCTTCTCCCGGTGGGACTGCGTAACTGCGTTGATGATCTCCTGCACACGGGCGGATTGGGCGAAGTCGCCATCGTTCTTCGGCCCGCCCTCCGAGATCTCTTTCATGAAGTCGTGGATCAAGTTCGTATAGAACAACGAGTTCCACGGCTCGCCCTTCCGGTATCCCGGAGGGAAGAACCTTTCAGGTATCTCCACACGCCTGAACTCGACGGCATCTTTGGTCGCGAGCCAGACGCGCTGGCATTCGCCGTGCTCCTCAACCAGCCTGCATA
Source organism: Bacillota bacterium (assembly GCA_030691635.1). Lineage (GTDB taxonomy): Bacteria > Bacillota > Sulfobacillia > JAUYEF01 > JAUYEF01 > JAUYEF01. The sequence goes on from JAUYEF010000027.1 coordinate 7,521, forward strand.
TCGCCGCGCCTTCCGACCCGAAGATCCTTGCCTCGATGCCTGGGTAGTTGCCGACAGTCACT
>JAUYEF010000036.1 GCA_030691635.1 Bacillota bacterium
ATCTCCGGGCGCGCTCGGGTGCTCACCGAGGCGACCAGTGCGGGACCGCTCGAGGCGCCTGTGGCCGCGGTGGTTCCTATGGATGTCGCGCTCGACTCCGATGCCGCGCTGATGTGCCCCATCGCGCGATACGCTCGAATCGAACAGCTGGACGCCGGATTCGTCCAGGCCTGCCGCGAAGTGTACGGCCTCTTAGCCCAGGACCCGCTGCTCCTGGACGATTTCCTCTGGCAGTCTGAACGGCGGCGCCGGGACTCGCGGGCATCATGGCGCGACCTGCTGCGCTGAATTCCTGCACACTGGCTCCTGTGCCGTTCAACGCCGGGCAGTTCCAGCTGGTGACGCTTCCCAAGACATGGGCAAGCGCTAGCCTCTCCTGTCACCGGTTGAAGAGGGACGGGCGTTCCCTCTGCGGGAACCTCCCGTCCCTGCTGGTCTAGCCTGGGCCCATGGGGGCCAAGCCCCCGCCGCTTGAGGGCTTGCACTCTACTCGGGGGCCCGAGGCCTGCGCTGAGGGCTTGCGCCCTACTTGGGGCTGTACATCCCGTGTTGATCCATGTAGTTGAAAATACCCTCGCCGTGCTTCTGTTCTTGCTTCTGGATGTGCTGCAGAGCCTGCCTTACGCTGGCGTTCGTTTGTTCGAAGATCGCGGTGTCATAGGCGCCAGAGACATGTTTCTCCGTCATGAGCATGTCGGTGCAGAGCACTGTGTCTGCCTGGTTGCTCAAGCCCGTGTAGCCTGTGCTCTGGTCCTGACCCATCTGCGTACCCTGAGACTGTTGGTAGGACTGGAATGCCTGCGCCTGCATCGACTGCCCGCCTTGCTGTGAGGCCTGGCCGGCGCCGGAGGACGGCTGCTGGCCCTGGAGAATCTGGTTCACTGTGTTGTAATGGTTTTGCTCCTGGCCCTCATGCTGCTGGAAAAGCTGCTTGAGCTGGGGATCGCCGGCCTGCTGGCTGTAGCTGTTGTACTTCTGGATGCAGAGTTCCTCGTGCTTCTTCGCGTCTTCGAGCAGACTCCGTTCCTTCTGTGTAAGCTGCATGTGGAAAATCCACCTCCATCATAAGGGTGTTTTCCAATGGCGCAGTCTATGCAAGAAACTTCGCCGGCACCCAGGTTGATGAACGGTGGCATCCAATGCAAAGAGGCTGTCCCAAAGGTAGGGACGGCCCCACTCTTCTTTATGCAGGGCGAGCAGGGTTTGTGGGATCGGTTTGAAACTGGTGGGTATGGGAAAGAACCACGGTAAAGCGACGTTCAAGGAATATTATATGGGCCAGATGTCGCTACCGATGGATGTGGGCCTGATGATCCCCGAAAAGCACCTGGTGCGCGTGGTCAATGCTGCGGTGGAAAGGATTCAGCGGATCGGACTGATGGGCAGCCGGTTTTCCGCAGAACGGACTGCCGATCAGTCACGTTAGCCTCAAGGGTGTCTGGCCTTTCGGGACAGCCCCCTGCAGGATATCCGCGTCTCCCCTACTTCATCCGTTCTATCTTGGTGATGACTGGCTGATTGTTGCTGTCAACGTAGAAACTGAACTTGACCTCCTCATCCTTCTTCAAGCCATATCTCGGGAATTGTCCCTTCACCTCTTCGCTCAGCCTGAAGGCCCTCGGCGACACCGTATCGGGTGTGGCGCTGATCTTTATTTCGAAGCTCAGGGCATCAGCCTCACCAAAGCGAACCCGAGGATAAAGCCCGCAAGCACCTTCGCGGTCTCCACCGCTATGCGTAACTTCCACGAGAGCCGCCTGCCGAGCGCACTCTCGCCCTGCGCGACTCTTGCCGCGAGCCTGGCGTCCATCTCCGCTCTGAACTGGCGGCTCTGGATCAGTGCGAACTCAATCTCCGGGTTCCTGGCCAGATCCAGGACATCGTTAACCAGCCTGTCATATGTCTCCGTGATGAGCCGTCCGCCGTACGACAGTATCTCGTTCCATTGATCGTGGCTTGGGTTCAGTGCTTCGACCTTGTCGATGGCGTCGAAGAGCTCTTTGTCGAGAGCCTCAAGTCCTGACCGGACAAACCCATTCGCGGTGGCGGAAGCCGCGAGTCCTCGCCTCGCGCGGATATTGAAACGCGGCTCACGCGTCGCCTGCTCCAGCTTCGCAGGCAGATCGCGCAAGAGCATCTGGAACATCGGCTCTATGGAATCCAAAGGGGGGCCCCCTCTTAGGACCGGGATAAGCATTCTCGGCATCATCCCGTCACCGCCACATCAACCTCACACAAACCAGACCGCCTCACGTGAACCAGGCCGCCTCATGCAAAACGGCCGCCTCAGATGAAGCGGCCGACCAGCATTCCAAGCACCATCCCTGCCAGCACCTTGATGACATCTCTCAGGAACACACGGTGGAAGCTCCTGGAACGCGCCCGCTCTTTGGTGATCCGGGCCTGGAGCTCTCCCGCTCTTGCCTCAAGAACACGGCTGCACTCTCGTACAAGGAGGTCTGTCACACCCAGATCATCCGCCAGCGGCCTGGCCTTCTCCATCGATGCTTGGAGCGTCTCGTCCAGGACCTGACGGCAATGGTTCGCGAGTTCGCCCCACTGCTCCGCGGTGAGCTTGAACGCCGCCATTCTCTGAATTCCGTCGATCAGCGAACCAGACGCCGAGTCCAGACCGGCTTCAACTATGGTGCTGACAGCTCTGGCCATCGGCAGGCCGCGCCTCTGCTGGTAATCTTCTCTGACCGCCGACGAGGCACTCTCGACCTTACCCGGGGCTTGCTCTGTGAGGATCCGGAAGAGCGGAAGAACCGTTCGCATGACCCAGCCCCCACCTGGTAAAGGCCTGACCACTCATGTTGATTCGCCATGCTCCCAGGTATTCCCTCTAACGAATCCCAAGAGAGGGATAATTGTGGGGGATGGCCACCGTTAGTACACACCGGGGCAGTGCCCCCGGCCCGCGAACACCGGCCTAATGCCCCTGAACTACTGGCTCTGAACTACTGCCTCTGAACACGCCTCTGGCCCTCGGCAAGCATCTGGAGTCCCCTGATCCCGATCGCGGCGGTACCGAGCAGCGAGGCCCAGAGCCCGGCGAAATTGCCGGTTCGCCACGTCATCCATACAAGGAGAGGCAGCCCAGCCATCGCGCCAGCAGGCAGCGATGACACGGGCAGCTTTCCATAGATCGGGCTATACTTGAACAGAAGCGCCGTGAGCAGGGACACAGCTATGGCAAGCGCTGTCTCTGCAGGAGCGATGGACCCGAGGCCTCCCACGGCTGTGGCGAGCCCGCCACCACCCCGGAAAGCGAACCAGACCGGCCAGTTGTGGCCGGCGATCGCCGCGACCGCGCTCAGGGCCACTCCCATGGGCGACGCCCCCAGGCCCCTGGCGAGCGCCACCGAGACAGCGCCTTTAGCGACATCGAGCAAACCGATCGAGACCCCGAACAGCGCACCAAACTGCCTGAATGACCCCGACGCCCCTGGGTTGTCGACGAACCGTGGGTCCTTGCCCAGGAAAAACCGGCCGAGGACTACGCCCCAGACGATGGAGCCGACGCCAAATGAAACCGCAACCGCAGCAGCATCTCGCATGGACTGGCACCTCCCGTCCTAGCCTATTCAGCCGGCAGATCTCAGAGAAGCCCTACTGGCTTCTTCAACCGCCATCGCGGCAAGACCTGCCTGCCCGCGCGCCGCCATTGGAACCCGGGGCTCCTGGCCACCATAAGCCCGATTATGTAACGTCTACACGGCGATAAGGCCAGTCCAAAGGCCGGATCACGCCCACTGTCCACTGTCTCTGCAATCTTGGGAGGATCAGCCATGTCTGGTGAAGCGCCGAGAAAGCCCGAGCCGAGAAAGCCCGAGCGCGGGTCATCTGCTGGAGAGACTCTGTCGATGTGGATGGAATCCCAGGGCCACCGGGTTAACATACTGAACCCGGCCTTCACGCACGCTGGAGTTGGAGTCTCTTGCGGTGGGTCCTACGGCACGACAACGATAGTGATCTTCGTGAAACGCAACTAACCGAGGAAGAAGGATTTCACCTGGGCCATGTCGGGCGGCCACAGCGCCGCCGGAGTAGATGGACCCCTCACGATCCACGGGTGGATCGTGAGGGGTTCTGTTTATCAGGGGTGAGTCGTCCGGGCAACACCGATTCGCGCGGTCGCCTGCGCCGCAGCTCCTCGCTCACCAGTATCCTGTGAGAGGAGACCGCTGAAGCCGCTGACATTCAGGCCCCAGCAATATGTGAGGTGGACCACGTCGTTGCCTCTCTGCGGAAGTTTCCCCAGCGCGTCAAACAGCAGGCTCCTGACTTCCTTGCGCTGAGCCCGGATGTCTCCCCGCTCCTCGGTATCGGCAATGGACACCAGGAGGCCCGAGGCGTCCTCGCTCAACAGAGCATCCATCGGGACCGGGAGCCCTCGCTCGATTTCGCCGGTCAGCCGGAAGTAGTCGGTTTCGTCAATGCCCAGCCTTGCAGCGGTTTCACGGTTGCTTGGCGCCCTGTGGAGTTCAGAAGACAGTTGCTCTATGGTGGATGAGACCTGCCAGGCCAGATGCCGGGACTCTGCGGGCATAGCCTCAAGCTCCTTCATAACATCGACAATGGCGCTCTTGACCACCCTGCTGGCGCGCGCCCGGAACTCGTCTCTGCTCATTGTCTTGTACTCGCGGGCTGCGTGGAGTAGCCCGATGACACCGTCTGCGGCCAGCTCGTCCACTCCGACGGCGGTGGGCATTCCGAACACGGCAAGCCGTGCGGCCGACCTCACGAGCGGCAGGAACTTGAGCAGTTCGAACTTGACTGTTGCGCCGGCATTCTCAGTCGGATGGCCGCCGCTGGGGACAGGGATCTTGAGGGACACGATTCTGCACGCCCTTCGATGGCAACATGGGCTATGTCGTACACATCTTGACTACTATTTCGTACACTGGGCTCGTATGATAATCCCCGCTACTCCTCATCCATTTGGCCCCAAGCGCCCGTTGCATCTTATCACGAGCGAAGCGGCGTCGCAACACCGCATGAAGCGCACGTTCTCCTTGGACATCATGAACTCCACCAGTTCTTGGACAATCAGAAGCCGGTGCGACCGCCCCGAGACCTGCGGGTGCATGGTGAGGTTGAAGAAGTGGTGCGTGGCGTAGGCGGCCAGGAACTCGGTCTTCCAGATGTCCAGCACCTTATCCGGGCTCGACATCCCGGCCCGGTAGGACGGCGAGAAATTGAAGAGGAAGTACGGCGCGTCGTCAAGTTCCCAGGCCACCGGCAGTTCCACCATCTCGGGCTTCCCTGGAGCAGGCTCGAAGGTGTATGGCGCCTCCTCGTCCATCATGGACGAGTCGTACAGGAAGCCGTACTCAGAGAGAAGGCTCATGGTATGAGCGCTGGTCAGCCATGAGGGGCACCTGTACCCAATGGGCCACAGGCGCCTGAGTGGGCACATATGGGTTCTGGCCTCGGGCGGGGGCGTCCCCCGCGCCCGAGGGAGCTTGCGTCTTGCGAAGCGCCCAGACCAGAACGCTCAGGCCGCCTGGGAAGATACCAGGCGGCCTGAGCGTTCTCTCTTGGTTCATCAGCTGTGGACCGTGCTGCCCTATAGGTCCTGAGCGCGTCCAGTTCCCTGCTTCGGCCCAATCTGCTGGCCATCCTTGGTCCACCACCACCACTTGTAGCGGAGGCTGCCCGCGGAAGTTCCGAATTTCAGGACAACCTTGCCTCCGGGGCCGATTGGGGCGGGATCCCCCACGTCGTTGACGGGATTGGATAGCCGGATTATGCTTGTCCCGTTGCCGCTGATGTCGCCAAAGGGTCCGGGATCCAGAACATCGGTTCCTTGAGCGAACTCAAAGTGAATGTCGTTTACGCTGTGCTCAGTGGTGTTGACGAACGTCCGGGTAACGATGGTCTGGAATCCGACCAGGTTCACGGTGCGCTTCAGCAAGACCGCGACCTGGGCTCTGGTGACCGGGGCTTCAGGGGCGAAGGTTCCATCGGGCATGCCGGTAATGATGCCCCAGCCGACCAGCCGTTCGACGTCTTTTTGAGCCCAGTGTCCCTGAATATCCGGGAAGGTCACCACAGGCTCGCCCCCGGGATTCCCCAGGGGACTGGCCAGGGCCACGCTGCAAAGAACCAGGACTACCGCTGGCAGCACTATCCACGCCACAGTGTTCGTCTTCCTGCTTCTCATTTCTTCTCACCCCCTTCCTTGACTATGCTGGCACTGGGAAGCTTAACCAGGCGATCTTGCGGCTCCCCGGTCGTCAACCGTACCCCGGAACTGCCCGGCCCCGAGGTCAAGGTCGCCACGAGCCGTGCGGTCTTCCGGGTGGCCTTCGCTGTGCCGCCCTCGAATCCGGCCGGGCCGGACAAAATCGCGGGGGTGGAGGTGCCCACCCAGGCGGAGGGGTGTGCAAGGCGCAGCCTACGCCCTAGAGGGCGGCTCCTGTCGCTGCTTCAGGCGATACCGCGCCTCGGCAATCAGAAACCAGCGAACCCCACAGGACATACTCTAGTAACCGATTCCACAGCGTACCCCGTAGCGCACCGATGGCAAGAATGACCGTATAGGCCTGGCAGGAGACGACCAGGTCGAGATGCCTGCGCTTCGGGTCATCGTAGTCGGGCCAGGTGCGTTTCTTCAGCCAGAAACCGCCTTCATCTAGCCCGAACCAGAGTGCTGCGAGCACCAGCCCGGTGACGGCGTGAACGCTCAAGTCTTTCGCTGGTCGCCTACTAAACACACCTATTAGGAGAATAGCCGTTCTCCGAAACTTACCCATCTAGGACACCGTCCCATCAGGCGCTCGGTTCCTGCTTCCACGCCCGCTGCCCGGCAAGCCGGGTCTTACACAGGCTCCACAGGCTGTAACCGCCGGACTGGCGGCCATGTTTCTCAGATTAATCGCGGCGTTCAGGTCCCGATCCAAGATTGAACCGCACTCGGCGCACACGTACACGCGCTCGTTCAGGCTGAGAACATCCTTGACCACACCAC
>JAUYEF010000016.1 GCA_030691635.1 Bacillota bacterium
CCGGGCCGAAGCTGTCCTCGCCGCCCACCATGATAAGGCCGCGTCCAAGGTCCCTGACGGCGACCTCAAGGCTCTCCATGGACTTGTCATCGAATCTTTCTGCGGGCACCTCCGCTATGACGGCGAACGAGTACCGCGCCCATCCTTCAGCCGAGCACGGCGCCATCTCGGGGCCGGCCACAGTCACGTCAACGCCGGCTGCCTGGAGCACCGCCGAGAGGTTCTTGCCCGACGCGCTGTCGGCCGCTATGACAAGGGCTCGCGGACGTCCGGACACGGAGACGAGACAGGTCGCTTCGTTGTTGGAGCCGGCGCTGTCTTGAGGGCTCTCTATCAGAACACGGAAGGAGCGTAGCCCGGGGCTGCCGGAATTCGCCCTGACGAGGAAGAGCGACTCGCCCTCGGCAAAGGAAACCTCGGCCTCGTGGACGAGCGACCCCTCCCTGAAGACGCGCAACATCGCCGTTCCCGCATAGTTGCTGTCAAGCCTCAGAGCCAGGTCGAATTGCTCTCCCTCGTTCACCTTCGCCGGGGCTTCCAGGCTGGAAACGAGCACGTCTTTCCCTCGTGCCGGCTCCACGGGAACCACGTCCACCCTTATGCCGGACTCTCTCAGCGCCTTGGCGGCGGCCATGGCGTCGCCCGTGTTCTGGCGACCATCGGACAGCAGAACCACTCGCCTGCGTTTGCCCTGTGGCAGGATGGCCGAAGCAAGCCGCAGGGCCGCTTCGATGTTTGTCCGGTGGGAGTCGACCAAGGACTCGGTCCGGCGCCACGACGGCGTGAGGCTGGACGGAACATCGACAGCCGCGCGCCGGCCAAAGACGATCACGGCCGCTTCGTCGTCAGGCCTGCGTTCCTTGAGAGAAGAAGTGACCCACTCGACGAGCTCCGTTGCCAGCGGCCTTGTACTGTCGGAGGCGTCCACGACGAACCCTACCGACTGAGCGCCCACCACGGTCCAGAGCTCGGTCCCCGCCAGGGTAAGAATGATACAAACCATCATCGCGGCTCGCAGCGCGCCGATGAGCCTCTTCCTCGGCCGCGACATGATCCAGGGGGTCTGGCTCCACACGTACAGCGCGCATACGGGTAGTGCCAGGAGGAGCAGGGTGAGGGTCGACCGGGTCCTAAGCGCCACGGGCATAGATCCACCATTCGAGGGCCAGGATAGCCAGCGCAACGCCCGCGAGGTGGTCCCAGAGCGGTCTGCCCGTCGCGAGCGACGATCCCTGCGGGCTTCCGGCCGCGGATAGGGGCTTGAGCGCAATCTTCGATTCGGATGGCGGCGTTGCGGCCCGGAAGAAGACAGTCTCCGTCCGGCCCGCGGCGCTCATCTCGAGCGAGTACAGGCCGGGCAGCCGTGGGACGACGAGAGCCTGCCCCGCCTCAACCAGGAGATCTTCCCTGGCGTTTCCCGGGCCGCGGACGGTGGCGCGTTCGACCCAGGCGGGCAGAGAAAGGTCGAGCGGCCGTCCCGCGATGTGCTCGCCAGGTGCGACAGGAGGTGGAACGAGCCATTCGAGGGCGTTGCAGACAAAAACCGGGAAGCAGGGCTTCAAGGGCATATTCGACTCATGCACATCAAAGCCGACGACCACGGCCCGCCGAGAGCTGTCCTCGTATGCGGCGGCGAACGGCGCGCCTGCGGTCATCAGCACCTGCGCGCCCGGCCCAAGGACGAGCTTCCGGCCCTCGTTGACGGCGACATCCTGGAGGTCCACAAACTTCATGACCTGGTGGCTACCCTGAGCGGTCAGCATCCGTCCGACCTTCTCCTGTGCGCCCGGGGTCACCGGGCCGACCGGGCCGGGCGGGTTGAACACCAGGATAGGGGTCCTGGGCATCTCGCCGGGAAGCCACGAGTCGAAAACATACAGTGAGTACCGCGAAGATGGTGTGTAGTCCTCCGGGCTGGTGACGTAGACCCTGGTTGCCGGCCTCAACGCCAGGGACTTTTCGAGAAACATGTTCTGCCTGGTCACAAGCAGGATATTGAAGTCCGAGGTGCCCTCAGAAAGCGCGTAGGCGGTATCGTCGAGCGCGAATGTGTCTCCGGCTGAGGTCAGTCGCGCCTCGACATATGGCGCGCCAGCCAGCCCGTCGACGGTGATGCTCGCGCTGCCGCCAGGCGCGACCAGGACAGGACGAGATGCCACATTCAGACCACCGGATGAGATATCTATCACAGCCTGCGCTTCCGATTCCCCGAAATTGGAGACTCGCACGAGCACGGAGACACCCTGTCCGCCGCTTTTTGTGCCGGTGGAGACGATTCCCATGTTCGGCGCGCGTTCCGAACCGCAAGCCACGTGCGCGAACTCGATCGACGAAGGCAAAATCGTCTCTCCGGATTCCACGCCCCCGTCGCTCAGGAGCACGATGCGGGGCGCGGGCCGTCCGGACAGCATCGACTTTGCCAGCGATATGGCGGGCTCAAGCGCGGCGCTTCCATAACCGGCCTCAGCCCGGTCGAGGCCGTCCAGCGCCTCACGTTTATCATGAGTCAGTGGGACGATGGGAGACGGCTCCTCCTTGACGAGCACGACCGCCACTGAATCCTGCGGCCTCATGGCCGCGATGATCTCGGCGGCTTTGTCCCTGGCCACTGAGAACCGGTCAGGCGCGACGTCCGTGGCGCGCATGCTCGCCGAGCCGTCTATGAGAAGCACTGTGGAACGCCCAAAAGCGCCGCCCGCGAGCAGCACCGGCCTGGCGAGTCCCAGGGCGAGCAGCGCCACCGCGAGGACCTGCAGGTACATGAGGATGTTATGCCTGAGTTTCTGCCATGGCCGCGCAGCTTCTATGTCCTTGAGAAGGTCGTCCCACAGGAAAGTGCTGGAGACCTCAAGGTCGTGGCGGCGGGCTTTGAGTATGTAGAACAGCACCACGGTGGGCACTGTCGCCAGAAACCACAGGTTTGCGGGAGCGTCGAACCTCATGATTCCTCCACTGGGACCTCTCTGCCTGGCGACGCGACGGAGGCCTGGCCGCGCTTCACCTGACCAGGCCCGCTGCTCTCAGGCCGCTCGAGATGAACTGCCCGGCCGGCTCATCGGACCGGATCCGCACATACGTCGCGCCTCTCGAGACACAGAACTGCCTGACGGACTCTGAGTAGGCTTCCACCTTCTGCGCGTATGCGCGGAGGAGAGAGGGCGTTATCGAGACTTCCCTTGCCGATCGCGTCTCCGAATCGATCAGCTTCAGCTCGCCCGACAGTCCGGGCGCCGTTTCCTGCGGGCTCATGACATGCAGCAGCGCAACCTCCTGCCCCGCTGCCTGCAGAGCCCTCACGCCTGCCTGGTAACCTTTGCAGAACAGGTCGGATACCACCATGGTCACACCTTCGACCGGCCTTCTCGAGGCGAATTGCCCGAGCGCCCTGTCCAGATCGGTCAAGCTCGGGGGGGCAGGCTGTTCCGCACGCGCTGCCTGCGCCTCCAGCGCATCCATGCGCTCGCCGACGAAAGACCAGAGGCCCCGCCACGATGGCTTGCCGGTGACCGGCCCGTAGTAGCAGTCAAGACCTTCAGTCAAAAACCCTGCCGCAGCCCGGTCGTAATTGGACAGCGCCACATAGCCGAGGGCAGCGGCGACCTGGCATCCCAGGGTGAACTTCGCAGCGTCGTCATGCCGCATGGACCTGCTCTCGTCCACAAGCACATGCAGCGTGACATCTTGTTCCTCAATGAAGAGCTTGATGAAGAGCCTGTCGAGACGGGCATATGCGTTCCAGTCCACCCTTTTCAGGTCATCGCCCCTGGTGTAGTTGCGGAAATCCGCGAATTCCACGGAGCTGCCCTTCTTGGGCGAGCGTCTTGTGCCCTGCGACCGTCCAGCCTTCATCCGCCGGCAGACGATCGCCATCTGGTCGAGCTTCTTCAAGAGCTCAGGCGCAAGCCCCAGGTCCCTCATTGCTCCGCCTCGGGCACACGCTTGAGCAAGTCGCCGACGACGTCGCCTGTGGGGATCCCTTCCGCCTGCCCCTCGAACCCAAGTATGATGCGGTGTCGTAGCGCCGACGGCGCGACATAGGCGATGTCACCGAAAGACACATTCAGGCGTCCTTGCACAAGCGCCCTGACCCTCGCCGCCGACACCAGCGCCTGCACGGCCCTCGGCCCGGGACCATAACGAACGTACCTGGCCACCATCTCAGAAGGGCTTCCAGCCGAAGGGTGACCGGAAAGCACAAGCCTGATGGCATAGTCCGTGACAGCGCGGGCCATGGGGACTGCGCGCGAAGTCCGTATCATCTTGAGCACGTCGCTTCCACCGGCGACACGGTCGACGACAGGTTCCACATTACCGGTGGTCCTGGCGATTATCTCATGCAGCTCCTCCGAGTTGGGGTGGGAGACAAGCACCTTCAGGAGGAAACGGTCGAGCTGGGCTTCCGGAAGAGGATAGGTGCCTTCCATCTCGATCGGGTTCTGGGTCGCGAGCACGAAAAACGGCTCGGGCAGCGCCATCGTCTGGGAGCCGGCGCTGACCGTCCGCTCCTGCATGGCTTCGAGCAGCGCCGACTGGGTCTTGGGCGTCGCCCGGTTCACCTCGTCCGCCAGCACTATGTTGGCGAAAACGGGTCCACGCTGGAACTCGAACTGCCTCGAGCCCCCTGACTCGATGATGATGTTAGTGCCTATGATATCGGCAGGCATGAGGTCCGGGGTGAACTGGATACGCGAAAACGACAGGTCGAGCACCCGGCCGATCGTCCTCACAAGCGCCGTCTTGCCGAGTCCCGGCACGCCCTCCAGCAGCACGTGCCCCCCAGCGAACAACGCGGCAAGCACTTGCTCTATGACTTCACGCTGTCCGACGATGACCTTGGAAATCTCCTTCTCGACCCTGCTGTAGACATCGAGGAAAGCGCTGACGTCTTTCTCGTCGATTTCGGCCTGCATGGTGTGCTCCTTCCTACCGGTCGCCCGCCGGCTCGAGCGCGCTGAAGTACTTCCGGACAAAATCCCGCATGCCGGCGGGGATCTGAGACCGCTCGAGGCTCTCCGCCGCCCGGCGCTGGAAGTCATAGAACACATCGCTGTACGGTACGGACTTGCCTGTGGTGGCGCCGCCAGGGGTCTCGATGAAGTCGCTCGGCCCAGAACCTGGCTTTCCCGTGTCGGGAGAGGCGGCACTGTCTCCGCCCAGGTGCTCCGGCGAGTATATCTTCTCGTATGAGCCTCGCTTGCTGGGTGGCGGTGATGAGCCGCTCCCTGCGGTGGTCCCGGGCGCGTCTCCTGCCTGGCCGGACGCCTGATTGGTCGAGCCCTGGCCAGCCCCGGAAGCGCCCTGGCCCGTGCCGGCGGCGTTGGAAATCCCGGCTGCGCCCGAAGCGCCCTGGCCTCCTGTTCCCGAACCCGGGCCCGGGGTCGTTCCGCCCTGGCCGCTTCCCTGCCCACTTCCCTGGGCGCTCGCGGATTGAGACAGCAGGCCATAGCGCGCGTTCGATATCGCTGCAAGCGCGGCCTGCGCCGCCTGCTGGGAGTCCACTTCGCTGCCGGCGCCCTCGACCTGTTCCGCCAGGCCCTCCAGGGCATCCGCCGCGGATTGTGGATCACCCGAACCAGTGGCCTGCGCGGCGCTGGTGGCGCTCTGCGCCAGGCCGGATGCCGCGGCGCCCGCCGCTCGAGCCTGCCCGGCGGCCTTCTGGAGGGCTTGTTCCGCCTGGGCAAGTTGTCTGGAATCAAGATTGCCGAGTTCTTGAGCGACTTTCCTGAGGCTCTCGGCCGCGCCCGGCCAGTCGCCCGCTGCCATCTTGGAGGCTGCGTCGCGCAACGCGCTGGACTCACCGAGCGCACCTGCCATGCTGCGCATCGCCTGCTGGAGCGTCTGGGCCCGTGCCGGCTCGTGCGTGCCGGCGAGTCTGGCCTCAGCCTCGGAAAGGGCCCGCAGCGCCTGCTCAGGGGTCCTCGCTGATCTCAGGCGCTCCTCCAGTTCCTTGAGCTCCTTGATCGTCTTCGCCACGTCCGTCTTGCCTGCGGCGGCCTTCTCGACCGCCTCTCGCCTGGCGCGAAGCTCTTCTGCCTGCGTCTGAGCCTCCTCGCGGAAGGCCGCATACGCGTCGACTTCTCGCTGAAACCTGTAGGGCAGCGAGAGAAGGAGCGTTGTCGCGAGCAGCACCGCGCCAAGCGAGGCGATGCCGCTTTTCTTGAACCTGATGGGGAAGGCTTGGGCCGGGTCAAGGCTCTTGACACGCGCGAGGGCGTCCTCCCGTTGGGCGACGAATATCGGACCGTTTTCCGAAGCGAACTCCACGGCGGTGACCAGCCGCTCTTCGAGGCCGGCGGCGTCTCCGGCCCTCACGGCATCCCATGCAGTGGGAGACGTCCACACGCCGGACGCAAGCCAGCCAAGAACGCCCAGCCCTGCTGCATACACGGCACACAGCACGCGCTCCGGCACGGGCACGATCAAAGAGTACAGTGACACGGCCAGCGCGAGCAGCTCGCCCGCCAGGAGGGACTGCGCCAAACGTGTGGCCCAGTGCCTCAGGCGCAGTCTTGCCATCACCGGGCTCAGGGCGGAAAGAAGCTCCCCGCGTACCGGGGCCGGACGGCGCTTGGCGCGTCGCGGCTTTCGCTGGAGTCGCTCTACAATGGATGGGCCCGCAGCTTTTCTCATGATTTGTCTGCCTCGCCGGTCCGGGAGATTCCGTCCTCGCGCGACCGGTGCCGCCTTGAAAGGAGCCTGCTCCGAGGCCCGGTCGGGCTCATCATGAGAATGGAAAGCGCCACACACACGACGATGATCAACCCGTCGAACGCCAGGTGATACTGCCACGCGGGCGCAAGCACCGGAGCCGGCGGAGGAGCCACTGAACCGTGATACCTGAGCACCGGAGTTATCCGGCCGATGTTGAACGGCATCGGCAGTGAGCCTCCGAACCCTGGGAGCGCGGAAAACAGCGCGACCATGGGGTTCAGATATAGCAACTTCGGCGGCAGCAGCCACGGCTGCGAGGGCGACGCCGGCTGGCGCATCGCGAACCCCCACTGGATTCCCGACACCACGAGCGTCCCCACGATAATGAAGATCACGGTCGAGTAGGTGAGCACCGTCGCGAAGGTGGTCCGCCTGGTCAGTGTCGAGAACATGATGCCGATGGCGGAATACGTAAGGCCGCTGCACATATACAACAGCGCGATGAGCGCCACCGCCCCCGGGGCGAGCCCACCGAAGAAGAACATTATGGTATAGAGCGGCATGCTTGCCAGCATCACAAGGAGCAGATACGCGACTGACGCGAACAGCTTGCCGAGCACGATACCGGCGGGCTTGAGGCTGGTACACCAGAGCAGGTCGAACGTCTGCCTCTCCTGCTCGCCGGAGATGGCGCCAGCTGAGATGGCTGGCGTGATGAAAGCGATGCCAAACAGCTGCACCACCGCCATTATCAGAAACGCGCCGAGCCCGATCTCAGGGCCGAAGCTCGATCCCCAGAGGAACTGCCTGTAGACCGAGAACAGGTACAAAAGCCCGAGGCCGCCGAGGACGGCGATGTAGCCGCTCATCATGAGCATGGAGCGCCAGTCCCTTATGCGTGTCCGGAGCTCTCGTGCCAGGACAGGGTTCACTGGCCGCCACCCCCCGCTGTCACCTGCATGAACACCTCTTCCAGGCTGTTCTTCTCCTCGCCGAACGAAATCACCCTGATGCCGCCGTCGAGGAGCGCCTTCAGCGCGAAGTGCATCTCCGCCTCTCCGCCGTCAAACGCCGCGTTCACCGATTTCTCGGTCCACGACACTCTGGACACGCCGGCGCACTGCCTCAGCAAGTCCGCGGCGCGCTGGCCCTCCGCCATGACCCGGACTCTCAGCGCACGGCCGAACCTCAGCTCCTGCATGATGTCGTCCACGGTGCCGCTGGCGACCAGGCGCCCCTGGTCGATGATGCCTATGTCGGTACACAGCTCCGCCAGTTCGGAGAGGATATGCGAGCTTATCAGGATCGTCTTGCCCATCGTCGAAAGCTCGCGGAGGAGTTCCCGCATCTCGATTCGAGCCCTCGGGTCGAGCCCGCTGGCGGGCTCATCGAGGAGCAGCACGGGCGGGTCGTGTACCAGCGCCCTGGCCAGGCAGAGCCTCTGTTTCATGCCTCTCGACAGGGTGTCCACGAACTCGCCGGCCTTGTGTGAGAGATCCATCAGTTCGAGCAGGTCCTTCGCCACGGGCTTCGCCCTGGCCGCCGGGGTGCCGCAGGCCCGAGCGTAGAACTCCAGGTACTCATTGGCCTTCAGGTTTGAGTACACCCCGAAGAAGTCGGGCATGTAGCCTAGGTTCTTCTTCACCTGATCGGGCTCGACCGAGACCTCCGATCCGGCTACCCACGCCTTGCCCGAATCGGGCAGGAGCAGCGTGGCCAGGATCTTGAGCGTGGTGGTCTTGCCTGCGCCGTTCGGCCCGACGAAGCCGAAGATGCTTCTCTCGGGCACCGAGAAGGACAGGCCGTCGAGCGCTCGCACTTTGCCATATATCTTGACCAGCGATTCCACCTTGATCATCACTGGACTCTCCCCTGGAACGATGCCGTGGGATCGCGAATCTCGATCCCCTGGCCTGTGGCCGCGATTTTCAACTGGAGCACCCCGTCCCGCGACACATGGTCGCGCACATCCGGCACGTCGTTCGGCCCAATCGCGACGTCGAAGCGGTCCCACTTACCGGTCCGGTAGTTGTAGAGCGAGCCTTCCATCCCGGCTGCGCGGGGAGTACTGTTGCCTGGGACGTGTAGAGTCACGGAATCGATCTGCGCCCCTGGCAGTGGCAGCTCCACTTTGAACGTGGCCTCGCCTTTGTCCGGCAGATAGTAGAAGCCTGGTCCAGATTTCACCGCTCCCTGGGGAGAGGTGGCGACACCGGTCACCTTGACCAGGCCAGGCGGAAACGCCACCGTCCCTGTCTGCATTGAGACTTTCAGCGGCGCGACCAGCAGACCGAGGTATGGGCGGCGCGACAGCGCATCCCTCTCGTTGAACAGTTTTGTCATGGGTTGGTCGCAGAAGCCGGTGAAGGCGAGGCTCCATCGCGGGCCGGCATACGGATCTGAGTCAAAGAGCGCCGAAAGCACCTGTTGCTTTCGCATCTTCGTACGGTCGCCTTCCGCGGGCCCCATGGCGGACGAGTAGGGCGGCATGGACGAAGTCATCAGCACAGGGCGCCTGTAGCCGTTCGAGTGGTCGGCCGAGAGAGGCATGTCGACCTCTGCAGACTGCCCTGGTTTGAGCGTCCCGATCTGCTGAGACGCATAGGCAGTGCTCAGATAGCAGTCCGTGAGCTCATACTTGGTCCTGTTGGTGATCCTGCCCTTGATGCCTTTGGCGTAAGGGAAGAGCTCGGCGTCTATCGTCTCATGCCAGGAAATGCCCGTCTCAACCTGTACCGCCTGCATCGTCCACATGTTCGTTAACGGGAACTCGACTCTCGTGTTTTCCTGGCGGACCACCCTGGTGGTCACGGGCTGATCCTGGCCGCTGTCCCCGGTGGTGTAGCGTCCGTAGTAGTTGCTCAGCGGGACAATGGTCGGGTTGCCGTCAAAGGTTAGGCTATACGACCGCTTCGCCGGCGCGAACACGCCCACGTACGTCCGGGCGCTCGCGAAGCCCTGGCTCTGCAGTGTCACCACGGAAATCGTGTTCGTGAATACGTCCCGGCCCTTCGTGTAGAAGTTCCCCACGTATGTGGCAAAAGTCAACGACATCGCCAGCAGGGGCACGGTGATCCATGACAGCTCGACCCGTCTCAGTCGCCTGAGAATGAAGTAGTTCGCCGGGCCGACGAGTGCTATGTACAGGAGCAGGAAGCCCCCAAGCACGGCTGGGGCGGGCACGAAGAAGTCGGGCAGGTTGCGCAGCGCGTTGATCATCGAGCCTTCGTAGCGTCCCGGGCTCGACATCGCGTCTCTGTATGCCGGAGAGCCAGCCCACGGGCATAGTCTTAGAACCTCTGCCTGCCATAACGCGATATTGCCGGCCCAGCCCTGCAGCGGAGCGAGCGTAAGGTCGAGCGCCCAGTAAGCCACCCTGCCTCGCCCAAGGTCCCCGTGAACGATCAGCGGAACGCTACCTTCTGAGAGCACCACACGTGAAATGTCTTTCACCGCGGCACGCGATGCGGTGAACGGGCCGGTGGTGTTAAAGTCACGGCCGCCCGCTGCAACGAGTGAGGGCATGGCGACGAGTCTCTCTGAACCCGACACCGTGACCGGCAACAGGTCTTGGTGCAGCGGCGCAAGCGTCTTTTGCCAGCTTGGCCCGCCTGCGAAGAGAGCCGCGCCACCCGACGACACCCACGATTTTACGGCATCTGTCTGGGCGCTCGTCAGCGCGCTCATATCGAAATCAGACACAATCAAGAGATCAAGCGACGATAATGCAGCGGCGTCTTCGGGGATCGAATTCACGTCCAGTGTCAGCACGTGGACCTGCGGAACCCCCGGTATTTTCAAGGCGGCGAGGTGGCTGGCGGCGTTGGGGTCGCTTGAGAGCACACCGACGAACAGGTCTGTGTACTGCGTCGTCACAAGGGGCGCGCTCGCCTTGATCGGAGCCGCGCCGCCTGAGACGATCACGTCGACCGTGCGCCGCATGTCCCGTATGGGTATGGACATGGCGATGCGCTTGTGCGAGCCCTGCGGCATGTGTACATACTGGACGAGCTCTGTCGAACCCTGCCCCTCCGAGTAGCGGACGATGACCTCGGCGGTCATCGCGGGCCCGGCGTTCTTGAGCTCCACCTGGACCGGCGTCCAGAACCCAACTTTGGTCTTGCCGTCGTACCCGGCCTGGACTTTCACGTCCAAGGTGGAAGCGCCGGCCGCGAGGGCGACCGGGGAGATGGTGAGCATCAACAGGACCAACACGGACACAAACGGCCACAAACCCGTTCGGCGCGGAGCGAAACCGGTCGTCATCTCGGTGTACCCTCCGGACTTGATCATCTTACGGTGGGAGAAGCGGTCAAGGTTATCTATTCCATGCGACGCCCATGCTGGACGAATGTTCCTGGGCTGCCCTTTGCTTTCTTCGGAGTCCGCGGCGTAACCTCTGCCCAAATGCAGGAAAGCAGGGCGGCTGCCGCCGCCCTGCTGCGTTACCACTTTGCGTCACCTGTCTTGCCTGTTGGCTCCGCTCATGGGTCCGGAGCCAGTTGGCCGGTACCGGCTGCCGCCTAGCGAATCGCGAACCACGTGGTCGCAATCCGGCCAAGCGTGGCGCCACCCTCGACCAGTGTGACCTCAGCCGTGTAGGACCCAGCGGGCAATCCCTTGAGGCTGACGAAGTAGTACCTCGATGCATCCTTGGGCATCTTCTCATACCTGACACCGTAGCCGAGACTCCCCACGTACTTGGAGAACACAACCTGCCCTGCGGTGTTCTTGACCGTGAACATGTACGTGTGGCCGGCCGGGAAATAGACATCGCGACCCTGGGTGTTCTTGACAGTGAGCAAAAGCTTCGGCTCTCGCTGCGAGAACACTGACTGGCTGAAGCTGAGGCTGTAGTTCAGCATCTGCCTGTCGTAGCGCCTCACCGGGATCCTGATCGTGGAACGGAGAACCGGCAGGTTGCGGTTCAGGGCGCCCATGAAGTAGCCCTCGATCGTGTAATTGCCTGGCGCAAGCGCCGGAAGGTCAGTGTTGTACACCTTTGTCTCACCGGCGGCGAATGTCTCGACCTTGAGTACCGGCAGGTAGGACTTACCCGCGGAGGCCTGCCATATGGTGGAGCCGTTCTTCTTCACGATGATGTCGTGCGTCTTCGAACTGGGGAATGTGACTTCGAGCTGTGTGCCTGTCACATTCTTGACTGCGATGCCGACCCTGGTCGGGTTCGAACGATCGAACATGAGCGCGAATGAGAACCTGGAGTCGCCGTAAACAGTCTGCCCACGCTCAATCTCGACCGGGTTGTTCACCACGAAACGGCCGAGCCGGGCGTCCCACCTCGCGTTTCCCTCAAGGAACTGAGACATGTACCGTAGCGGCACATATGTGACGCCATTGACCACGATCGCGTCCTTGTACAGGTTCGCGCGCGGCGCGCTGATCACTGTCACCGTTTCCTGTGCAGGCGCAGCCATTACCGTGCCTGCTATGCCCAGCACCACGACGAGCACGAGCAAGGACCTGGCCATGTTCTTCACTTGCGAAACCCTCCTTATGCTGCGACGATATTTCCTTTCGATTAACAAAGCTTTCGACGGTGCAATAAAGGCCCAGTTCCCGAGCTTATCCATGTAGTTTCTGGAAGCAGAGGACATGAGTCACCATCCGGTGAAACTCTAAGGCGACTGTGACGCCTTACGCGCGGAAAGGTGGTAACATCTCATGGCAATCGAGCGGCTCAGGTTCTGCGTTGATGGTGAATGGAAAGAAACATCATCGGGAAAGTACATGCCGATCACTGATTCCAGCACCGGACAAGTGATAGCTGAGGCGCCCTGCTGCACTGTGGGCGAGGTCGAATCGGCCATCGAAGCGGCAGCCAGAGCATTCCCTGAGTGGTCTGGCACGCCGGTCCCGAAGCGCTCCCAGTTGATGTTCTCTTTCAAGGCGATCCTCGAGCAGCACCTTGAAGAGCTCACTGTCATGGTGTCCACGGAACTGGGCAAGAACCTCGATGAGGCGCGTGGCGACGTCCTCAAGGCGATCGAGGTCGTCGAGTATGCCTGCGCCGTGCCCGTGACGATGCAGGGGTACTCGCTCATGAACGTCTCCCAGGGCTTCGACACTGTGTTGTACCGCGAACCGATCGGGGTCTTCGCCGGTATCGTGCCGTTCAACTTCCCCGCGATGATCCCGTTCGGCTGGATGATCCCGCTGTGCATCACGACAGGCAACACGTTTGTGCTCAAAGCTTCGAGCCAGACCCCACTGACCGCCGTGCGAATGCTCGAGCTGCTGCAGCAGGCCGGCTTGCCCAAAGGAGTCGTCAACCTCGTCACCTGCAGCCGCAACGAGGCTGAACTGCTGCTTTCGCACCCGAAGGTCGCGGGCGTGTCGTACGTCGGATCGACGAAGACCGGCCGCACCATATTCGCGAAGGCTTCATCGAACGGCAAGCGAGTCCAGGTGCTGGGTGAGGCGAAGAACCATGGTCTGGTGCTCAGGGACGCGAACCTCGACCAGGCAGCCCGGGCCATCGTCAACTCTTCTTTCGGGTGCGCAGGCATGAGGTGCATGGCGCTGCCCACCATAGCCGTCGAAGAGCAATGCGCCGACGAGTTCGTGTCGCTATTCGTGAAGTATGCCAGCGAACGCAGGGTCGGCTGCGCCTACAAGCCCGACACCGAGCTGGGGCCAGTCGTCTCAGCCGAACATAAGCAGGCCGTGCTGGACTGGATCGAGACCGGCATACGGGAGGGCGCTAGCCTGGTGCTGGACGGCCGGAACACATCTGTGCCTGGCTATGAGGCCGGCTTCTTCATCGGGCCGACCATTTTCGACCACGTCAAGTCCGGCATGCGGATCGGGGACGAGGAAATCTTCGGTCCGGTTGCGTGCATAAAGCGCGTGAAAGGCTTCGAAGAGGGCCTTGCGATCATGAACGCGAGTCCGTACGCGAACGGCTCATGCATATTCACTGAAAGCGGTCACTACGCCAGGGAATTCGCGAAAAGGACGCATGCCGGCATGGTCGGCATCAATGTGGGCATCCCCGTCCCGATCTCGGTGTTCCCCTTCTCCGGGCACAAGAACTCGTTCCTTGGTGACCTGCACGTCATGGGCAAGGACGGAATCGCGTTCTACACAGAGGCGAAGTCGGTCACGTCACGGTGGTTCGGGTCGACCACGGCCAGCAGGCCTGTCTCGACGTGGGAAGGCACGATAACCAGGGGCTAGCGCTGCTACCGAGAGCAAGGTTTATGGTAGCTTAGAGCACGAAGGAGCACCGTAGGAGCACGAATTGCCCTGGGCGCCGCCGGAGCGGATGTCCAGGGCTTTGTTGTCCGAGTCTGGCGAATATCCCGACCCGCGTGTTCTGCTGTAGAGCGCCGGCCGCCGGGAGCGTTTCACCTGAGAACGCCGACCGTGGGGTGCGTTCTCCTGTGGAACTTACGGTACCGGATGTATCCAGCACTGCATCTTTTTTGATCAGTCTCAGCCGGCAGCTGCGCAAGAACTGGCGGGCTTCCGGCCGTCACTGCGCGTTTTTTAATCAATCCGGCGCTCTGGGGCGCCGGCCGGGCGGAACCGCGCGCCGCCAGGGCCTCTGGGCGCAACCAGAGTAACCAGCGTAAGAGCAACAGCGGAGAAAGCAATAGCCGGACCCGTATTGAGTCCGGCTGTCTTAAGGTT
>JAUYEF010000045.1 GCA_030691635.1 Bacillota bacterium
CGAATACGAACACGAGCGCTGCAACCCGCAGTTTCACATCGATCTCCTTTGCTGTACCACCTTGTTCCAGACTGTTTCCCGGCGCCCGCGACGGCGCAGGCGCCGGACTTATCCTACCACACGCACCCTGGACCGGACCGCGCCAGCTCGGCGAGACCGGGTGAGGTTAAGTCGAACAAGATGCCAGGATAGTGTGGCCGGCCCCGCCGCTCCGCGATCCCTTGGCCCGCCGGGGGCCGCCGCTGATGCTCCGATGCTATTCACCCGGGACATGTGCTGCGCGAGTACTAACTTCCGCCCTGGCTGGAAGGAAGACCGATCCTTCGACCCACCCGGGTCACCTGCAACTGGCGGTCCAAAGGATGCTTACACAACACGGAGGGCAGTCCAATGCAGCAGAAAGCTACTGTTCCACGCGCGGGCGCATTGAGGACACTGTGCGTCCGCGTGCAACTGCCCGATATCGGGCACTGCTGCCGCAAAACTTCCAGCACTGATGCACCGCGACAACGTCTTGCCCCCTTTATATGCAGCGTCTGTCGGCTGCGCGTGTCTGAGGGCACTGCCGAAGTAGCCCGCCGACGGCTGGAAGCAGAATTGCTCTCTCTTTGGTGGCCGGGTTTGTAGTTCCTCCGCGGTGCATCACGGGGCCGAAGGGGGATCTCTTATGCCGGTTCGTAGGACGAAGGGGAGTAGATCGCCTCACCCCAGGTCTGGTGTAGTCGTCAAGACGGCCCGTCGCCGGGCCCGGCGCGCCAGCGAGGACGGACAAAACCTCGGATCGAGACCTTCAGCACGAAGGAGTGAAAGAAGGTCTTGATTTGGAGGTAGTCGAATGAATCGCCTGAAAACGTTGGCGCTGCTCAGTATGTTGACGGCGCTGTTGCTCTGGGTTGGGCAGTCCTTAGCCGGGCAGGGCGGACTGCTGGTGGCCTTGGTAATTGCCGTTGCCATGAACTTCGGCGCCTACTGGTTCTCGGATAGGTTCGTCCTGAGGATGCATCGAGCCAGGGAACTGGGCGCGGGCGATGCTACTGAGTTGTTTTCCGTTGTGCAAGGCCTCGCCAACAGCGCCGGCCTTCCCAGGCCGAAGCTGTACCTCATCCCGGATGATTCGCCCAACGCGTTCGCCACCGGGCGGAATCCGCGCCACGCCGCGGTCGCTGTAACCGAAGGACTTGTCCGGCTGCTGAACCGCCAGGAAATCGCGGCAGTGGTTGCGCACGAACTGGGACACATCAAGAACCGGGACACCCTGATCATGACGGCAGCCGCCACGATCGCCGGCGCGCTCAGCATGCTGGGCAACATGGTGTTGTGGAGCACGATGCTGGGTGGTGGGGCGTCCGCGGAAGACGATGCGGAGAGATCCCATCCTCTCGCCGGTCTGCTCGGCGTGCTCCTGGCTCCGATTGCCGCATCATTGATCCAATTGGCGATCTCCCGCTCGCGAGAGTTCCTGGCGGATGAGGCAGGGGCCCGCATCACCGGCAACCCGTTGGCTTTGGCGAGCGCACTGCGCAAGATCGAGATACTTTCTCAACGTGTGCCCATGGTATCGGGTTCGCCGGCCACCGCGCATCTGTGCATTGTGAATCCTTTCAGCGGCGGCGGGCTCGTTCGCCTGTTTAGTACCCACCCGCCGACTGCCGCACGAGTCGAGCGTCTCGAGGCTATGGCTGTTCGCGGCTATCCCGTGGCCGTCTGAGATTTCGACAGAACAGGAGAGAAAGGCTATGACTGACAAGGCTCAGACCGCGCATCTCAAGGAAACCTACTGCCTTCACTGTCATCTTTCCACCCGAGCGGACTCCGAGAGATGTCTTCACTGCCGTAAGCCCCTCAATCTCAAGACCTCACTCCAGCCGCGGGCCTTGCGAAACGGGAGAGAGAGCGATGGACAGACTTGCCCAGCAGCAGATCCGGCCTGAGCGCCAACTTAGGCCTGGCCGCGAACAAGGGGTCACCGTATTGTTTCGCCTAGTTTACTACGCGGTGATATTCCTCATTTCCGGAGTGCTTGTCGGGGTCCTTTACGTCGGTGGTCTCCTCGAATGAGTTATGGTAGGAGGGCAAAGATCGTGCGTCGCAGCCTCACCGACGACGTTGAATCCACAAACCAGGAGGGAACTACATATGCCCGCAAAGCCCAATGCGAGTGAAGAGGAGTACTTCGCCCGCCAGGAAGCCGAACGCAGGCGGAAATTGGCCGAGGAGCGGCAAGGAAAGCTCTTGGCTGAAGAACGGGAGCGAGAGCGTGCGCTCCACTCTATGAAGTGCCCAAAGTGCGGCATGCAGCTTGAAGAGATTGCTTTCGGCGATGTTCGCGTCGATAAGTGTTTCTCTTGCGAGGGCATCTGGCTGGATAAGGGGGAGCTTGAGGTCATCCGACAGAAAGAGGGCAGCTTCATGGGGAGATTGTTGAATGTGTTTCGCTGACGACTCAACTGACTGGAGGAGCCTGCCGGCATGAGAATACAACTGTGTGGACGGCAGATCGATTGGACCGAACCGCTTCGGCGACACGCCGGAAGGCGGCTGCATCTTGTTCTGGGTCGATTCAGCCAGGGTATCAGTCTGGTGACCGTCGACATCCGCCATGACGCCGGCGCGTCCACGGGTCTCCAGAAGGTTTGCCGGATCGCTGTAGACCTGTTGCCCAAGGGGAGGATTCTTGTCGAGGACGCGCAAGAGAACCTGTACGCCGCCATTAGCCGGCTCGCGGACCAGGCTGGCCGGGCGGTTGGGCGTGCGCTGGAGCGAGAGCGCGACTGGGCGGCAGATCCGGCGCCGTCGAAGGCAGGTGGAGGTTCAAAACCGTGAGCGCGCTTCTTCCGGTCAACTGCTGGGACGACATTCTGCCTGCCTACCGTACCACGCCGGTCGCCGACGCGCTCGCCTACCATAACCTGAGAACTCCCCAGCGGAGCCACGACCGGGCGGAGCTTCTCATCGGCATGTGCATGGACAACCGCATAATGCTTCGGATCCCCGACAACTATG
>JAUYEF010000129.1 GCA_030691635.1 Bacillota bacterium
ACGACGTCCTCAGGAAGATCGCGGCTTTGCTGAGGAAGAACACTCGGCGGGTCGATACGGTCGCCAGGTGGGGAGGAGAGGAGTTCTCAGTCATCCTGCCCCAGACCGGCAGGGACGGAGCCGCCAAGTGTGCCGAGAGGCTGCGCGCGTGCATTGAGTCCTCATTCGACATGTGCCATGTGACCATAAGCATCGGAGCGGCATTCTCACACCGGCGTCTGAGCATGGACGATCTTATCGCCAAAGCGGATACCGCGCTCTACACTGCAAAGGAGAATCGCAACGCAGTCTCGATTCTGGAGGCGGATTGAGGTTTTGGCGGGGCGACAGGTGGAGGCGCGTTTGAGCCTTCTGCCCGGCGCCTGCTCGCATTTTTCGCGTATGGTCCGTGCACGATGGGAACCAGGTTCGATGCCCAGGGTACATCACCCCTGGGCTCTTCGCTTTTTGGGAAGGCCCCCTGGGAGGAGACGCCCACCCAGTAAGGAATAGTTCGCTGTTGGAAGAGAGCAGCCGGGTGCCAGAATGGCGCAGGACGGGGCCCTGGCGCGGCTGCCGGTCTGACGCCAGAATAGCGCCGGACCGGGCGCCAAGACGGCCCGGAACCGGACACTGGAGGTGCGCACTGATGTCCTTCGAATTGGTCATCAAGTCAGCCAAGATAGCCACTAGCAGTGGGACCAGGGAGGGGAACCTCCTGGTCAAAGATGGTAGGATAGCCGCCGTCGCCGCAGCCGGAGTCGACACCGCCGGTATTGTGGCTCGCGAGGTGGTGGATGCCTCTGGCCTTTATGCGTTGCCCGGCATGGTGGACCTTCACGTACACATCGGAGAACCTGGCAAGGAGGACAAAGAAGACGCCACCACGGGCACAAAAGCTGCAGCCGCTGGAGGTGTCACCACGATTACTGTGATGCCCAACTGCGTGCCGCCCGTCAACTCTCGGACAGGGGTCCTTGCCCGTGCAGACCTGTTCAAGTCCAAGTCGTACGTGGACTTCGCGCTCCTCGGAGGCGCAGGTGGCGAGTCGCTGGACCACATAGTCGAGCAGGCCGAGGCCGGAGTGGTCGGGTACAAGAGTTACGTCGGTAGCTACAGGGAGGACCGGAGGGGACTCCTGTGCCAAGGCAATGGCGACATATACGATGTACTTCGCAAGGTCTCCTCGACCGACCGCTTCATCGGATACCACTGTGAAGACTCGGCAGTGATCAGGCGCAGGACCCGTGAGTTGCTGGACGCCGGGCGTGTTGACTTCACGGCCTACCACGAGAGCAGGCCTGAGTTCACTGAGGTTCTTGCCACCCTGCCGCTCATGGAGATAGCCGGCGCAACCGGAGCCAGGCTGTACCTGGTGCACATCTCGTGTGCCAGGATCGTCGAACTCGCTGAGATCTGGCGCAATGGCGGCGCGGACATAACGATCGAGACCTGCCCCCACTACCTGATCTTCACGGATGAGGATACGGCGCGGCTCGGACCGTATGCCGAGGTCGCGCCTCCCCTGAGGCCAGCGTACGAAGTCGAGGCTCTCTGGGAGGCGCTTGCGCGTGGTGGGATCGATGTCATTGCGACAGACCATGCGCCGGGGACGCCAGACGAGAAAGCCAAGGGCATGAAGAACATCTTCGAAGGAGGCGGAGGCCTGCCCGAACTCGAAGTGGCCTGGCCGCTGATGCTTGATCAGGTGAACCAGGGAAGGACGTCTCTCGAAGACCTGGCTTTCCTTATGGCTGAAAACCCAGCGCGGGTCGCCGGGATCTACCCACAGAAGGGCTCCCTGGAACCCGGCTCTGATGCAGATATCGTGCTGGTCGACCTGCACGCGCCCCATGTCATGTCAGAGAAGAGCATGTACACGAAAAACCAAGACTCAGCCAGGATATTCGACGGGATGAAAGTCACAGGCCGGGTCGAGAAGGTCTTCCAGAGAGGCCGTCTGATCTCGGAACGCGGAAGAGTCGTCATGGACCGGCCCACAGGCGCCCAGTGGGTGAGACCCGTATGACAGCTCAGAGGATGCTTGAAGGGCAGGTCGCGGTGGTCACCGGAGCCGGCAGGGGCATCGGGCGTGGCGGCGCGGTCTGCCTCGGCAGGTGGGGAGCGAAGGTGAGCCTGATCGCGCGCACCGTTGATGAGCTGGAAGAGACGAAGCTCCTGGTGGAGGCCGGAGGCAGTGAGGCTCTCGTGTGTGCCGTCGACGTCCGCGACACCGGTGCGCTCCTGCGCGCCTTTGAGATGACCGAACAGGTCCTGGGCCCGATAACGCACCTGTGCAACAACGCGGCAGTGCTCGAGTACCTGCCTTTTGAGCAGACCACGCCTGAACTCTGGAACAGGACCCTGGAGACCAACCTTGGGGCAGCCTATCATGCGACCCGTTTCGTCTACCCGAGGCTTTTGGCGCGGGGCGGGGGGACGATTCATAACGTCTCGTCCGCGGCCGGTATCAAGGGCTTCGCCGGCGAGACGGCCTATTGTGCGGCCAAATATGGGCTGGAGGGGCTGAGCAGGGCGCTCGCGCTTGAAGCGGCGCCTCGGGGGGTGATCGTGACGCTCTCGTCGCCGGGCATCAGGACAAAGCCGACGTCTCTCACCATGGAGGAGTTCCGGCGGATGCCACGCGCGAGGACCGAAGCCTGGGCGGACCCTCTCGTCATGGGGGATGCGTTCGCCTTCCTTGCCTACACGAGGGACAAGCGCGTCGCGGGCCGCAGGTTCAACCTCTTCAAACTGTCCGAACTGGTGAGGCGGAAGGGCACGCTAGACCTCCCGGCAGACGAGGCGCTCACGGCGGAATGATAGCTAGTTGTCGGCGGAAATAGGGTATGTGGGTTCGAGATCGATGGCCCTTGAGGAACACGCCTCCACGCAGGCGAAGCAACTCACACACCGCATCGGGTCGATGACTGGGGTGCCCCCCTCGAGTCCCAGCGCGCCCAGAGGGCACTGCTTCGTGCAGTCGCCGCAACCGTTGCACAGACCTTCCTTTAGGACCAGACCCTTGCGCGAAGCCGCCTCCAGAAGGCTAGCCCCAGGCTTCTCGTCCGGCCTTGTGCCTCCTGGCTCAAACCCCTTCGGAAGCCTGAAGTCGCCGATCGGCTCGTAGTCTCCCAGGATTTCGTGAGCCCTCGGGTCAGGGGTGACTCCGTCCACCAGGGCGGCGTCGACAATGTGGTGCAGATTCTGCGGGTCGAAGCCGATCATGGAAGACGCGACGACGTCGAGCGCGGGCGCGGAGTCCGATGCAAGCAGCCTGCCGAGGTACCGCAGGCTCGGGCCGCCCTGAGCCCGGCCCTCCAAGGCAAGAATGGCGTCCATGATGTTGAGGTCTGGCCGCCGGAGCCGGTAGATGTCCGACAACACTCTCTCAAAGGCGCGCCTGTTGGGTGAGGCCACATGGCACGTCGCCTTTTGTGCCCCGGGCAGGTGGCCGAAAGTGTTCTTGACGGCGCCCGTGAAACCGACCCCGGGGTGGACTTTGAGTTTGGGCACGTTCACCACGAAATCCACCTCAAACAGCACCCTCGGGAAGAACAAGTCGAACTTCAGGGAAGGCACGCGCCTGGCGATAAGGTCGAGTCCCAGGTTGCGGAGACGGTCCCCAGCCACTTCGCCAAGACCGTTTGCGGCAAAGACCTCACGCATTCGCCCGTAGTTGATCTGGCCAGGGTTATCTCCCACAATCACCTGGGCGCCTCGGGCTTCGAGCACCGCTATGACTGCCCGGAGGACCGAAGGATGCGTGTTTGATCCCGTCTCTGGCTCACGCTCATTCAGCGCGTTGGGCTTTACCAGCACCCGCTTTCCTTCCACGCCAAGCCTGAAACACTCAAAGACCTCCTCCACGGCGGTCCGCGCTTCCACATATTGAGCAGAACGCACCAGCACTTTTGCCATCAGACCAGTTCCTCCCAAACCACACGCGGCACGTCTTATTTGGCGACACATGGAAGCGATACCTGCATTTGGAATAGCATTATAAAACCGATGAAATGGAACGATTATTTCTTCGAGAATGCCATTGGTTTAGAAAGGCGCGGGGCACTGTGTCAGACGATAACCTGCTAGATCGAGATGTATTGTTGCCACCGGGGAAGAAGCCACGTGAGCTTCTGATCCTCCAGTACCTTCCCCTCGTCCGGTCGATAGCCCGGATGATGGCGTTGACGTTGCCCCATACGGTTGAGGTGGACGAGCTGGTGGGTTATGGCATGATCGGCCTCATCAACGCTGCCCGGCGGTTCGACCCCAAGCGGGGCGTCAAGTTCGAGACGTACGCGAACCCGGTCGTTCGTGGCGCAATACTTGACGGCCTGCGCCAGATGGATTCGGTCTCACAGACGATGAGACGGAAGGCCAGGAGGGTCTCGAAGCTTGTCGCGGAACTCGCCATGAGTCTGGGGAGGATGCCCAGCGACAAGGAAATCGCAGACAAGCTCGGCCTCAGCCTGAAAGGGTATTTCGAACTGTCGAGGGAGATTGAGCCGGCTGTCCAGATTCCGCTCGACAGCCTGATGATCGATGACAAGGGTAGCCTCATCGTCCTTATCGACCAGAACGAGATATCCAGGCCCGACGAAGTGGCCGAACGAAAGGAAGTCAGAAGCCTTCTTCTCGATGCGATCGGGCGGCTACCGCGGAGGGAGAGGCGAGTGATCACTCTCCATTACTACGGCGGGCTGAAGGTTACCGACATAGCCGGTCTGATGGGCGTCTCTCACGCCCGCATCTCACAGATCCATAAGAAGGCGCTCGTGCACCTCAGCACGCTCCTCGACGATCACAAGCCGGAACTGGCCCGGTGATTGCTGAAGCCACTCTGCTTCACCAGGAGCTCTTGCCGATATCGCGGTAGGCTCTTCGCGCGTATTCCTTCATCTTCTCCTCCATCTTCTCCTCCATCTTCTCCTCAAGGTCGGAAGGCAGACCCATCGTCTTCGGCACAACCGTGGTGTTGGACCGCGCTATGGCCCAGAAGCCCCTTGTTCCCATGAGGCCAAGTTCCGCATAGAAGGCCCTACCCCGCGGAGGCACAGCGAAGTAATAGTTGCCGACCCGCGAGCCGACCGAGATATCGTAGAACACGGCGCTTTCATCCGGACCCACTGCCTCGTGAACCCGCACTACGACACTCGGGCGAATGCCCTTACCGGTCGTGCGGGCATACCTGTCGATCGCCTCGAAAGTCATCTCCCAATAGGCAAACAGGTACTCAGGATCACGTGCGATGAGCACAACATAGTCCTCACCGAATTCCGGGTACTTGCTGAAATCAAGTGCCGCCTCAGGGGGTAACTTCAGAGCCGTCCCGACTGTCCTCGCCGGCATGGCCGGCCGTCCTGGGAGCTCGTGATCGGGGATGAACTCGACCGTGAGTTCTCTCTTCTGGTGTTCCACCACATCGACGCCGAGCTCACGCTCGTCGGCGAACTCCTCGGACGTCTTGGGGAATCCATGTGCCTCATGCTCCCCGGCTCGAGCTTTCTCGCCATCCTTTCGTTCTCCGGACGGCAGAACATACTTCGATAAGAGATACGCTCCTCCAAGGAGCAGAATAGCAGCGACGAAGATTATGGAGATCATGCGTCCTCCTGTGAGTGTACCGGTGAAATTGCAGCCTACAACAGCTAGTATGTTTCGCTGAATCGCTTGTATTCGACCCGGGGAAAGCGGGCCGAGCGCATCTGAGCCCGCGGAAGGCAAGACGGGCGCGGCTTGTTGCGCGCACGGGCAAGGAATTCCCTATACTGGTAACGTATCTTTCGCTAGACCGCTGATTCGATGTCTGGAGGGCAAAAGATGGGCAGGCTAGACTTTCTCGCCGAGGAGATCGCGAGAATGAAAGAACAAGGCACCCAGATAACCATAAGAACCATTTCGAGCCCGCAAGGCGCGTGGTTCGTCGCCGATGGCAAGAGAGTGCTGAATATGTGCTCCAACAACTACCTGGGCCTCGCGAACCACCCGGCCCTGAAAGAGGCCGCAAAGAAGGCGGTAGACGCGTACGGCGTCGGTCCCGGCGCCGTCAGGACGATCGCTGGCACTCAGACGCCTCACGTGGAGTTGGAACAGAAGCTCGCCGAGTTCAAGGGCACGGAGGCTACGATCCTGCTACAGTCAGGTTTTCAGGCGAATGCTGCCACCATTCCGGCGCTGGCCGGTGAGGGCGACGTGATCCTGTCTGACGAGCTCAACCATGCAAGCATAATCGACGGGTGCCGCCTCACGAAGGCGAAGGTCGTGAGGTACAGGCACAATGATGTCGGTGACCTTGAGGAGAAGATCAAGGCGGAAGCCGTGGCGCGCCGGAAACTCATCATCACGGACGGTGTGTTCAGCATGGATGGAGACACTGCGCCGCTCCCCGGTATCGTCGAGGTGGCCAGAAGGCACGGCGCCATGACGATGGTCGACGACGCCCACGGTGAGGGTGTGCTGGGAGACTCCGGGCGGGGCATCGTTGACCACTATGGCCTCGTCGGCGAAGTCGACGTGGAAATAGGCACGCTGTCCAAGGCCTTCGGCGTGCTGGGCGGGTATGTCGCCGGTAGCACGGTGCTGGTGGACTACCTGAAACAGCGAGCCCGGCCGTTCCTCTTCAGCACGGGCATATCCGCGGCCGATGTCGCCGCCTGCCTGGCAGCGGTCAACCTGCTGCTTGCGAGCGATGAACTTGTCAAGAGACTCTGGGAGAACGCGACCTACTTTAAGAGCCAGATGCAGCAGGCCGGCTGGGATACCGGAAAGAGCCAGACCCCCATAACGCCGGTCATGGTCGGCGACGAGCACAAGGCTGCGCAACTGAGCAAAGACCTGTTCACCGAGTCTGTGTTCGCTCAGTCCATCCAGTACCCAACTGTGGCCCGTGGGAAGGCGCGCCTTCGTGTCATGATTTCCGCGGCGCACACGAGGGAAGACCTGGATTTTGCGATCGAGAAGTTCAACCTGTGCGGCAAAAGGCTGGGCCTGATCTGACGCCGGGTGACGCGAAGCCGGGCGGCCTCAAGCCTGATGACCCCAAGCCGGGCGGCCTCAAGCCTGATGAGGTGAAACTGGGTGTGGCCAGGCCCGGCGCGAGGCTGCTCGCGCTGGCCAAGAGAGTCCCAGGAGGTTCGACTGTCGCCGATATCGGAACAGACCATGGGATTCTGCCTGCCTATCTGGAGCGAGCCGGGCTTGCGCGGCGCGTCATAGGCAGCGACAGCAGCGCAGGTTCGCTCGCGTCGGCAGCGAGGACGCGCATCCGGTCCGGTTGCTCCTTCGAGCTGCGGCTCGGGTACGGCCTGGAACCGTTAGAGCCTGGCGAGGCCAGCGTGCTGGTGCTGGCAGGGCTGGGCGGCCAGACAATAGCTGAGATTCTGTCGGCGGGAAGACCGGTGGTAGCGATGGCCCACCTGGCCGTGGTACAGCCCATGAAGGACTTGCCGCAGTTCCGGCGGTGGGCCGAATGCTCCCGGCTTACGACAGTTACAGAGGACATCGTCATCGAAGGACGCCGGATCTATAACGTGCTCACACTGGCCGAGCTGTGCCGTTTTGCTCCCGCGGCCTGGGATGCGTTGGAGACCGGCATCGAGCACGAAGTGACCAGACTGCTGCTCGACAACGAGCCTGTCGCCCTGCTCAGGTACTTGCAGACGCGATACAGGCTCCGTTCCGGCATATCTTCTTCTCGAGCGGCCGCACGGCCTGAGGAAGCAAGAGCCGACCAGATCGTCGCGCTCCAGATTGAACAGCAGATACAATCCATCGAGGGGAGACATTGACCGTGGCCGGAGAGCGCCTGATTGCGTACATCGATGGGGCATCCAGGGGGAACCCAGGACACTCCGCGCTTGCAGTGGCCGTGTTCGCAGGTGAGACGCGGATCGCAGAGCGTGCGTCCTACCTGGGAGTCACGACGAACAACGTGGCCGAGTACAGCGCCCTTCTAGAGGCGCTCTCGGAACTGCGCCGGCTAGGGGCGAAGGAAGCGGAGATCAGGACGGACAGCGAGCTCCTGGTCAGGCAGATCAACGGCCAGTACCGGGTGAAGGCCGACGGGCTCCGCCCGCTCTACATCAACGCGGTGCGCATGTTGAGCGAATTCGATGATATCGTGGTGAAGCACATCCCCAGAAAGGAGAACAAAATCGCCGATGGCCTTGCCAACAAGGTCCTCGATGAAGCGATGGAACGGAATGCGCGTCCGACTGCCTGAAACTGCACTTCTTGACTGGCACCGAGTCTAAACCTTTTGTGCTATAATACGTATTCAATAGTTGCAATGGCCGCCACGTGGCGGCGGTTTTTTGCGTATATGCCATGTAGTAGGTGAGCAGGAACTATGACAAGGCTGTTCAGAGCCCGTATTGCGGTTGTGGTTGTGCTGGTGTTGCTGGCGCTGGCTTTGCCTGCGGCGGCTTTTCCTGCGCTTGCCGCGACTGCGCCCACGCTTCCTGAGCCCAAAGGCTGGGTCAACGACTTCGCCGGTGTTCTGAAGCCGGAAGAAGTCTCTAAGCTCGACAGTATCATCCAGAGCCTTGAGAAGGAAACCACAGCGGAAATCGCGGTCGTCACGGTCAAGACCACTCAGCCGCTCGACCCCAAGAGCTACGTCGTCGCTCTCATGGAAAAGTGGAAGGTGGGCAAGAAGGACAAGGACAACGGCCTTATTCTTCTGGTGTCCCTCGACGACCGGCGGGTTGAGGTCGAGGTTGGGTACGGACTGGAAGGCACACTGCCGGATTCGCTGGTGCTGAGAGTCATCGACAACGACCTGATTCCGCAGTTCAAGCAGAACAAGTATGCCGAAGGGATCATTGCTGCTGTCGAGAACTACGCGGGAATCATCAGGAAGGCTGCTTCACAGGCCCCGGGCACCACTACACCGCAGCTACCCACGCCACAGCCGTCGAAGCCGTCAACGCCAGGGTTCAGCGGCATCGGCATGGTGCTGGGCATCGGCTTCGTGCTTCTCGGGCTGGTGATTGCCGTCAGCGGGCTTCTGAAGGGATACAACAAGTGCCCGGTATGCAAGAAGGGGCGCTGCACCGTGATGGACAAACTGCTTGTGCCAGCCACGGCGCTCGCTGCCGGAGTGGGCGTCAGACGTTGTGTGTGCCCCGCCTGCGGCTATGCCAAAGAGACCGAGTACCGGATCCCGCCGGTCATCATGCGCGGGCCTCGTGGCGGCTTCGGTGGTTTCGGCGGTGGCGGCCACTCGGGCGGTGGAGGATTCGGCGGGTTCGGCGGAGGCCGCAGCGGCGGCGGTGGTGGAGGCCGCTCCTGGTAGAGGCGCGATGGCTTTCGGCGGCCCGTGATGGCCTTTCGCAGATGCGTATTCACACTTCGTGCGTACAGAGAAAACCGGAGGTGCGGGCAGTTGAGAAACTTTCTGATCGTCCTGGCTGTGATCGTGTTGCTGGTGGTCGTGGTCGGCGGTCAGCTTGCTGGGACGTACAACAAGCTGGTTAAGCTGAACGAGGATGTCAATGGAAAGTGGGCGCAGGTTGAGAACCAGCTGCAGCGGCGCTTTGACCTGATTCCCAACATGGTCAGCGTGACGCAAGGGTACGCGGCTCACGAGAAAGCTGTGTTCCAGGGCATCGCGGACGCTCGCTCGAAACTGGCGGGCACGAAAAACGCAAGCCTTGAGGACAGGGTGGCTGCGGCGAACCAGATGGAATCAGCGCTTTCCAGGCTGCTGGTCATAGTGGAAAACTACCCGCAGCTCAAAGCTGACGCCCAGTTCCGAGCTCTGAGCGACGAGCTCACGGGGACCGAAAACCGGATCGCGGTCGAGCGCATGCGGTTTAACGAATCTGTGAAGTCGTTCAACGAAACGGTGAAACAGTTCCCGATGGTGCTCTTTGCGCGCATGTTCGGTTACGCGGCCAAACCGTATTTCCTGTCGCCGGAGGAAGCCAAGCAGGCGCCCAAGGTGACTTTCTAGCCAACAAGCGCGCCGACGGTGTCTGCGGTTTGACATAGAGTGCTCTTGATGCTAGTATTGTTGCGCTGAGAAATGCATTCTCTCGGAGCGATTTGTCTCACGCAACGTGCGCAGCCGTAACGGCTCAGCGCTGCAGCGATAACAACACCATAGAGGCCGAGCAAGCCGGATGGTCGCGGGAGCTCGCTCCCGAGGAAAGTCCGGGCTCCACAGGGCAGGGTGCTGGGTAACGCCCAGCGGGGGCGACCCCAGGGAAAGTGCCACAGAAATGATACCGCCGGCCGAGGCCGGTAAGGGTGAAATGGTGGTGTAAGAGACCACCGGCGGCCGGGTGACCGGCCGGCCAGGTAAACCCCACCCGGAGCAAGACCAAATAGGAGAGGGATGACGCTGCCCGCTGAACCTCTCGGGTAAGGTCGCTTGAGGTGCCGGGTAACCGGCATCCGAGACAGATGATCATCCTCGACAGGACCCGGCTTACAGGCTTGCTCGCCTTATACTTGCCGCCACTCGACGCGTGACTTGTTGCCACCCACCCGATGGCGGCTTCTTCATGTCCGGCCGGGCATTGGCGGCAGGCGTGTGGTGAATGATGCCACGGCCCCCTTATGCAACACACTCAGGCGTGAAAGGCTCAGGCGCATGAAGACAGTCGTAATTGAAAACCTGCGGAAGGACTTCCGCGTCAAGACCCGGCAGCCCGGAGCACGGGCTGCCATTAGCTCGCTCTTCCACCCGTCGTACAGCACCGTGCACGCGGTTTCGGGGATCTCGTTCGAGGTGGAGGAAGGCGAGGCTCTGGCGTTCATCGGCCCCAATGGCGCAGGCAAGTCGACGACCATCAAGATGCTCACGGGAATACTTTTTCCTACATCCGGGATCGCGAGAGTGCTCGGACGGGTGCCGTGGGAAGAGCGTGAGAACCTGTCCTACGAGATCGGCTCGGTGTTCGGCCAGAAGTCTCTGCTCTGGTACCACCTGCCGCCCAGCGACACGTTTGCGCTGCTGCAACGCATATATGAGATACCTTGGGCGCAGTTCGAGGCCAGGCGCACGCGCCTGGTGGACGTCTTCGAGATAGGTGAACTCATGTCCACACCGGTCCGGAAACTCTCCCTCGGTCAGAGAATGCGGTGCGAAATCGCCGCTTCGCTGCTCCATTCGCCGAGGGTGATCTTCCT
>JAUYEF010000144.1 GCA_030691635.1 Bacillota bacterium
AGGAAGATCAACCCCACCAAGGGAATGAGCGACGCGAGTGGCCACAAGCGCCCTTGCCCCAATGACCGCTTGACTGAAAGAGGGAGAAAGAACATGAACAACGTGCTAAAGACCGTTCCCAAAGGAACCGGACTGTAGTAGGGAAAGACGCGCAATGGGAAGGTCGGGATTCCACCCAGCCGGAGATACAACTCCACCGCTTCCATTTTTTCTGTCCCGGTATACGTGAATGTACCCAGCGCGAAGTTCGCCAGCAGAATGGCGCTGAACACTACCGTGCCAGCAAAGAAGTACTTCGTGGCAAGGGACACACGCCTTCTGGAGTCGAGAGTGTTTACCAAGAGCGCGGTGATCATCAACGGCGTAATGAGTGCATTGCGAAGGTATAGACTGCCAAAGTTCATGTCCTGACCAACCAACGCCAGAACCAGTACACCTCCAGTGGCAACCGCTCCGCCCAAGAGCAAGAAGACCTGATAGTGAAGGATCTTCTGAGTGCGCCTCGTCCTGAAGAGTATCACATAGAGCAGCCCTCCCAAGGCCAACATCTCTGTCGAGGACAGACCATACAACATGGGAATAGCATTCGACGATATCGGCACGAACCACACCAGTGCCAGCATCAGCGGCCAGGACAGGAACCTGTTTCGCACAAAGAGCAGCCCAAAGACTACTAGCAGTAGCGCGGCAAACCCTACGACCATCAGTCCCACCTCCGAGGCTGGTCAACCGGCCAAGGCAGCTCTGTGTCCAAGGTGCGGCAAGCCTCTGGTCGAGAAGGGATTCCCCTCAACCAAGGCATGACCGCCTTCACTACCAAGGAGTTCTTGATTAACACCTCTACCCCAAAAAGTGGACAAGACTCTATCGTAGTCGTAGTAGACGAACCGCACGCCTGCACAGTATGGCCGAAAGCAGCAGGTTGTAGTCCATCGCATAGAAATACTGTAAGTCGAATCCCTCCACCGCTCATTTGCTACTTCTTGACACGAAAACTGAAGAGTGCTTCAGCGGCTGCCGCGAGAGGCTCCTCGCCGTTTTCAAATGGGCAGCTCATAGTCGAGGTCGGCGCTGATGAGGTACGCCATGGTGATCAGGTTCTGCGATGTGCGGTAGCCTCGGGCTCTAGCCTTTGCTGCCTGCACGAGGCTGTTGACGCTTTCAAGGGTCCCGTTGCTGATGCGTGAATGAAACCACCGCAGGAGGCCTCGCTGGTGATCGCGCAGGGTAGCAGCAAGCTTGACCATCGGAGCCATCTTGCTGCGCCCCGGCCAGCGCCTCCATTTCGTCAGGAATGCTGTGGCGAGTATGGGCGGCAGTTCCCAGAACTCCTCGAAGGCCAGCTTCATTTGGTACGCCTTCGCCGTCTTGAGCGCGATCCGGCTCGGCTCCAAGAGCACCGCCAGGTCGGTCGCCTGGCTCTTCGTCAGGTTCTTCTGGTTCTTCAGCCAGAGCCAGCGCGTCTTCTTCAGCTCCGGCCGTTCCTTCTGTTCCTCACGCCGAACCTTCTCGATCGCTTCGTTGAACAGCTTCTTCACGTGGAATCGATCAAACGTCACCTCGGCCAGCGGGAAGTGTCTCTCGGCCCCGCGGATGTAGGCCGGCGACATGTCCATGCACAGCTCCCGAATCCGTTCCGCTGCGCCGCCGTGTGCCATCAGGTCCAGCCGGAACCGACCCAGTGCGTCCCCCTCGCGGCCTTCCGTACCAAACAGCAGGCGCCGCCGCTCCAGACTCACGTAGAAGCTCACGTAATTGTGGCCTCGCTTGCTCGCCGGCTCATCCACCCCGACCTCGCGCACGTTCGAGAAGTCTGCCCTGGCTCTGGCCCTGGCCCCCTCCACGTAGTGATTCAGGATCCGCCACAGCCGCTTGTCCGTCTCGCCTACCAGCCGTCCCACCGCCTGCACCGGCATCTGCTTCACCATCGCCATGACCAGCGCTTCGAACAGCAGCGTGAACCCGCTGCCTGGCCGAGCCCATGGCACCTCCACCTGCTTCACCCCGCACGAAGGGCACTCGACCCTCGGCACCCGCGCGTGCAGCAGCGCCTCGTGCTGGAAACAATTCAAGCGCCGCCAGCTCCTGTCGGTCGTGTCGTACGCCGCGCAGCCAGTCGCTCCGCACTCCGCGTCCAGCGCTTGCTGGAACAACTCGATGTCGCGCACCCGCTTGTCTCCATCCTTCTCTCTCCATCAGCCGTCCACGGTAGGGAGAGAGATCCGACGCCCCCTGAGGGATGCCGCCACCTCGACGGATGGCCGCTCCGGCCACCCCCCTGATAGCACACTCACGCCCCTTGCGGCCAGTCCCTGTCCCTGCCTATTCACCCATCCAGCGCGTCGAGGAACCCCGCGAGAAGAAGTGCGCCAACAAAATCCGGGCTCACTGTGACTGTCTCTGCACCGCTGACGACTCCGGCGTTGCCTTACAACACGTCGGAACATCCACTTGCGCTCGTATGAGTCGGCCAGAGACGCATGAACCCCATTCGCGAGGGTAGCACACCTGAGTTGAGGTATTGATGCCTATCAGGTCACCCGGTGCCCTGCCGATCCCTTGTTAGAGGTGTCACTGATGCCCTTGCGGGGGCATTGTGCGTAGTGTGAACGGGGTGCGAGTCGATCACACAGTTGTCCAATGCCTCTAGGAGACCCTCACGGTAAAGTTCAAAATCCAAACGCTGGGTGAAGTAGCGCAGGGCGACCGCTCGCCATCGTGGATCCGACAATTCACGCAAGACTGCACCGATGTCCTTTGGTCCGTCGACCACAACTCCAAAGCCATGCATACGTGCCTCTGCAGCGTAGAGGCCAATCTCATTCATCACCACCGGAATGCCATATCGCAGGTATGTGGCGATCTTGCCCGAAGCCATACCAAGATGTTGGAGATTCAGACCTGTGTATGCACTGCGCGGATCGGGGTGATAGAGCGCGATTCCGGCGGACACGCCTGCTAGCACGCATCCCATTTCGTCCACTGTCTCAGTCGGTGTCAGACTCACGTACACTCTGCCGGACTCAACTGCCTTGTGGTATTCCGGATCTCTCCCCAGGAGGTCCAGTGCCTGTCCATACCGTTCGTGAACGAGCAGAACCCAATCCTCCGGCCATGACGCAGTCGACGCGATGACCTCGGGCGCAAGGGACCAATATGTCAACGAGCCGATCATCGCTGCGACGTGTTTGTCCCGAGGAATGGAAAGGCAGTCCCGTATGCGCTCCTCCGAGGGTACGCCAACGCCTCCGGAGGCCAACGGCAAGAGGATCTTTCTGTCGCTTGGCAGCTCGTTCTCTCTCTCCAGCTGCGCAGCTCGAATTTCGTCCTGCACGATCCAGGCCGCAGCACCTCTGCACGCACGTCTTTCTAGGCGCTTGAATCGCTTGGATGTCTCGACTTCGAACATCATCTCGAAGGACATCATGACGTATGGCGTGCGTGTCAGAGCGCCAAGCGCCGCCGCCTCAATCACGCCTGCTCGGTCAACGCCCACAATCAGGTCATACCCACGGTAGTAGCTGGCCCATTCCAACACGGCCAGCGGCAACACTGCACCCCAGGCGCAGAGCTGGTCGATTATCAACTGTTTGACGACTCTGAGCCACCGCCCGTAGGGCACGGTTCTCACATTTGCCAGCTTGACGCTAGCCGCTCTTGACGTTCCACATCGCAGGTCGACTGAGACACCCGAGCCCAACAACGCGCCAATGAGCGCTGTCAGCGATGGGTTCGCTGAGGTATTCCCTTCCGGGTGGATGATCAATACCCTTCCGAATCGACCTGCTGCCACCTGAGAGGATGCCTCACTCTCTATTCCCACGTCTACCCGAGCCCCACGACCGCGAGCCCAGACCAAGTCTCAGGCTCTAGCGGTGCAGAAGAGAAGCCTGCGCTCATGCTGACTAATGACCATCGCATTTGCTGTGTCCAGCGCTTTAGCTCGGGGATAAGGAAGTATCTCATGCGGTGCGTCTCCGACAGTTGACTGACCAATCCCGAGACTCTGTCCTCCACGAATATCGTATAGGTAACATCGACGCAGTTGTCATCTGGTCGCATGATGGGCTCGGCGATTCTCGTGACCTTCATCGTATCGTCCTCATAGCGCCTGACGCGCACCTCAGGCCGTCGAGACAACACTGCGGGACCATGCCAGAAGTCAAACATGAATAGTCCCCCGGGTGACACTTGAGCGGCCACGCTCTCAAGAACCGCCTCGATGTCGGC
>JAUYEF010000177.1 GCA_030691635.1 Bacillota bacterium
ATCTAGCGCTCGAACTTGCCACTACTGACCTTAGTGGCGCTAGCTGCCAGCACATGTCCAAACTGCTCGCACAAAACCATTCGGCTAAAATCTCTGCTAAGAGCCTGCTTCGCCTGCTCAAGGGCGCAGGCATAGCCAATCCTCATTCCCACAAGGGTCCCAGACGTCGCCGCTGCCGTCGCCGCATGCCTCAACAGGGAATGCTGGTGCAGACCGACGCAACACCACTTGCCTGGTTCGAGAATCGTGGCCCGGCGGCCACTCTTCACGGCTTCATTGATGACGCCACCAGCGAAGTGCTGGCGCTTCACTTCAGGCCCACCGAGGACTCTACTGGATATATGACCGCCATGCGCTTCACGCTCGAGCATAGCGGCTGTCCTGTGAGCCTTTACGCCGATCGTCATGCAATATTCCGGGTGAATCAGGGCAATCCGCTTTCGATCGAGGAGCAACTCGAAGGTCGGATAGTACCTTTCCCAGTTTGGCAGGGCGCTTCAGGAGCTCGGCATCCGCATCATCTACGCGCGTTCACCGCAGGCCAAGGGCCGTATTGAACGCCTCTGGCGCACGCTTCATCACCGGCTGCTGGTCGAGATGCGAATAGCCCGCATCTGTGACTCTGACCAGGCCAATGCCTTCCTGCCAGGATTCACTAAACGCTACAACCAACGTTTTGCCGCTCTACCATTAGATCCCAACTCCGCCTTCCGCCCCGCACCGGCATCTGAGCAACTAGACCAGATCCTGGCGTTCAAAGAGAGGCGCACGGCTAACAACGGCTCTGTGATTTCCTTCGAGGGTTTGCTCTACCAGCTCGTGGAGGCCTCAGGCCGGGTTGCGCCCTTACCTGCACGCTCCAGGATTGACGTCGTACGCT
The DNA here is from genome assembly GCA_030691635.1 of Bacillota bacterium. Classification (GTDB taxonomy): domain Bacteria; phylum Bacillota; class Sulfobacillia; order JAUYEF01; family JAUYEF01; genus JAUYEF01. The sequence goes on from JAUYEF010000177.1 coordinate 881, forward strand.
CTCTGGATGGCTCGCTGTTCGCCATTCATGACCAGAAGCGCTACTCGCTTACTCGGTTGGTCCCTGCACTGCCCGAGAAGCCCGCAACGCCCAAGCCGGTGTCCACAGAACAACACAAACCCAGAAACACAAAGCGGGGTAAGCCCTTCCTATTCATCAAGAAACCCCGTGTGCTACTGCCTAACCACGCAGGCAGAACCTGGCTAGGCAAATCCTGAGTTCTAACAACATGACATTTTCGCTGTCCGCACTAACTCGAACAGGTGACATTTTCCCTGTCCGAGTTAATGCGTTCTAAGGTGACATTATTGCTGTCCCTTTATAAGTGAAGAAAGGGGCTGTCCCTGCCTTCGGGACAACCCTCAGTTCCCTTCACAGACTGACTCTAGCCAACGCACAGGCCGACAGACAAGCCACGACTCGGGCCAACCGGTCGGGCCGCCGACCACCCTACTCCGACGTCTTGGTGTAGAGCAGCATCTCCTGGACGTTGACCTCAAGCGCCGGCAGCCCCACGGCCTTGGCCACGGGCAGGCCTTTGCGTGTGGTGATGATGGTGCCGCCTTTGCCGTAGATGATGCCAAACGCCATGATCACCTTGCCGCCCACGACGGTCATCGCGGCCCGGCCGTGCGCCATATCCAGCACCGTGATGTCGGCGTCGGCGCCTGCGCCCAGATGGCCCTTGTCGTGAAGGCCCAGCATCTGGGCGCCCCTGGTGGAAGCCTTGTACACGAACTCGTCCAGCGTGAGAGCCTTGTAACGGACCAGCGTCAGGCCGTTCTCCACGGCGACGTTTCGCGGGATGGACCCGCCGTCGGTCGAGATTGCGTCCACTATGAACTTGCCACTCTCGTCCCGTTTGACCGCGCAGAGGAATGTCGACTCGGGCACGTTCACGGGGAAGCTCATCCCGACGTCCGAGCCCTTGGCCTTCCACTCCTTGACGCCTCTCGCACCGGTGACCATCACGGTCTCTCCACCTTCTTCGATCTGCACGAGACCGTAGCCGTCGGCGATCGCCTTCTCAAGGCCCGCCTCCGTCGGGTCGTAGCCACGCATGCGCAGGCAGTTTCGTGTGACATGGCTCTGCGGCAGGCCGTCGACGACCTTCCCGCCGGTGCCGTTGATGATGGCAAGGTAGGACTCGGAAACCAGGTTCTTCTTGCCCTTCAAGGACAAAAGCCCGTCCACCACTTCTTCAACGGGGTCTTTGATGAGGCCGCGGAGGTAGCTGTTGACATGCGCGATGTGCAGGTGGTTCTTGCCGGCCAGCTGCACCGCTTCCAGGAGGCCTTTGAGGTTCGAGCCGGTCTCCGTGCTGCCGACGTGGAAGGCGACATATGCGCCAGCCCTGTTCCCGGCCTCAATCATCGCCGCCGTGGCTTCGGGTGTCGATGGCCTGTGGCCGCCCACGAGTTTGATGCCTATCGCGCCGGCCTGAAGCGCACCCTCAACCAGCCCGTCCAGTTCGCCGTTCGATGGGGTCTTGTCCGCAAATGGCCCGATGGTCTGCAGAGCGGCGACGTTCAGGCCGCACCCACGCTCGGGCATTTCCTCGAACACCGACCTGCCTGCCCCCATGTCAAGGCACGTGCAGACCCCGGCTTTCGCCATCATGCGGTGCGCCGGCCCGCGAACGTGAGTGTGCGTGTCTATGACGCCAGGCATCAGGGAGTAGCCGGCCAGGTCCCAGATCTCCCGCGCGTGTGCTCCGGGCAGGTCTGTGCCGACTTCCACAATTTTTCCGCCCTTGATTCCGAGGTCCCGCAGCCCATGGACTTCGCTCTTCGGGTCGATGATGTTACCGCCCCTTATGATGAGGTCAAACTTCATCCCCATACCTCCCACCAAGTTCGAGTGTCGAACTATTTCGCCATAGTAGTATGGCGCACCTCTGCCACGGAAAGGCGATTCAGAGCGGGCTCGCACAAGGACTTGCCCCGTATACGGTCGAAGCAGGTGACATGATCCGGTCGAGGCAGGAGACAAGGTTTGCTTAAGGCATGCCGCCACGGCCAAGGAGGCTTGATCCGGTGATATCGA
>JAUYEF010000229.1 GCA_030691635.1 Bacillota bacterium
TAAGCTGCGGGCTCCCCTTGATGCAGGTAGGTGAAGGCCCGCCCCTCCGAGGTCTCCACGAGCGACTGCAGGTTCAGGCGTGACCGCGGCTTGTCTCTCCCGAATCCTTCTGCGTCTATCCTGGCTATGGCCTCAAAATGGTCGGCCGTGGTTGGCAGTATCAAGTCCTCAGCCTCCAAACGGTGTGGTCCGAATGGCATAGCATCACTGATGAAGCCTCCCAAGGGTCTGGTCTGTATGGCGCGGTGCGTGGGGAGTGATCTGGTCGGGTGAGAGCGGCGCAATGCTACGGCGTGAACTCGACGGAGACATTCTTGACCATCTCGCCGATGTCCTTCGCCGCCGGCGGCAGGTACTGAGCGACCGGCTTGGCCTGAGACCGGGCACTGCCGACCTGTATCTGTGCGTAACCCCAAGGTGGTGGCTGTGGTGCACGCCGAGACTTCGACAGGCGTACTCCAGCCTCTGGAGAGCATTGCGGCCGAAGCGCAGAATGCAGGGGCGTTGATGGTCGTGGATGCCGTGACTTCTCTGGGTGGAGTTGAGCTCCAAGTGGACACCCTCGGACTTGATGTCGTCTACAGTGGCAGCCAGAAGTGCCTGAGCTGCCCGCCGGGCCTGGCTCCTATCACAGTGTCGGAGCGCGCGGCAAAGGTCATCGGGGACCGCCGGAGCCCAGTCCAGAGCTGGTATTTGGACCTCAGCATGATACAAAGGTACTGGACGCAAGAACGGTTTTACCATCACACGGCTCCCATCAATATGATCTATGGCCTGCACGAAGCGCTTCGTATCATAAGCGAAGAGGGACTGGAATCATGCTGGCAGAGGCATCTGGCCAACTCAGAGGCCTTTTGCGCGGGCCTGCACGCCATCGGTCTGCACACACTCGTGAGTCCAGCCAACCGCCTTCCGTCGCTCATCTCTGTCAAGGTGCCGGATGGCATCGATGAAGCCGCTGTAAGGCGGACCCTGCTGACGGAGTTCAACATCGAGATTGGCGGTGGGCTCGGCGAATTGAAGGGCAGGATATGGCGGTTCGGGCTCATGGGGCATGGCTCACGGGAGCGAAATGTGCTCCTGCTGCTGGTTGCGCTTGAGAAGGCGCTTCAGAAGCACGGGTGGACATCTTAGGAAAGAATGGTTGCCCATTCCCCCCCGGAGGCAAGGCAGGGTGACAATGGCGCGGCATCTTCCGCGGCGGGGAGGCACTAAGGCCAGAATCGCTCTACCAGCGTGCCGGGGTAGTACGTCGCCAGTATCAGGCGTGCAGCCTCACCCCGTGCCGCCCGGTCACGCGCGCCCCACTGGGACATTCCGACTCCGTGCCCTGAGCCCTTGCCGGAGATGCGCAATTGCCCGTCGGCAACCGAGAAGCTCGTGAGCAGCGTGGACTTCATCTTGTCGGGCCCGAGCAGGTTCCGTAGCCCGACCGCGCCGACCGACTGGCTCCCCAGCAGCACCGTCCACGCACGCCCCGACGGCCCCCGGCTGATGATCGAGGCCGTCTTGAACCTTCCGATGCCCAACTCCTTGGCCACGTCGGCCACAGCAAACGAAGCCTGCCAGTTCTCCAGGTCAGACGCGCTGCAAGGACCGTCCGTCACCACGATGAGGTAGGGGGTCGGCGACATCGTTGCCCCGAGACCCTCTGCGGCCGTGGCGGTCTTGCCCCCGGAGCAGGGGTGGAAGAAAGCCAGTATCGGGTTGCCTCCGTATGTCAGCACGAGGCCGCGGGTCTGCCGTACTGCGCTCAATACCGCGGAGGTGATCGCTGAGGGATCATAGGGCGGAGACTCGGCGGGGTCGGTGCTGAGGTCCGCTCCGAACCGCGACTTCTCGCCGCTGAAGAGCCTTTGCACGACGAACGTCCTGGCCACGATGGCCTGGGCCTTGAGCGCCTCGGCAGGCCAGTCGCTCTTCATCTGCCCTGCCACCGCTCCTGCGACATACTCCTCCAACAGCAGCTTACGGGTCTCGCCACTACCGACTATACGCAGGGTGATGGTCGGTTCTTGCGCCATCCGTGTCTTGGGGGGAGCGGGCTTTCTCTGGGCCTCAGGAAGGCTGGTCACGGCTATGGCAATAATCAAGGCTGCGCCGGCTGCGTAAAGCAGCCAGCGTCCATCGGACTTCAACAATGCTCTCAACCTGGCAAGAATCTCGTCGGGGCTCAACGAATCGTCCTCCAAGGCCGCGTTTCGGCCGGCGTCCGGCCGGTCTGAGATTATCTTGCCGTCGCGCAGTATGGTTATACCGTGGGCTGTGACCTACATGCTTCCACCAGCCCGCATCGCTTCTCTGATGAGCCGAGTCCCCGTGGCGGTCCTGAAGTTCTGGGCGACAAGCGATTCCTGCTCTGGCGGGTCCGGGCTCGGGTTCCTTGCCGGGATGTTGACCAGCGCATCTGCCTCCCACACGACCTGGAAGTCGAGACCGTCCACGCTCGCACGGGTGTGGTGGTGGCCGACGATGTGGCAGACTCGCTCGAGGATGTCAGGACGCACGCCGGTCTCCATCATCAGCCGCCTGGCGATGGGCGGGCCCTCTTTTTCCTGGTGCTCGTGCGCGGATGTCCCGTACTTTCGCAGTGACTCGGGAATCCCGATGTCATGGAAAATCGCGGACAGAGTGATCACGTCGTGCAAGAAGCCCTCCGCGATTCCTTCGCCCTCGCTGATCCGCTCGGCGAAGTCCAGCACCTTGAGAGTGTGATCTATGCTCTTCCGCCTGTCGCCATAGTACGTTTTCATGGCCGCAAGCGTACTTTTGTAAGTCACCTGGCTGTCACCACCTCTGTGTGACCTGTGTGCGGACCCGGCGGCCGTCGTTGCACCCGTCACTGCCCCCGTCAGGGCGCCCGGATCGCGGGCCGCAAGGAAACGCCGCAGGTCATCCTCATCATGTAGGACTCCAAGATCCACAAAATGGCTGCGCAACCACTCTTCCGACATGCTCTTCAGCGAGTGCGCCCTGCGCGCGAGTTCATCAAGGTCGCCTGATGAGGCAGGTCCCAGCAGGTCGGGAAAGCCTGCGTTTGCATAGGGTTTCGCATACTCGCCCAGCAGGTTGAAGTCCGTCCCTTCGAACCCACGCCTGGCTTTGTTGAGCAACCGGCAGATCTCTTCCTGGAGCATGTATGCCGAATAGCCGGCCGCCAGAGAGTCTCGCCGTTCGCAGGCTGATAGTACCTTGTTCACATACTCAACGATGAAGAAGTAGAAGTCCTTGAAAGCGACCTGGACCTCGACCGGCTGGCCGAGTGACGCCTGCTCGTCAAGCAACAGCGCCCTGACCTCTCCGGCAAGGCGCTCCGCCGGCGTGATGGCCCCGCCGTCACCGGGCGCCAGGATGGATTCGACCAGGGTATCAAGGGCCGCCGGCCTCTTCGCGAGCTGGAGCACCTGGGTCATATTGGCACCCCAGCCCCTGGTGAAGTACGTCTGGTTTATCAAAGCGAGACAGTTGAGTGTGCTGTTGATGAACTTACGCGCGGCCCAGCCGAGGCTCATGCCATCGCCGGCGGACGCTGCCAGGTGAACCTGCCCGAGCTGGAATAGGGTATTCCGGAACTCATCCAGTGCCCGGCCGACCATGGTCTTCCGGTCTGTGGGTGCTGTGAGGTCCTCAATCCTCTTCTTCAGCGCCCCGAACCTGTCCATGTCCTGCTGTGACCTGTGGTACAAGACCTGCGCGTGGGCGATCATCGAGGCTGCGACCGCCCAGTGATGCC
>JAUYEF010000238.1 GCA_030691635.1 Bacillota bacterium
TGGAAGAGGTTTGACACCTACGGCAAAGAGCTGGGTGAGAAGATACGGCCCTATGACCTGAGGCACTCGTTCGCGCTCAACTACCTCAGGCAGGGAGGAAACGCCTTCGGATTGCAGCGCACGCTGGGTCACAGCTCGATGGCGATGACGCGCAGGTACGTGAATCTCACCCAGCTCGACCTGAAGCAGCTGCACTCCACGGCGTCGCCGCTGAAGAAGCTTCTGCTGAGACAGGGCAGGGTGCGGAAGCTGAACAGATGGCGACGCGGATTGATGACCTTGTGCCGGAAGCGGGAGAAGTGAATGCCTGTTTCGAATGCATCAGTGTGTTCGGTGACCGATAGCGGCGGCATTCAGGTCTCTCATAGCTGACCGTGTTGGAACTTGACAAGGCGCGTATCGGTCAGAGAATACCAACTAGTGACGGAGATTCAAAGCATCCTGGTGTCCCACAGACCTATACAACTCAAAGTAGAAAGAGTGAACCGCTTGTCGGACACCAAGCCATCGAAGGAGGGTATCTCCCATGGACGTGTTGGAAGCGATACGCAATCGGGCAAGCGTGAGGGCGTACACTGGCGAGCCTCTTACCAAAGCAGAGATTGACACCCTCTTGCACGCAGGGTTGCATGCCCCGTCTTCAGGCAATCTGCTTCATTACTCGGTCATCAAGGTCACGGACCAGACAATGAAAGACACGCTCTGCAGAATCTGCTTTGAACAGCCGTTTATCAAGTCAGCACCGCTCGTACTTGTCTTCAACGCGGACCAGAACCGGAACAGGAAGTGGGTCGAGCAGTTCGGCGGGCACTTCCATTTTGACGGGCCCGCGTACCTGGGAAAGGGCTTTTGCGACGCTCTCATCGCAGCGCAGAACATAGTGATTGCCGCAGAGGGACTGGGGCTCGGCTCTGTGTACGTTGGCAGCGTATTGAACCGTGCTCGCGATGTGCGACAGGCCTTGAACTACCCGCGGTACGTGGTGCCCGTGGTGTTGCTTGCCATAGGCAGGCCGAAGAAGAGGCCGAAGGTGTCGCCGCGGCTGCCGCTTCGCTCCATAGTCCACGAGGAAAGTTACCAGGACTTTTCGGCCGAGGACATCCAGAATATATACCGCGAGAAGGAGGCTGCGTGGCAGGGTCAAAACCCAAGCGGGCTCACGGGGCGCAATGGGGCTCGCGCCAATTCGGACTCGGAGTACTTCACGATGGTCCGTTACCACCAAACCAGCATCCGCGAGGCCGACAGAGAATTCGCTGCCGCCGTGAGAGAGGCAGGGTTCTTGGTTTAGATACGCAGCTCGACCTGAAGCAATTTCGCTCCACGGCGTCGCCGTCGAACAGGTTGTTGACCAGGGCGTCCAGGGTGAGGAACCTCAAGCCCGAGTAAACATGGCAAGTCGTGCGAGGTGCGGCCGGGGCCTTCATCGAGGCAACCGGCCGCTCGTTTGTTGTGAGCCACATCTGCCTGGTGGAGGAGTGAGATGTGAGCGATTATCGCCTCACGAATGTGTAGGAGGTGGCGCGATACCTCGGGGTGTCCACAAGGACTGTGTTCAGGCTTGTCAGCCGTGGCGAGCTGCAGGCGGTGAGGGTGGGCAGACTCTGGCGATTCAGGCCGGAGGACGTGGAGCGGTTTGTGAAGAGGGCTAGCTCGAAGTAAAGGATTGGGATCTTAAGAAAGAGGGGGCAGGAGACTGCCCCCTCTTTCTTGGTAGGTATGCCTGGCAGTCTCATTGGCTAGCCAAAGTGGCATTACGTGCGGTGAGATAGGAGGTCGACGCTTTTCGGGATTGGTGTTCGCAGGTTGGCGGAATACGCAGTGGCCACATACCAGTCGTCGGGAGGTTTCTTACAGAAGAAGAGGGACTTGACCCCCCCCTAGCTAAACGTGCTTAGTGTAGAGGTAGGTGTGGCTTTCCTGGCGATAGTATGGCCTGCGAGTCTGGTCTGAACCAATGAGCATGGAGCGTCCCTATTGGCGGGGTAAACCATGATTCAAGGTAACATTACCGAGATTAGGGAGGGGATGGCTTGTGGGCAAGGTGTTTGGGCTTGTCTTAATCATTGTCGCAATTGGGGCACGCCTTTCTGGTGAGCCGGCGAGCAGGACGACCTCAGGTGTCATAGCCACGGTCGCCTGCGCCATTTATGGATTGGTCTTGCTTTTTTCTGAGTCAAACAAACCTACGAAAGAGCCGAGTGCCGAGCGCGTGCCTCAGTTGTCATCAACTCCCCCTTCCTCCGAGTCTGTTCGGAAAATGGCTCTATGTCGGCGGTGCGGTCTGGAGATTGCCCCGGACTACGTTGCCTGTCCTCACTGCGGTGCTCCGCTCAAGATTAAGTGCCCCAGCTGTGGAAAATGGTTGGACCTCCAATATATAGTTTGCCCATACTGTGCGACCGGATTGAACGCAAGGCAAGGAACTGACGCTAAATAACTGACCTGCCACAAAAAGTGATGCCAATAATCAGTTAGGCTTGCCGCCATTCTGGCTTTGGGTGCCCTATTGTCACTTAGCACATTAAGATCCGGGGTTTGGGGGTAGGAGTTTTCAGAGTGGTGTAGGATTCTGCGATTCGCTTCCCAACACATTGTGATGAAGTGTTGTCACCTTGTATTGGGGAGAGGGTCAAGGTTGCAGTTGGTTTGGATCGAGAAGGTCTAGTCTGACAGTTCGGCGCATTGTCCGTGCGGATTGCTCTCGCCGGTGGTATTGGAGGTTTCGGCGGTGAAGGCAAGAAGCAGATGGGCCGTGGCTCTGGGATTCGCATCGAATATCACGCTGCTGCTCGGGGTCGTGTTCGCGATGGTCGCCCTGCCTTTCATGGCACTCCCGAGCCGGTCCGGCGACAAGATGACTTTCCTTGTTGTAATGCTGGTGGGCCTCACCACATTGGCTTTTGTCATAGCCATAGTGGTGGCGCTGGGAATGGCCAAGGATTGGCAGGACGCGGAAATCCATCTGAACTCCGCTAGCAGGGAGGTGCTGGCAACACAGCTTGATACCGTGGCCAGACGCCTCGAGTTCCACCTGGTCAGCGGCACCTCTGACTATCGGGAGTACAGACCGGGCAGGTGGACGCGTTTCCCGTGGCCTGCCGCCATAAGGGTCGATGCAAGCAGCGCACTGGCTCGCATTTTCCTGCCGATGAAGTACCGCGCCCAATTCGAGCAGGAATACGAGAGGGTCAGCCATGTACAGATCCCAGTTCCGTCAGTAAGGGATCAGGTTGCGCCGCCCCGCGCAACAGAAACCACGGCCAGGCAGATGCCAGGTAGCCAGCCTCAACTCCTTGTCGATGTTGCGCATGATGGTCTTTCACGAGACATGCTGCCCGCGATCCGGCAAATGGCTGTGTCTTCCCGCGTAAGGGCTGCCACCCGGTCGCTGGCCATGTGGGGGGTGATCAACCTAGGTGTATGGATGTTCGCGAACAGGGGAGGAGTACCACCCGTAGGGCAGTTTGTGGGACGACGTGGTTCCTCTGCGGTGCTCGTTGTGCTGATGCTCTATGGCGGTTTGGTCATGGGGCTTGCGCTTCTGGCGTTTGCAGCGGTAGGCTCGCTGAAGCGGAACGCCACTGCGGTGTTGCTGGACGGTGTGGCCCTTGTCGCCATTGGGCTCTGGAACATACTTGGGTCAGGTTTGTCCGGCGGTTTTTTTCGGGTAATCTGGATTGGCTTGGGCCTCACCCAGATAGCCAGCGGCATAATGCAGTTCAGCCACTTCAGGACAGTCAGCTCCTGGGGGGCGCCTGCTCCCGCCGTGGGCGACGCCAGTGAGGTGTTGAAGAAACTGCATGGCATCGTCAGTAGTGCCGAGGGTCCGTTGCCCGGCCCAATCATCAAGGGTAGGGTTGCTAAGGAAGAGGCATACCTGGGTTTACAGACGCGACACCGCGCTGAGCACTGGTCGGGCCAGCTACTTGAGGACTGCGCAATCCTGTTTTCTCAGGACATATCCGACTACACATGTATTGCCAGGTCGCCGGATGCAGTCACAAGTCACGGGATTGACTTTGGCGGTAGAGGAACCGTTCTTGACGGTAGCCGTGTTCCTGTGAACCTATCGGCCATGTCGATGCTCGCCGTGAGGCAATGGCTGGGCGAGTCACCCACAGTCGACGACATTCGGCGCCTGCAGGCGGATGGCAAGGCCACACGACCAATCCTTGAGCCCTATATTGAGTCGTCTGACGAGGCCGTGCGGACTGCTGCCGTTGAAGCACTGGCAGCTGCGGAGAAAACGGGCGCCAGGTGACGTTAAGGATGAGACACAGTTGATACTCACCCACGAAAACGCAATCAGCCGCGCCATCGCAGCATGGGCAGCCCGCAGATAACGCGGCTGCCCTTTTGCATCTCGAGTCCATCACCCACCTTTTCGCACTATCCCGGCAGCCAGAAACGAGAATATCAGGAAGTCCTGGCAGAAGTGGATGTACCATGACCAGAAGAGACCTCTGGTCTCAAGCATGGTCTTGCTCAGCAGCCACCCCAGAGCCGTTGCTATCACCACGCCCATAACCCCGTACGGCACCCCATAAAAGTGTCCGATGCCCAAGTACGCGGCGACCAAGAGCAGCGCTTGACGCCTACCGACCGCGGGGTAGAGCGTTGCAAGCGGGGCGGCCGGGAGGACATTGTCTCGTTAAACGCGTTAAGCGCAGCCAGCAGCGCCACAGTGGGCAGCATGGGCACGACCGAGTTCAGTGCCGCCGGAGACGGTCGCCCGGCGATGACCAATGAAGAGCACAGTCCCGCCCCCGATGGCGATCCCCGCTAGTGGACCGAAAACCCTGTACGAGTACGGGCGCATGATACCAAGCCGCGGGACCGGTGTGCCGGTTGCGTCAAGGTCCCCGCGTACCAGGAAGAACTGCTTCCCGGCGATAGCCCCTGAGCGCGAGCAAGGCGATTGCCGCACAAGACACTACCAGTCGATCCAATTGCGTGCCGAGCATGTTCAGCGCGAAGGAGCTGCCGGGCGTCCGAAGACACTGCGAAAGTACTGGGAAGCGGTCACGTTGGCGACGGCCCAAGCGAGAACCATGGTTGCCTCCCGGAACGAGTGCCTGACATTGACCTGCGTATTCGGGCAACGTGGGTAGACCTCCTCCCGGGGATGGTGGAGGCCATCACCTTAGACCCTGACTCACCTCACCGGTCGCCGGCAGGGCTTCGGCGTGCCTTAGGGGAATCCAGGCATCAGCGGGAAACATATCCGCCAGCTCAGCAAATCCGGAGGCGAAGCCATATGCAATCATACGGCGAGATAGATAGAGACATCGTGGGCGAGGTCTGGACCTCCACAGAGGCCATGGACAATCTCACTGCCCTCTGCTCGTTCGGGAGCAGGTTCGGTGGATCCGAGAGTGAGCGCCTGGCTGTGGATCATATGGTGAGGAAGTTCACGGAGTACGGCATGGACAAGGCTGACAGGGAGCATTTCCACCACCTGGGCTGGATGCGCGGGACGGCGACCCTTGAGACAGTCTCACCGGTGGCGAAGGCGTTTGACTGCATCTCACTCCCGCATGTGGGCACTCAGGAGGTCACAGGCGACCTGCTCTACGTCGGTTTCGGGACACCGCATGAGTTTGACGCGGTCCGCGATCAGATGGCGGGTAAGATTATCATGATCAATACGAAGTCGCCTTCATACTTCCCCAGGCCCATACACCGGAAGGAGAAGCTCGGCCGTGCGATAGAGGGCGGCGCGCACGGCATCATATTCATGCGCTGGGACCCTGGCCTTCTGCCCGAGACAGGTTCAACCTATCACGACAGGGAATGTCCCATACCGGTCATCGGCGTCTCGCGCGAGGTGGGCGAGGAGATGCGGCGCATGGGCAAGGGCGGAGAGGCCATTATCCTTAAGATCGGTGTGCAAAACCAGTTCAAACCGCAGGCGGATTCGTGGGACGTGGTTGGGGAAATTGCAGGACGCGAGTACCCAGACGAGATCGTGGTGGTGGGCGCCCATTTTGATGGGCACGACATCGCGACAGGCGCTTCTGATGACGGTGCAGGCG
>JAUYEF010000272.1 GCA_030691635.1 Bacillota bacterium
CTAAGGTGCTGGGCATTAGAGGGACCAAGTTGACCCTGGATGGCGAGCCGTTCTTCTTCCAGGGACTGGCGTTCTTCAATGCTCTGCACAACCCCAGCTTCAATCGTAGCGAGGCAGAGCGTCTGCAGTGGCTGCATAAGTTCAAGGCCAACGGCATCAGTTGTCTGCGCATCTGGTGCCAGTGGGACTTTCCAGCGCCGCGCATCTTCACCGATGTTGGGCCTGAGTGTTCCATGTATGCCCCGGACGGGCAAGTGAGAGAGCATGTCTTCGAGAGGCTTGCTGCATTGCTCGAGGCGGCGGATAGCCTCAACATGGTTGTGGAAGTAAGCATGTTTGCTCACGAGAAAATCCCCTATTTCCTGCCAATTCCGGCGCAGGAGCGGGCAGTGCGTGAACTGACAGAACGCTTGCGCCCCTATGGCAACCTGTTTCAACAGATCTGGAGCGAAGACAACACGGAGTGGCAGCGCTATTACGATATCCTCAAGAATACCGATCCCGACCGTATCACCACGGTTGCGCCCGGGTCCACCATCGACAGGAGCAGGCCCTTCGATCACATCGGCGACGATCTCATGAACAAGACGCTCGATGTGCTGACACCCCACACGTTGCGCACCGAGGCTTACCCCTTCTGGTACATCGCTCCGGCTCAGATCGAATACCTTCTGGACACCTACAAGAAGCCGGTCATTGACGATTCCCCCGCTCGCCATGGTCCCAGACTCTACGGTGGGATTGAGGGGGGGACAACGCCACAGCAGCACATCGAGCACATCCGGCGCGACCGGGCCGTGGGCGGGTACCACAACTATCTCCATGATATGTTCCAGTATGGCTTTGGCCATGAGCTGACGCCTCCCAGCGGAATACCTGATCCGGACTTTAGCCCATTCCACCGGGAGGTCTTTGACTATCTACGGGATCACCCCACCTGGTAGGTCAGCCTGTGGATGACGATGGTTGCTCATGGAGGCATATAGACGAATAGCATTGACCTGCGCGGACTGATCGACATGCACGTACACTCCGGGCCCGACGAGAAGCTACGTCTGCAAGACGACATTGACCTTGCCCGATCGGCGGCAGAGGCTGGCATGCGTGCAGTCATGATCAAGTCGCACATAACGCTGACTGCGGATCGCGCTGCCACCGCCGAGAAAGTGGTGCCAATGGTACGCGTTCTGGGCGGGCTGGCGCTCAATGCGGCAGTTGGCGGGCTCAATCCGATAGCGGTTGAGGTTGCCATCCGTATGGGGGCCCGGCAGATCTGGATGCCAACGTCCTCAGCAGCGCGTGACATGGCCTACCATCGGCGCGGAAGGACAGCGGGCGCCTCAGCACGAGGAGGTGCGGGGATCACCATCTTGAGAGAGGACGGCTCGCTCCTGCCTGTCGTGCATGAGATCATTGATCTCGTTGCCGAGGCTGACATCATCCTATCCACCGGCCATCTGTCCCCTGAGGAGGTCATCGCCCTGGTGGCAGCAGCCCGGAGCCACGGCTTGCGCCGTATCCTGGTGACGCACCCGGAGATGGCGATCTCCAACCTCCCCTTGCATCTCCAGCAATCGCTTGGGCAACCGGATGTGTGGTTCGAGCACTGCTTCGTCAGCACGCTCTTCAGCGAGCCAACGCCCCTGGCTGAGATCGCGGCCAGAATCCGCGCCGTCGGCCCAGAGCGCGTTGTCCTTTCCACGGACCTGGGAATTGCCGGCTTCCCGTTGCCTGTGGATGGCATGCGGTCGTACCTGTCCAGCCTGATGGAGCTCGGCATTCCCTGGCGAGACCTGCTCCTGATGACCAGGGACAATGCTGCCTATCTCCTCGGCATATAGCGGAGGGCGTGAAGCAACGCCGGCCCATGCCATAGCCTGGACCCTTGCGGACGTCAGGACCGGTCAAGCCCGGCGCCTGGACGCCCACAAGGGGCTATGGCACGTGGCGTGAGCGCTGCCCAGAACCCTCTGGCTATGTGCTTGCCAAGGCTGTGAGTAAGCAGCGACAGGATTCGCCGCCTGAGACAAACGGAAAGTAGGCTGGATGATGCGCAGAACGCAACCCGTCACGGTGTCTCATCTTGCGCCTGAAGCACTCAGTCCGTTGGCGTCCGCTGTTGTCTCCGTTCTTGACCCTGTGGGCGCTCTGGCTATTGATCCGAAAGTAGCCGCCGCGAAGGCAGCGGGCGTCGAGGTGTTCCCGCTGAAGGGAACCCCGACTCGGCCGCTGCCGCGGCACATCAAGGAGGCTGTGATCAAGGCGATGGAGGAAGAGCCGTCGCGCCCCTCACGAGGACTCGAGGACCTGCGTGCCGCGATCGCTGCCTTCCTCAAGGAAACATATGGCGCGGGCGTTGACCCTGGCCGCAGTATTCTGGTCACAAACGGTGCGATGCACGCTGTGAGTGTCCTTTGTGGCGCCCTGCTCAACCCCGGCGATCAGGTCGTCATGCCATCTCCGACGTTTTTCTTCGATGGGATCGTCAGACTGGCTGGCGGGAAGCCGGTCTATGTCTCGTGTGATGAGAGCCAGGGCTGGTGCTGGGACCTTGACCAGATTGCAGAGGCGATCGGGCCCAGGACGAGGATGCTGATTGCCTGTAATCCGGGCAATCCAACCGGCTACGTGCCGACCAGGCACGACATGGAGACGCTGGTGGCTCTGGCCAAGAAGCATGACTTTGTACTCGTCTCGGATGAGTCGTTTGAGTGCCTGGTCTATGATGGAACGCCCTTCACGTCTGCCGCGACATTGGACAGCACGTGGCGGAACCTGGTGCTCGTCCGTAGTACGAGCAAAAGCTATGCCATGTCCACGTGGCGCGTGGGCTACATCGTGGCTGAGCCTCTGCTGATCGACACCTGCCTCAAGGTGCTGGAATACCAGTGTTTGTATTGTGGATACGTCGCA
>JAUYEF010000077.1 GCA_030691635.1 Bacillota bacterium
TGCGCATTTTGAACGGGACCTTCTCCGGCATGGTCCCATCCTGCACCGCTCTGGCTGCGACGAACACCCCTGAAGAGAACCTGGGTTACTGCCTGGGAGTCCTGCAGACCGCTCAGGCGGCGGGAAGCATATGCGGGCCTCTGTTTGGAGGGATAGCCGCGCAGTACCTCGGGTACCGCATGACGTTCTTGGGCGCGGGACTGTGGCTGTTGCTTGTGACCATCGTCATCTGGCTGACAGTCCGGGAGACGGCTCCGAAGATGCGCAACGGCCAGATACGGATCTTGAATGACCTGAGGATGGCCTTCTCGAACCGCATGCTTCGCGCCGTGCTCCTCATAACCGTGTTTGTTCAGGCATCTTTGACCGTGCTACAGCCGGTCCTCAGCCTCCAGGTCGCCAAGCTTGGCCGCTCGAGCAGCGCGCCTATCCTTGCGGGTTTGATCTATTCCCTCGCGGGGTTCGCAACAGTCATAGCCGCGCCGCTCTGGGCCAAGAGGGCCAGGAAGACCGGCTTCCGTCCGGTGCTCCTGACGGGCCTGCTTGGGGCCACGATCTTCAACGCGCCGATGGCCTTCGTCCGGAACCTGTATGTATTCGGCGCGCTGAGGTTTGCGACCGGCCTGGCGACCGCTGGCGCGAGCCTCTCGGAGAATGCGCTCACGGCTAAGGCGGTGGACGCTGAATTCCGTGGCCGGGCGTTTGGGATCCTCGCGAGCGCGCGCCAGATGGGCCAGATGATCGGCCCACTTGCGGGCGGTATAACAGGTTCGAGCATGGGCCTTGAGGCGACTTTCATATTCACGACCGGGATGCTTCTGGCCACGTTGGCCGCGGCGGCACGTTACCTTCCCCGCGAGAGAGTTGCCTGGGCGCAGCAGTGACGCGATCTACACGACGGAGGAAGCCCACGATGGGACCTGAGTGCGGCAAGTTCGAGCGCGGCATGTTTGCCGAGGTATATGAGATAGTGGCCCAGGTACCTGAAGGCAGCGTCGCCACGTACGGCCAGATAGCTGCGATCCTCGGAATGCCCGGCGGGGCGCGCACAGTGGGCTGGGCCATGAGGCAGGCGCCGGAGCGTTTGCACCTGCTCTGCCACCGAGTGGTCAACGCCACCGGAGTCCTGAGCCCCGCTCACGTCTTCGGCGGACAAGAGGCCCAGCGTGCGCGGCTTGAGGCCGAGCGGGTCACGTTCCTGCCAGACGGCCGCATCGACATGAAGAAGCACCTCTGGCGCGGCCCAGTGAAGTAGCGGCGCTTATGTTGCGGCCCTTGTCGTCTTCGCCCGGGTGGCAGGCCGGGCCGTCTTGCCGTATAGCATGGAGACCCCGAGCAGGCCCAGCAAGACGACACCGTTCGCCAGTATGATGGCCGGGCCGAACCCAGCGACCTCCGCTGCGGCGCCGACCACTACTCCAGTCGCGATCCTGCTCCCGTACATCACCGTGCTATCGAGAGCCATGGCGAGGTTCCTTTCGGACTGGACCGTCTGGCCGGCGATGACCGCGGCAGTCAGCACGGGCGCCAGGCCGAACGCTGCTCCCAGCGTGAAGCTGCCGAGGATAACGTAGGCCGTCGCGGGCAGGACCGGCATAAGGCCAACGCTGATTGCGCAAACGGCCAGCGCGACGAAGAGCAGCTGCACCATGCCCACCTTCTTCGTCATCTTGCCGATGAAGAGCCTGATAATAGTCATCCCAGCCGTCCTCAGGGTGACGGTTGAGCCGATGAACGTGGCGGAGAACCCCGCTTCTCTCAGGTATGCCGGCACGAAGTACTCAGCAACCGATATGGCTGCGAACTGGAAAAAGGTTGTTACCGTCGTGACCTTGATCACCGGTCTTCGCAGGAGGACGAGGGCCTGGCCTATCCCGCCGGACAGGGACCGCAGCAGGGAAATGTTCGCCTGGCGTTCCCCCCGGGGTAGTGCGTACGACACCAGGGTGCACACCACTCCGAGAAACATGTAGAACACGAATACGCTCGTGAAGCCGGCCGTGTCTATGAGGTAGCCGGCGATCAGAGGTCCGAAGGTGCCCCCACCAGCCGAGATCGCCATCGAGTAGCCCACCACCTGCGCGCGGACGCGCTCGGGGACCAGTTCGGTGAGATAAGCCTTCTCCGTCGGCCAGAAGAGCACGTTCCCGAGGCCGAAAAGCAACTGCGGGACCACTATGCCTCCAAGGTTGCCTGCACGGTAGTACAGGAGGCCGCCGGCGGTGCTGAGCACTGCGCTTGCCAGGAAAGACGCCCGCTTACCGTACTTGGTCGAGAGAGCCCCGGCCGGTAGGCTCAGCCCGATCGCGATGAGCGCCGGCATCATGGCGATGGCGCCAAGCTGAGACTCTGTCGCCCCGAGCGACCTGGCAAGAAGGGGCACAACAGGCAACATGGTTGACCAGAGCAGCGATTGGAGCGTCGCAGCGGTGATCATCAAGATGTACTCTCTGGTGCGGTCGCCGAACACCGAGGTCAGCCAAGAACGAACGGATCGCGTAGGAAATCACCTGGTCTCTAGATTACTGCTATCGTTACCGCCCCTCGCCGGATGCGCTTACTTTTACTGTGACTTGCGAAACTCATCCCAGGCGGATTCAAGGGTCGCCGGATCGAGCATCAGGTCGATGGCCGCCCAGGCCATGGCCTTCGCGGATGCGATGAGGACTCTGTGCCCTTCGTCGGAACCCGCAGCGGCGCAGAGTTCGCGTGAGTGGCCGGCCACCGTGTCCGGCGCGATGGCCGGGTACGCGCAGGCCTGAGGAACGACCTGGCTCACGTTTCCGAGGTCTGTCGATCCTTTCCCGTCCCTTGGCTCTGGGTTGACGCCGATTCCGGCCCTGCCGTAGTTCTCCCTCAGTACCTTGGCCATGACTTTGTTGTGTCTCGTCGTCTCATACCCTCGGCGGTCCTGCACCTCTACCTCACATCCAGTCGCGATGGCGCCGGCCTGAATGCAGGCCTTGACTCTTTCCACCACGGCGTCGAGGACCGCACGCGACTTCGCCCGGGCCAGGTAGCGGATCTCAGTCAGCTCAGGGATGATATTGGCGGCGTCGCCGCCCTTTGTGATGATCCCGTGCATCCTGACCTCTTCGGGAACGTGCTGCCTGAGCAGCCCGACTGACGTGAGGAAGATTGTGGCGGCGTCGAGGGCGTTTATGCCCTTCTGCGGAGCGCCCGCAGCGTGGGCGGGACGTCCCTTGTACCGTATGGTGAAGCCGTGCGTGGCCGTGCTGGTGCCCCCGATTCGGGATTCGCCTGTGGTGGGATGCATCATCATCACAGCATTGACGTCTGAGAAGATGCCCTGCTGGGCCATGGTGACTTTTCCCCCGGCGGTTTCCTCGGCGGGGGTCCCAAGCACCCATGCGGCGCCGGGAAGATCGCACCCGAGCGACGCGAGCGCCACCCCGGCGCCGGCGGCGCTGGTGCCGATGATGTTGTGGCCGCATGCGTGGCCGATCTCCGGAAGCGCGTCATACTCGCCGAGAAAAGCCACGACCGGGCGAGGCTCGCGGCCTGCAAACGTCGCCTTGAACGCGGTCGGCATGCCGGCAGTACCAGTGGTCACGGTCATGCCGTGTTTGGACAGAAACCGCGTGAGATGCCCGCAAGCCTTGACTTCTTGATGGCCCAGTTCCGGCTCGTCGTGTATCTGCAGGCTCAGCTCGATCAATTCGTCGGAGATCTGGTCGACAAAACGCTCGATTCTTGACTTCAGTTCTTCCCTGGTTGGCGCCATTTCGTGAAAGTCCCCTCCTGCGCATGTGAAATCGTGTAGATTAGGTTTTCATCACCGGAGTGCGTTTTTCCTATTGCCGTTCTCTAGAGCGCGTTTTTCGTATTGGGGTGAATGGAAGCATTTGTGACTTGGCGGCGCCGTGATAACTGGCGAGGCGCCCATCAGGTGTGGCCGGAGGGCTTCTGCAAGAAGTGCCTGATGAGGTGTGGGCGGAACAGACCGCCCGGCAGTCCGTTGGCCCGCGGAACTGACCGTCCGGCAGTCAGGTCCGTCCCAATGGTAGTCCAGGACTACCGATCGCCCGCCGAATGGACTTCCTGGCAGTCTATTCGCCACCGGAACGGACCGCCCGGCAGTCAGGTCCGTCCGGCGCGCGACTGGCTGCGGCACCAGCTCCGCGACTGGCTCCGATACCGGTCCGGCTACTAGATCCGCACCACCCTTGCACCTTCAAGTAATGCTCGAACCACGCGCCGATTCTCTCCTGACTATCGACCTT
>JAUYEF010000002.1 GCA_030691635.1 Bacillota bacterium
CAGCCGAGTCTGGCGATGGACAGGCCTTTCGCGTAGCTGAGAACCCCGCTAGTCTGGTCGTGCGGGTCCCTGCGCGATTAACAAAGGGGCCCCTCGCCGAATGGCGAGGGGCCGGGGTTCTCCGGCGCGCCCAGCAGGGCTATCCCGTCATCTTGACAAAGCACACCTTCCCGCACTGAACCACGGTCAGCTCGGTCTCCTGCAATCGCAGCACACTGCCTACTCCCCCTTGTGGTGCCGCTGAATCCGCACGAAACGGATCTCCTGCACAGGACAACGGCTATGCGGAACGTCTTGGGATCCGCCAGCGTAATCGAAGTGTCAGCGACGAAACTCAGCATTCCGGTAACCACGCCACACACCGTGGTCACCTCTACCTGGCGGTTGATGAAGTCTTTCAATGTGACCGGACACGGACACTCCTTCTTCGGGGGTGGGGGCGGCGGCGGTGGGACCATGGGCGGCACGCACAGGACGTCCCCAGGGAAGATGAGGTTAGGATTGGTGATATGGGGGTTTGCTGCTATCAGGGCGCTCAGAGACACTCCATGAGAGACAGTCCAAACCGCTTGTGTAATGAAGAACATCGTGTCCCCGGAGGACAGACCGTGTATCGCCCGGTGAACCCAGGGGGGCAGTGCTGAGGAACCCGTGGATGACCTCCGTACATGTGGACTCCCCTCTCACGCAGAGTTTCTGGCTTGATACCGTATGTAGCTGGGAGGAGAGGGGTGACTGGGCTAGAGTGCCTCCTATGGCCGCACAGCAGGTTGCTCGACCTTAAGGGCTGCATGGACGGCGTCAGTCCATGCCCTGATCTCCCCCCAGTCACGGTCATCGTGCGCAGTCATGCCGCGGAGCGGGCTGACGGGCAGAGTTGCCACCAGCTTGTCCAGAAAGCGGAGCTTGTTGCCAACGAACATTTCCGCTGCAACAGGCCTGATCCAGGGCATTTTAGCCAGAGCCCCATCAAGCTGCGCCCGGGCGGCCGCCGCGTCGTCATCGGCAGCGATAGGGCCGAGGCGAACAGCGCAACCGGCATCCGCGCGAGTGCGTCACGGTGTTGTTGCAGGAACTCCCGTGCATCTTTGATGCATGGAGCCAATGAGAAAGGCGTTCCGAGCACGACCGCGCGGAAGCCGTCTATGGAGCGGATCTCTTTGACCGGTCTGACTGACCTCCACCTCATGACCCAGTTCCCGCAACCGGGCACCGATTGCGCCGGCCACCTCTCCAGTCGAGCCGCACCGCGTCGCGTAGGCAACCAGGATCGGAGGTGCCATGTCTGTCATCTCTCCTTGCACCCGCTATTGGCCAATGGCCGCGGTCTGCGTCTTCAGCAACTGCGGAAGAGTTGCCTTGCCGAGACCAGAGTGGCCTTTCGCTAAGGGCAGCGAGCTATCGCGCTCATTATACAGCGTGGGGGGCTCAGTCACGATGAGCAGGCAGGACGTCGCTCAGACGGGAAGCAG
Source organism: Bacillota bacterium (assembly GCA_030691635.1). GTDB lineage: Bacteria > Bacillota > Sulfobacillia > JAUYEF01 > JAUYEF01 > JAUYEF01. The sequence continues at coordinate 1,473 of JAUYEF010000002.1, forward strand.
TAGACGTGATACCGAAGCCTTTCGTCGCGTATCAACCTGTTGCCTGGCCCCCACCGGGGCGTCGGGACCCGCCCGACGCCCCGCAGTGGACAGACAGGCTCACAAAACACTAACTTCGTAGCCGTGATGCCGACGACCCTCTTAGGTGCTTATCAAGTAGCGGTCTGCCTCAGGCGACAGCTCCATTCCCAAACCTGGTACCTGCGGTATCTCTACCCACCCCTTGATTGCCTGAGCCGTATCAAGGAACAAAGCATCTTCTGTCTTCCACATCAAGTAGTGAAACTCGACGCGCGTCCCGTTGGGCACGGCAGCCTGGAGGTGCATGTTGTAGTGCGGCCAACCGCCGCCGTTGGCGATCGGCAGGTTGAAAGCGTGGGCAAGGGCAGCAACCTTGAGCGCTTCCGTATAGCCGCCGACGTAGCACACATTTGGCTGACTGTAGTCCACTGCCCCATTGACGATCAACTCACGGTGATGCCAAATGTGCCCGAGGGTCTGTCCCGCTGCGATCGGGACGGACGTGTTGCGCCGCAGGTCGGCCAGCAGCCGGAAGTCGTTGCCATACACCGGCTCCTCAAACCAGCTCAAGTCACAGTCTTCAACGAGCTTGCAGAGTCGCAGAGCTTTGGGGTAGCTGAAGAGGTAGTTGGCGTCAATCATTAGTTCCACGCGATCGCCGATTGCCTCTCGAACCGCACGGATCCGCGCCGCATCTTCTGCTGGGTCATTGGCGCCATTGATGCCCACAACCATCTTGAGCTTGTCCTGACCCTCGTCAAGGAACATCCTCGCGACCTCAATCAGCTCTTCGCGGCTGTACTCCATGAGACCGAACGTAATATAGGCCGGAACCTTCGTCCGCGCACCCCCGAGCAGTTGCGAGGTCGGCACTCCGTAGTGCTTCCCGCGGATGTCCCAAAGGGCGATATCGATCGCACTCACGGCGGAGCTCCATGCTCCGCTGAGAGTTCGCACGTTGAAAGTGCGGTACAGGTCTCGCCAGACCCGCTCGCTCGGCAGCGGATCCCGCCCCACCAGGAACGGCCCGGCCTCGCGGTTGATGAAGGCGACGACGCCTTCTCTGAGGATGTGCCCGGTAAGACCGTACCCTACCAACCCCTCGTCGGTTTCCACGTGGGCGACCACGGCCTCACGGTGCATCGGTTTGGACTTCAGGGGCACCTTCACCGGAACCCGGTACGCGGCAGCCTCGACCTTAGTGATTTTCACGCCTTCGTACCTCCTTCAGTGCCCCAGGAGAGGCGGGCAATCGCACCTTCAGCGTCGACCCGGACGCCGAACAGCCGGGAAAGCCGGTCCATTTTCGCCAGGATGTCCTCAGCTGCCTGGCCGGAGGCAAGCACCGGCCGTCCGCGCTGGCTCCGAGGGCGCCCGAAGCCCACCTCCACCGGATATAGCTCTACAGCTTCGAGCTTCCCGGACCTGAAGGTGACCCGCGCCAGCACTGCTTCCCAGAAGGCGCGATCCGCGGGCCGTCCTCGCCGGCCCTTGTCCGAACGTGCGTCGTATGCGTCGGCCGGTGTCGAACCCGGACCCAGGCCCATCTGTTCGTAGTAGCCCGCGGGCAACCTCCGAACAGTCTCGTTCTGGTAGATGAAGTTCCCGAGGCTATAGAAGATGGGTCTGCCGTGGTACACCTCGATGCCCCGTAGGACGTGCGGCCCGTGCCCGACGACGACGTCGGCCCCTGCGTCAATCACACGATGGCACGCCTCCACCACGAACGCTGCCGGAGTATGACGATCAGCGCCCTTCTCATGAGCGTGCAAGCTGAAGACTACCCAGTCCGCCTGGCGTCGTGCGTCCGCAACCCAGCGGCAGATGTCCTGAAGGTCGCCTTCGTGCGGGCTGGTGAGGACCGCGGTCTCCGCACCAGGGACAAACCGTAACCCCGCGAAGTCAGTCTCTTCGCCGCTCACGCTGCGGTCGCCCCAGCCTGACTCAGCCAGACGTTGTTGGTTGGTCTGAAGCCCCAGGTCCTGCGCCAGCGAGCGAAGCATCTCGACCGCCGCTAAAGGCACCTTATAGGTGGTCTTGTGTCGCAGCCCGCTGAGCCCCGGGCGGCCCTGAACATCCTCCCGGTGCTGG
>JAUYEF010000003.1 GCA_030691635.1 Bacillota bacterium
GTGTGATGAGCAGGATGTTGTCCAACGGCTTCTTGTGGTAGTGCAGGAACTGCCGCAGGTTGACGTGCAGGATCAGTGTCTTGCCGCTGCCCGTAGCCATCCAGTAGGCCAACTTGTTCAAGTCCGCTTCTGCGAACTCCGGCTCCAGCGGATCGCCCGCCGGTTTGCGGGCGTTGAGACTGCGCACGAACTCGTTGAGCATCTGCAGCAGTGTCGCCGGGCGGTTGAACCGCAAGTCCAGGAAGACTTCCGTGTATAGCAGCGCAAGGTGCTGGAAGTAGCGCAGCGTGATCGGCTCGGGCCGACGCTGGTTGATGGCAGCCAGGTGGTTGCGAATGTTGTCATCGTACTGCTGAAGGTCGGCGAGCCCCACCTTGAGCTTCGCTCCCCGGCCCACCAGGTGGTGATAGACGTAGCTCCGGCCATCGGCATCAAACCCTTCGCCGGCCTGCTTGATGTCGCTTAAGAGCTCAGCGTTTGTCTTGTAACCAACCAGGCTGTTTAGCCAGGCAAGTAGTAGAAGGCGCTTCTCCAGCTTCAGATAGTCAGCGGCGCTTGCCCGAGGAACAGCGATGGGGGAAGCGGTCCATTGTCGCGGCATCGCTTACGCTCCCACCGGCGCGAACATACGGCTCTTGAATACTCCGTCCAGGCTCCGCGCGCCGGGAATGAGACTGTCGCCATTGATGAAGACCTCGTCCGTGCCCTCGGCGAGCTTCTGCTCGGCCACGAAGGTCCTGTCGCGTTCGTACTCCTTCTGCTCCCACTCGGCGGTATCGCGCCAGATCACCACCACCTCGCGGTGGTCGAGCGCGCCGCGATCGACCAGATAGCGGCGGCCATTGTCGTCATGGACGCGCCGCGTCCTGACGTGCAGGCCCAGGAGATAAGCGAAGGTCTCGGGAACATCCACCACCTGCTCGTGCGTCGCCTGGTTGCGCGTGATGCGCAGCTTGTAGGCGAACGGCGCTGCCAGTTGCCGCAGGTTGAGCCGTGTGGGGCTTTCACGCGTCTCCCAGTCCAGCATGTAGGAAAGCATGTAGTCGTCGAACTTGAGCGCCGCTTGTCCGGCCTGTTCGTTGACCTCAATGTTGTTCAGCGCGTCTTCATACGATTCCAAGCGGATGTACTTCACGATCCGTGGACTGCGTGCGGCCTCTTCGGGGGTGGCCATGCGCTTGGGCTTGCCGTCCTTCCATTCCGGGCTGTACGTCACCTTCTTAATGCGCGGCAGTAATACGGTGTCGAAGTACTCGCCCATCTCGACGAGGATGAACTTGCGGGTGCCACCATCCTCGCGGTTCAGATTTATGATGGAATGTCCAGTTGTTCCAGAACCGGCGAAGAAATCTAGAATACAACCTTCAAGTCTGTTGCCAAGAGCTGCATCCACGCAGTCTCTGACCGTGTGAATCGACTTGGGGAAAGTAAAGGAATTTCCAGGCAGGATCTCATTCAGTATTCTGCTTCCGTAACTATTCGCAGAGTACCTTGGCCCTGTCCAAACCGTCTTATAGTTAAACCTCTTCTTTGTCCTGATAATATCCCAAATCCCTTTGGCTTTGTCATATCTAGGTTCAAGCTCGTCAAGGATTGACTCAACTGTATCCCGTGCAAAGACCCATTTCCGTTCGGTGCCTTGTGGATCAATTGGGAATACCTCAATGATCCCATCATCCCGAACTACATTTATCCCGGGGGGATGAAAGTCTTCAGGACTAACCTCTCCAAAACCTATGATTACCCCATCTTTGATAAAGATGGGGTAAAAACAGTTTGCTGCATCGCTCCTTAGATGAGCTCCTTTCGATACATTTCTCAGAGGACGTACGTCGGGATTATCTGACCTGTCCTCGAGTCCGATGTATCTACCGGGCTTTGGAAACACAAAATAGGCGGATTCATGCGTATACGAGAAATTAACGCCTTGTTGACCTGTTGCATTGTGGACGACAGTTATACAACTCTTCTCACAGGATGGGAAAAGCTTCAAGAGCAAACGACCAAGCACCTCTTGCTCAACCTCATCAATAGCGGTGATAAATACGAAGTCGTTTGTAAGAAACGAAATGGCTATTCGTGCTCTATTCTCAAAGAGTGATAACCAACTAGAATGCTTGTAAGAGTTCCGGTAAATTATTTCGGATGAGTCAGCATTGAAAGGAGGGTCAATGTAGATGCACTTGACCTTCCCTCGGTATTTCTCTAATAGCAGGTTGAGCGCCTGGAAGTTTTCGCTGTGAACGAGCAGGCCGTCGGTCATGCCATCCAGATCGTCGAAGCTGGCCAGCAGCCGGTCACGGAAGTCCTGGTCGAAGTGCTTCGTGTCTACGACCAGCGTCGGGCGTGTCTTGAGGAAGGCGATGCGCTTGTCCCTCTTGCTCTTGCCGTTGGTGAACAGGTTGGTCTGTTCCTCGTCAATGTGGAACAGCGCCTTCCATTCCTGCCACGAGGCATCGTTGGCGGCGATGTCGGCATAGAACGCCTCGGCGATGTTGCCCACCGTGATGCAGTACTGCGTCTCGGTGATGAGCTTGCGCTTCTCGAAAAGCATCTTCTGAAAGTCCTCGATCTGGGCGAGGAATTCTATGATGCGGCCGCCGATGGCCCTGATGACGCGCATGATCTGGAACCAACCCTCGGTGCGGGACTCTCCGGCAGCCTCCAGTTCGTCGAGACTGAGCACTTCGTTTTTGAGGTAGAAGTCCAGCTCGCGCGTGAGAAAGCCTTTGAGGTCCTTGTGAATGAAGAAGTCAGACGTATTGCGCTGGGTGTACTGGCGCAGGTGGTGCTCCAGGTACGAAACGTCCACCCCGTCAGCCGTCTTGTGATGGACGGCGCCTACCGCGGCCAAAGCCTCGGTGTGCATCTTGAGCGCGTCTGAGATGGCGGTAGGCGCCTCTGCGAGGATGCTGTCCTGCTGGTTGCGCCCGGCGTACTTTACCTGCTCCTGCGCGGTGAGCGGCCGGTACTCGAATGGGATGACGACCTCCTGTGCTCGCATATCGAATTGGGCCTCTTGGGATAGCGGCACAAAGAAGCGGTCTTCGCCCTTGACGTTGTTCTGCTCCACGTCGGCCTGCTTCAACTTGAAGTGAACGGAAACGCCATTGGGAGCCTTGAGGCGATAGTCGGTGAAATACTCGCCAGTCTTGATGTAGTACTGATCGTGGTTGGCCCAGTGGAGATAGACCTCTTCGCCGTTGTAGGGAATGGCGTACTTCTCGTTGCGGCTGTAACGGCGCTTGGAGAGGAAGTCGCCGCTGTCGTAATAGCGGCTGCAGAAGGCGTACAGGGTGTTGAAGATCATAGCCTCCAGAGCGGGGTGGCTCTGCGCGCCCGATGCGCGTGCCTGAAGGTCAAGGTAGCGCCCGCCCAGAGGCGTGTTTTGGTAAGCCTCCGCGTGTTGTTGTCATACGATTCTGTCAGTGACTAATTGCCAAGGGATAATGTCAGTCAA
>JAUYEF010000018.1 GCA_030691635.1 Bacillota bacterium
ACGATAGGGCTGGACGTGGTGGCGAAGCAGAGGATACGCGACCTGATACACCTTCTCAACACGGAAGAGCGGGTGACGATACTGCTCACGTCGCACGACCTCGGTGATGTCGAGAAACTCTGCAAGAGGGTCGTGGTCATCAACCACGGGCAGATAATGTATGACGGGAGCTTGCGGTCTCTTCAACAGCAGCACTTCCGGAGCAAGATCATAGACCTGCGCCTCGCCGACGTTGCCGATGGATTCTCGTGCCCTGGGGCGACAGTCCTCAAGTCCAAAGACTATGGGGTCAAACTTGAGGTCGACACGACTGAACATGCCGTCGGCGAGGTGCTGTCCCATATCCTTGCGCACCACACGGTGGTAGATGTTAACATCCAGGACCCACCTCTTGAGGATATTGTCGCGAAAATGTACACCGAGCGACGATTGGAAGAGGTCGAGCAGCGACGAGCGGTAGAGGTCGAGGGGAGTCGTCCGCCGGGCCCGGTCAAGCGATGATGAGCGGCAGGAGGGTGTCCAGCCTGGGGGCAAGCGCGCTCAAGTACTGGGCGATCGGCGTCATCACAGCCAAGTCGAGCCTTGCCTACATCACTGACACCGTGCTCAGGCAGGTTTTCCTTGTCGTGATCATCTTCACGTTCTCTCAGCTCTGGTCTGTCACCTACAGGGTGACGGGCCAGTCCACGATAGCAGGCTTCTCAGTCACCCAGATGCTCTGGTACCTGGTGCTTACCGAAGCAATCACGCTCGGGCAGGTGCGGGCCGCCGCAGCGATGGACGACGACGTCAAGTCCGGCCAGATCGCCTACTCACTGTCGCGACCTTACAACTTCATCCTCTACCACTACGCCACATACATCGGGGAGACGCTGGTGCGTGTCCCCGCCAACATCATACTGGGCGGCGCGGTCGCCGCGCTGACTGTCGGGTTGATCCGGTTTCCAATCGCGTCGGTGCTGGTGGGCACGTTGTCGATCGTGTTGGGCACGACGCTGCACTTCGTGGTTTCGGCGGGGATTGGGCTGCTGGCCTTCTGGTTCGAGGAGACTCAGTCTTTCTACCTGTTGTACAGCCGCGTCGCTTTATTGTTGGGCGGTGTGATGCTGCCTCTGGAGCTCATGCCTGCTCCGGTACAGCGAGTTGCTGCGGTGCTTCCAACAAGGTACATGATCTATGAGCCGGCAAGGATCTTCACGGGGCACGTGCAGGCCTCCGGAACGGCGCCGGTTTTCTTGCGGCAAGTCGCCTGGATCGCGGTTTTCTCAGTCGTCCTCAACCTTGTCTACCGGCAGGGGGTGAAACACGCCAGTGTCCAGGGAGGATAGCAGCCTGACGCAGGACCGCGCGGGGAGCGCCCGGACCAGCGGCCTGTCGGGCGCGGTGGGCTTGATCAAGGCATACCTGGTCGCCAACGTGTCAATGGAAGTGGAGTACGGAGCCTCCTTCGCGGCACGAATCTTCAGCATGCTGATCAACGACTGCATGTGGCTGGTGTTCTGGATCTTCTACTTCGACCGTTTCCCTGTGGTGAGGGGTTGGGGACGTCAGGACGTCGTCTGGCTCTGGTCACTGCTGGCGACAGGTTACGGCTTCGGAGTCGTGTTCTTCGGCAACGCCTCCAATCTGGCCCGCCTCATCGCCAGGGGAGAACTGGATGTTTACCTCACCCAGCCCAAGAGCGTGCTGCTGCACGCTCTGATCAGCCGGAGCGTTGCGTCAGGATGGGGCGATATTGCCTTCGGGCTGCTCGTGTTCGCCTTGATGGGCGATCCGACGCCGGTAAGATGCCTGCTATTCGCCTACGGGGCTCTGCTCTCGGGCATATTCCACACGTGCTTCGTCATCCTGGCGCAGTCGTTGGCGTTCTTCATCGGCAACTCGGAGACTTTCGCAAACCAGTTGTCCCAGACTATTGTCCACTTCTCGACGTACCCGACTGCCATATACGACGGCTGGATCAAGATCATCTTGTTCACCGTGATACCAGCGGGATTCATCAGCTATCTGCCTATCGGGTTGATGCGGTCCTTCTCATGGCCGTACGTGCTCGGCGTGACCGCTGCGGCGGCGGGATTCATCATGCTGTCCGTGCTGGTCTTCCGCGCTGGCCTTCGAAGGTACGAGTCCGGTAACCTGGTTGTGAGCCGGCTGTGAGAGGCCTCTGGGTACGCTGCGAGAAGCGACGCCCGGGATCTGGGCGCCGCTTCGGTGGCCGTGCCAGATACCTGGCGGGCGCTACGGTCGCTCCTCATGTTCGCTCTGCTTGAGCTCTTCGAAGTATGCCTTCCACTCGCCATAGTTCTTGAAACGTGCCTTCTCCCTCAGTGTTCGCTTCCAGCTGTCCATGGTGATGTCGAGCTTCTCGGCCAGCGGGGAAAGGCGTGTGGCGGCACCCAGGATGGCCCTGAGCGGCCCAGGCGCGCCATACCACGCGCCGACCCTGTAAGTAATCCTCCGGTAACCGCACGCAGGGCATATGAACTCGCGTTTTACGACCGGGGGCAGGTCGAATCCCTCTGCGTCGAACCCGCCGTGGTACATGATTGTGTCCGCAGCCCGCGTCAGGGTGGGGAGGAAAGCCCTGTTGGTACAGTCTGGGCACTTCACGCCGAACGTATAGGGGATGATTATGCCACACAGTGGGAGCAGGACGGCGAGAGTGAGCGCGACGCGGCCGAAAAACCGCGGCAGGCTCCTGGCGGTCCATGGGTCACACGAGCCGGCAATGGGCATGCTACGCCCGTCAAATGACACACAGAGCAGCCATGAGTACTCGCGGTCATCCTCCAGCCCGACCTCAACGCGGTAACCGTCTCCGGCCTGGTAGAGCCATGCGCCAAGCATCTTGCTTCTCGAGATGAGCGAGTCTGTTGAGGAGTCCTTCCAGAGATGCTCCAGAGCGGCCCGGGCTCGCGGGTCGTCCGGGTCGAGGTCTTCTCTGCGCTGGAGCGATGGGGGCTGGATCAGGAGGCTGGCTGAAAGCGCCACGAGTGCGAGCAGTGCAACAAGGAATAGCGCACGCGGCCGTCGTGTCTGACGTTGTGATTCCACCTGCAGCCCCCCACACCCGAAATCCCCTGGGTTACTACATACCAGAATGCGGAATGTTCCCTTGATGGCGACATATGGTTCCATAGGCCATGCCGTTTGAGAATGGCGTCAAATCCTTATCGTCTGCTTACCGGCCTGTGCGTTACGTGGATGAGCAGAAGGAATTGTCCAATCCCTGATGAAGATCTCTCTGAAAGCCATGCATCATGGTTCCTAACTCCCTTATCACATTCCACCAAGAAGGGAGGTGAAAACATGACGCTGATCCCCGGACGCATGACCCATCTCATCTTCTTTGCTTTGTTCTGTGCTGCCACGTGGTATGCGACCAATCGTTTCAAGGTGACCGGGATCATCCCGATCCGCCGGGTCACGGGCCTTGATGCCTTCGACGAGGCCATCGGTAGAGCGACGGAACTCGGCAGGCCGGTGCACTTCAGTCTGGGCCGCGGGCTGTTCGACGCCGAGCACGGAGCGCAGACCTTCGCCGGGTTCGCGATGCTCAGGCACACCGCGCTGACCGCAGCCAAGTATGGCTGCCGGCTCATTGTCACGAACCAGAGCCCTCAAGCTCACCCAGTGACCGAGGAAATCGTCCGCCAGGCGTTCCTTGAGGCGGGCAAGCCCGATGCGTACAATCCCGATGACATCAGATACCTGTCCGAACAGCAGAACGCATACGTGTCTGCCGTCATCGGCGTGATGAACCGCGACAAGATAGCGGCCAACATCATGATCGGATACTTCTACGCCGAATCAATGATGCTCGCCGAGACCGGCAACTTCGTCGGCGCAATACAGATCGCGGGTACCGCCAACACGCACCAGATCCCGTTCTTTGTCGCGGCCTGCGACTATACTCTTATCGGGGAAGAGATATTCGCGGCAAGCGCGTACATCGAGAGGCAGCCGGTTCAAGTCGGTTGCCTGACCGCACAGGACTTTGGCAAGTATCTCGCGTTCGGACTGATTGTGCTGGGCTCGTTGCTCAGCACCATGGGAAGCCCCGGTCTGGCCAATCTACTCAAGAAGTAAGGGGGGATAGTAGGTGTTTCTTACCCAGTTGCCGATTTTCGTCACCATGTTCGTCGGCATAGTGGTACTGCTTGACTTCTGGATCAAGCAGGATGGACTCATCCTGCTGTCCCGCGAGCTGATGAACTGGGGTGTCATCATTTCCGCGTTTGCGACGGGCCTTGGAGGTGCCAACCTGCTGAGGATCCACGTGAAGCGGCTGCAAACGCAGAAGCAGGACGCTTTCTATTCAATGGTCCTCCTGGTTTCCCTGATCGCGTTCACGCTGATCGGTGTGCTGTTGAGATCAACGCACGTCTGGTACAAGTACGTGTTCGACAACATGCTTCAACCTCTGTCCGCGACGGTTTTCTCGTTCAACGCGTTCTTCATGCTGTCCGCAGCATACCGCGCTTTCCGTATTCGGACCGCCCAGGCCACGGTGCTGCTGGTTACCGCCATCCTCGTGATGCTGGGTAGCGTCGGCATAGGTGAGGTCATCTATTCCGGGATGCCGGCGGTCAAGTCCTGGATTCAGAACGTCGGCACCACGGCCGGGTTCCGGGGCGTCACGATAGGCGCCGCCCTCGGAGCCATCGGCCTCAGCCTGCGCGTCGTGCTCGGGATCGAAAGGTCCCAGTTCGGCGGCGCCGGAACCGGAGGTGGCAGCTAGATGAACCTCCAGAAGATCGATATGCGGGTGTGGTATGTGGTCCTCGTTCTCTCGCTCTTCATCCCTCTGATGAGGCCGCTCGGTCTTCCGCTCTCGATCAGCAAGGATGCGCAAACGGTCTACGACACGGTCGAGGCGCTGAAACCGGGGGCGGTCGTGATCGTGTCCCCGAGCTATAGCCCCGGGACAGACGCAGAGATGTGGCCTCAGCATGCAGCCATAGTGCAGCACTTGATGCGGAAGAAGGCCAAGATCATCCAGGTCAGTCTTGACCTGTCCTCGGTCATGTACGCAGAGAGGGCCTGGCAGACGTACGGGCCCAAGTACAACATGAAGTACGGCGAAGACCACGTCATCATGCCGTACAAGGCCGGGCTGGACGTGGTCATTGCGGCCATGGGCCGGGACATTCGCGCGCTGTACACTGAGGACTACTACCGCACGCCGACCAAGGACATCCCTCTGATGAAGTCGATATCCGGGATCAAGGACGTGGCGCTGGTCGTAGACTTCATGCCCGGCAACACGCTGGTGGACTACCTCAGGCAGATCGAGTCTCCCTACAAAATCCCGGTCACCGGCGGCGTCACCGCGGTCTGCATCCCGACTATGATGCCTTACGTGCAATCGGGCCAGTGCCGCGGGCTCCTGGGAGGAATGCGCGGCGGTGCTGAGTACGAGCTGTTGATCAATACGCCCGGCGCCGCAATCGGTGGTATGGACGCGCAGTCTCTGAGCCACCTTGTGGTGATCCTGGCCATCGCCGTCGGCAACATAGGGTACCTGTCGGCCCGGAAGAAAGGCGGTGGCGGTAAATGAGCACGAGTTCAGGCGTGTGGATTGCCGCCGTTCTCACGATTTTCGCATACAGCTATTTGTATAAGGACAACCCGTTGTTCAAGTTCGCCGAGCACCTGTTCGTCGGCATAGGCGCCGCCCAGGCGATAGTCATGGGCTACCAGAACATCGTCGAGCAGGCGTGGAAGCCGCTGACCACCAAGGGTTCGTGGTGGATGATCATACCGCTGGGCCTTGGGCTGCTGCTGTACGGCCGGTTCGCCAAGAGCAGGTCTGCGGCGCTGCTTTCGAGGCTGCCGATCGCGTTCCTCGTAGGCCTGGCGGCCGCGCTGTCCATCCGTGGCGCGCTGGACGCAAGCCTCGTGCGGCAGGTCGCAGCCACCATGACGCCGATGAAGACCGTGTCAAACTGGATCTTCATGCTGTCCGTGGTCGCGACCATCTCGTACTTCTTCTTCACGTCGTACGGGCGGATCGGGATTCTCAAGCATTCCGCGGAGGCAGGCCGCTGGGTGATGATGGTCGCCTTCGGGGCTGCTTTCGGCAACACGGTCATGGCCCGTATGTCGTTGGTCATCGGCAGGCTGCAATTCCTGTTCGGCACATGGATCAAGATCTTGAAGTAGTCGTGCGCAACAGATGGCCTCAGCAGGGCCCCGTATGGTCCTGCTGAGGTTGACGAAATCCGTGGAAGGCGCCCTCGGGGCGCCTTCTCACTTCCTGAATGGCCCCTTCACAACACACGGGGAAACCGCCGGCTCGGATGTGACTACCGGGGAGACACTTCTTCGGAAGAACTAGCTGCCGGGAAGCTAGTCCTCCGGGCGATCTATACTCCTAGAAGACGGTTAGGGTGGATATGCCTTCTGGGAAGCTACTTTTGCCCAGCATCTAGCTGCCACGAAGCTAGATTCTCCGGCGATCTATGCTTCCGGAAGTCAGTTGGGCCGCGAAGGCGACGCCTTATGGATGCTCGTACGGTCGAAGCAGGTGCTCCAACAACAACCGGCAGGTGAATTCGCAGCAAGGGCGCGAAATACACGGGACATGCCTAGTTGAGGAGTGAGACCATGTACGACATCTTGATAAAGGGCGGCCGCATATACGACGGCGGGGGGAAGGAGCCGTTCGAGGCTGATGTCGCGATCAAGGGCGGCAAGATAGTCTCGGTCGGCGCGACCGGCGCCGGTGAGGCCGCAAGGACCATCGATGCGTCGGGGCTCGCGTTCATGCCCGGCGCCATCGACGCGCTCGCGTCTGATCAGGACTTCAAGGCGATGAGCTGGGCATGGCGGACCTTTGGCGAGTACCTCTCCGCGCTTGAGAAGAAGGGCATTGGGACGAACCTTGTCCCCATAGTCGGGCAGAGCCTGATACGGGCGCACAT
>JAUYEF010000072.1 GCA_030691635.1 Bacillota bacterium
CCGGGCAGCGACTTCGTCACGAGAGTCACCGTGGCCCCCGCTCTCCTGGCGGCGCAGGCCGCAACGAGACCCGCTCCACCGCTTCCGATGACCAGAACGTCGGTAACAGGCACTATAACGACCCCCGTATCACGATGTGACTGTAGTCTACTACACAGTTCCGGCCCACGCACTGCGGGCACAGGACAAAAGAAAAGGCAGCGTTTGTGCGCCGCCTCACCGTGCAGGGGTTTCAGCTCCTACTTGAACAGCGGGTCATCCTTGACGAGCGCTTTGGAAACGGTCGTCTTGTCGATCTTGACATAGCCCGCAGCTGTCTGGATGAGAACCTTCTTGACCTCCGGGAACTCGCACAGCGTATTCACGACTGCGCGAACGGCAGCCTTCTGTGCTGGGACGTCCTTCGGCCAAGCGGTCTTGAACTCCTTCGAGAATACGACGGTCACCTGGTCGGCCTTGAGCGTGAGTTTCTCAAGCTTTGAGCCAGCAGGCACTGCGTTGGTCTTCAGGACTGCCTTGATGGCGTTCTCCATCAGACCTTCAACCTTGTCTTCCACCGTCACCCTGACTTTGGTCGGCTTGCCGTCCGCGCCGATGATGGTGACCTCTTTCGTCAGCAAGTTGACGATCGCCTGAAGCGAGGCAACTTGCTTCGTGGCCGCATCGAGATCGGCCTTCGCCTTTGTCAGATCAGCGGTCGCCTTTGTCACCTTGTCGGTCTCAGCCTTGATCTTGGCGTTCAGATCCGCGACAGTCTTGTCGAACTCGGATTTCTGGACGCAGCCGGTCAGCGCCAGGCTTGCCACCAGAATCATCACGACTGTCAATAGTGCTCTCTTCCTCACGGTCTTTCCCCCTCTGATTTAGAATGAGGATATCTTGAATCACAAGAGTGTTCTACCTGCCTCTGAAAGTTCCTCCTGCTTGGAACCACCATCACGCGAATTCTCGCCAGCCACCAGCAAACCCCGCTGGAGTGCGTTTCGCCCCCCTTCAACCGAATACCTGCAAACAGTAATGGCCGGTTTGTTGCTAAAACCCTGTATTCTGTAGTTCGACGAGATACAGCCTTTTCCCTTCACGGAGCAGTGCGGCACGTGAAGGAGAAAATCACCTGTGCGTGGTGTTTCCGCCGTGCGGCCGCGAGATTACAAGGAAATTATATTGCGGACAAGGCGTCTTGAGAATCCCCTACCGCGCTATGGGCGCCTATTGGTGTGAGGGAGTCATCTCTCTTTCGATCTCGTCGAGGAATGTCTGGTCGTCCGTGAACTTCCGGGCCTGTTCAAGGCACTCTCTTATCACCTCGTCGCGCCGCTGGCGATCGATGCGGAAGGTCTTCACGGCGGTCAGGAAGTCGGTGTCCTCGAGTGCGTCGGCGTTCCGGTCGAAAGCCACTCGTTTGGCACGGATGACCAGTTCAGCAATCTCAGCGCCGGAGAAGTTGCGCGTCAGCGGAGCGATGTCTTCGCGCAGGAAGCTCTCAAGCGCAGATGGGTCCATGGCCAGCGGCACCGGCTGGTTCCGCGATCCCTCTGTGATGCCAAGGTGCACCCTCATGATGTCGAATCTTGCCGCTTCACCCGGGTAGAGGAATGGGATTTTGTAGTCGAAACGCCCTGTCCTGATGAACGCCTCGTCCAAGTGCTCCGGGACGTTCGTCGTGCCGATGATGATAGCCTCACGGTCAGGCTTGCCCAACCACTCAAGGAACTGCGAGAAGACGCGCTTGGTCTCCTCGCCGGCCGAACCTGCCGCCCCGTCCACTCTCTTGCCGAACCGGTCTATCTCATCCACGAAGACAATGGCCGGGGACATCTTCTCCGCCATCCGTATGGCGCTTTTCATCCGCTGGCCCGACTCGCCGAGCCACTTGGAGTAGATATTCTCCGTGGCGAGGCTGATAAACGGGAGCGAGATCTCACTGGCAAGCGCGTTGGCGAACAGACTCTTGCCTGTGCCCGGGGGGCCGAAGAACAGTATCCCTTTGGGAAGCGGCAGCGAGAAGCGCGCAGCTCTCTGAGGCTGCCGCAGCACCTTGATGACGTACTTCCTAATGAAGCTCTTGATCGCGTCGTAGCCGCCGATGTCGGCGAAGCTGTGTGTCGGGTCCCGTACCTCGAGGACTCCGGATTTCTTGACAAGCTCGGATTTTAGGTCCTTTATGGTGGCGAGGTCGAACTTGTGCGACCTATAATATGACTCAAGAAGCACACTCTCGACCTGGTGCAGGTTGAGGCCGGCGGTGGCCATCACCAGTTCCGTTGTGGGAGCGAGGTCAAGGCCGAGCGCCGTTCGGATCTGCTCGACGGTGCCGGCCCGTTCTTCCCGCGTTGAAGGATCTATGGTTATGAGCACGCAGAGCTCCCTCGTGAACTCGTCGAGAAGCGATGTGACGTCGCTTGTCAGGATGAAGACCGTCGAGCGTTTGCTGATGACCTGTGGGTCGACCGCCCAGGAGCGAAGGGCGGCCCCGAAGCTGGTCTCCCATTCCCTCGACTCCGATACGTTCTGAAGTATGAACACAGTGCGCGTGCTCTTCAAGAAGGGGTCGACCTCTTTGAGCACGGACTTGAACTGGGTCAGCTGTACGTTGTCGTCCTGCCGCACGCGCTGCGCGAGCGGGGATGCGGGGGCAGCGCGTTTCTTATATGGCTCAGTTGTAGGCTCATCGCCGGACATGACAAGGCGGCCGAGACCTTCCCACGGGTCATAGATGAACATGTTCTGCGTTTCGCGCCCCTCCGGAGAAGTCAGCAGAAAGTGCTTGAGCTGGAAGAGGCGCTTCGGGTCGGTCGTTTCGATGCAGATGACCGGAGAGTAGTTGCTCTTTCGTTTGAGGAGGCCGTCCTCGATCCACTTTGAATCCAGATGAGAGAGGTCCAATACGCAGGGCCCTCCTAGCCGCACATGGATTGTCGCACAATCACGGTCTTGAGGCCCAGCGCGGCCAGCTTCTCGCTCAGTTGGGCCGCCGCCTCGGGGGTCGAGTAAACGACGATACGGTCGGGGTAGACCCCAACCGAGACCACTTCCTGAGCTCTAGCGTTCCCGCGGCTCTTTGAGCCGTCAACCCTCTTAACTCTCATGGCCCACCCTGGCCCGCTGAGCCTTTGGCGTAACCCCTTCAGCCTGGCTGACCTCGATCTCGATCTGGGCCGGCGTCTTCATGATGACCTCTTGAACAGTCATCTTCAGCCCCAGGCTTGAGAGAGCCTCGGCGAGGTTCTTGGCCTCCGCGAGGCAATCCTCGCCGGGAAACCCGCTGAACTCGGTCTCCACGCGACCGTCCTTGCGGATTCTGAAACGGATTTCGCGGGGCACGCTAGAGAACCCCCTTGACGGTGACGGTCCGGCCTTCGATGGGGTGAGCATCCTCTGTATACTCGACCGTATAGTTGAGGCTCTCAAGCGCCCTGGCCACGGCGATGCTCTGGTAGTTCTGCACTACGGTCTCGCATATCTGCTTGACGATACGGTCATAGCCGCCATAGTCATCGTAGACGAACTCCACGGCACCGGTCGCGCGCGAGACCTTGATACCCACGCCTCTCGGAACGCTCGGGCCCCAGAGCGCGAAATCACACTGTATCGCCCGGTTATAGTAGTCCCTTATGAACGGGCTCACCTCGAGCCCAAGTTCAGCGGCGCAGGCCTCGACGGCCTGGCGCAGTATCTCGTACCCCGGGTTCGACTCCACGGACGCGCCCACAGGTAGCGCGTTATCCAGGCGGATTTCGGTCCGGTACGTAGTGATGTGGCTCATGCCGTCACCTCAGTCCAGCCGTATCTTCTGCCCGAGGAAATCGGAGCGTTTCCTGCGCCATTCGGCGAGGTCCGTCTTGATGCCCTCGAGACTGGTCTTCACTCGCTCCTCTTCGCGGAACAGCCCTTCGATGTCCGGAGACTCGTCTTCGGCGGGCATATGCCTCTCAATCACAGTCAAGTCCAGCACGGCGAGCTCCGTCCTGATCTGCCGGGCCTGCTCATGGCCGTCGGGGCGAGAGGATGCAGCCTGGGCCTCGGCCTTCAGCCTGTCGCGTTCCCTGGCCAGCGACAGCTCATCCATGGCCTTATAGGCCTTATGCCACTCTTCGACCTTCAGCGATCTCACACGGGCTATGCCTCCGCCCTGCTGCCAGGAGTCGATTGCGGAGACGAGCTGCGCCCGCCTTTCCGCCATGTCCCGCTTTCGCTGGGCTGACCCCTGCCGTTTGAGGCTCTCGCCGTGCACCTTCTCGCGCGCGTCCTCGAGCCGGGTCTTCTCGACGTACTCGCGGTCGAGCAGCTGCTCAATGGTCCTGTCATACCTCGCAAGCTTGACTGAAAGCCAGGCATGAGTCAGCGCGCTTGCAAGCGTGACAAAAAGCGCCGCCGCTATCCCAAGGCCAACCGGAACCCCGAATACCGGGGGAAGCCCCAACCGCGATGTCCCCACATGCAAACCAAGCCCCAACGATGCGGCCGCGCATATGTAAAGGCCCCAGAGGCTTTTCTTCGTGTATTCGAACCGAGTGTAGAGCCTCACGGTGCCGGCAATCAGCAGCCAGATGCCCAGGGCGGCGAGCCCGAATATGGCCCACACCCACAAAACGACCAGCCTCCCGGCGCATTTCTCTACTACGCCCTCTTACGCCAATATTATAGCATATGCAATTTTCCGACCCTCTCCGAAGGCAGGAGAACCACGAACTTTGTGGAACGCTGTCTCTGACTCAGCGGACAGGTTGAGGCCGTCCGTGGAGACTAGAGGGGGTTGAGAGGATATGTTGAGGAGAGTGCTGGCTCTGCTGCTCATCGCGATGCTTGCGGCCTCTATGGTCGTGGGCTGCGGCCAGCAGGCTGCGCCGCCGAAGGTTGAGCCGAAGCCGGAGCCCAAACCGCAGCCACCGGCGAAGAAGAAGGTCGGTCTGGTCTTTGACGTGGGCGGTAGAGGTGACCTATCGTTCAATGACGCGGCATACGCCGGGCTTGAGAAGGCTGCCAAGGAGTTCGCCGACAAGATCGAGACCAAGTGGCTGGAGCCGAGTGGCGCGGGTGAGAACCGCGAGGAGCTATTGCGGTTGCTCGCCAGCCAGAAGTATGACCTTATCTTCGGGGTGGGGTTCCTTTTCACTGACCACGTGGCTAAAGTGGCCAAAGAGTTTCCGGCTGTTAAATTTGGTTTGATCGATGGCTTTGTCGATAAGTTAACCAAAGACTCGAACACTCTGTGCCTGGCGTTCAAGGAGCAGGAAGGCTCGTTCATCGTCGGCGTGGCCGCGGCCCTGACGACCAAGACAAACAAGGTGGGCTTTGTCGGTGGCATGAAGATTCCTCTGATCGAGAAATTCGAGGCCGGGTATGTCGCCGGTGTCAAGACGGTGAACCCGAACATAACAGTCATGATCGACTACGTTGGCACTACTGGTGATGCCTTCAAGAACGCGCCGAAGGGCAAGGAGCTCGCGTTGAAGCAGTATAACGCGGGGGCAGACGTGATCTATCACGCTTCGGGCCAGTCCGGCATCGGCGTCATCGAGGCAGCCACATCCAAGAAGAAGTTCGTCATCGGCGTCGACTCGGACCAGGCCCTCATGGCCAAGCCCGAGCAGAGGCCGTACATTCTGACCAGCATGCTCAAGATGGTGGACACGGCAGTATATGAAACGATCAAGGCCTTCGTGGGCGGCAAGTTCGAGGGTGGCTACAGGATCTTCGGCCTGTCCGACGGCGGTATCGGCTATGCAAAAAACGACTACAACAAAGATGTCATTGCGAAGATAGGCGCCAAGCTCGAAGAGTACAAGACCAAGGTGGTCAAGGGCGAGATCGTTGTCCCTCAGAGCAACGAAGAACTCAAGACGTACCTGACGAAGATCAAAAAGTGAGCAGCTCGTGACGTGTTGTGGGGGTGGCCTCTGGAGGCTCACCCCCACTTTTGCGGTCTGCGCCCGGAGTGAAGCACTATGGAAGCCACACCTGTCATCTCATTGAGGAGCATTGTCAAGACCTTCCCCGGAGTGGTCGCCAACCGCGACATCAACCTTGACATCACGCACGAGATTCACGCCATAGTCGGTGAGAACGGCGCCGGCAAGAGCACCCTCATGAAGATCCTCTGCGGCTTGTCGAGACCGGATTCCGGTGAGATCTGGCTGCGCGGCAGGCGAGTCGTGATCACGGGTCCAGGCCATGCATCGGCGCTGGGCATCGGGATGGTCCACCAGCACTTCATGCTCGTCGGGCGCTTCAGTGTTGCCGAGAATGTTATCCTCGGCATGGAACCGTCCCGCCGGGGTGTGCTGGATATCGCCACAGCCAGGAGCCGTGTGCTTGCGCTCTGCCGGCAGTACGGTATGGAGCTTGACCCCAATGCGAAGATCCAGGACCTGTCTGTCGGCCTGCAACAGCGGGTGGAGATCCTGAAGGTGCTCTACCGGGGCGCGGAAGTTCTCATACTTGACGAGCCCACGGCTGTGCTTGCTCCCCAGGAGGTCTCGGACCTGTTCGCCAACCTGCAGGCTCTGAAGCAGTCAGGCAAAACCATCGTCTTCATAAGCCACAAGCTCGACGAAGTGCTGGAGATAGCGGACAGGATCAGCGTGCTGCGACGGGGCCAGATGATCGGCACCGTCCAGGCCCAAAGCACCACGCGAGAGGAAATCGCCAGCATGATGGTCGGCAGGCCGGTCCTGTTCTCGCTCGCCAAGCCACCCGCCGAACCTGGGGCTGCGCTGCTCGACATAAGAGACCTGAGTGTCCTGGGCGGACTCGGGAACCTGGCATGCGACAACGTGTCACTATCTGTCAGGTCAGGGGAGATATACGGGATTGCGGGTGTTGAGGGCAATGGCCAGACCGAGCTGGTCGAGGCCGTGACCGGCATCCGCAAGCCACGGGGCGGGAGCATCACTCTGCTGGGCAAGCAGGCTATGGGCCTGACTCCCGCGGCGATACGCCAGCTGGGGCTGGCTCACATACCGGAGGACAGGCATAAGAGGGGCCTCGTGCTCGAGATGAGTGTCCTGGAGAATTTCCTCCTGGGCAAGCAGCGCAGGAGCAACTACGTGCTGCGACGCGCCATAAACGCGAGAGAGGCGCGATCGCAGGCGTCACGTGCGGTGAAGGAATTTGACGTGCGGGTCGCGTCGCTCGATGTGACCGGGGGTTCGCTGTCCGGCGGGAACCAGCAGAAGCTGATTCTCTCGCGCGAACTGGAGACGGGCCCTAAGGTGATAATCGCCGCACAGCCGATGCGAGGCCTGGATGTGGGCGCCTCCCAGTTCGTCCGGTCCGTGCTCCTGAAGGCCAGGCAAGATGGGTGCGCCATCCTTCTGGTCTCTGCGGACCTTGAGGAGTTGATGGCGCTCTCAGACCGTATCGGAGTGATGTTCAGAGGCAGGCTGGTCGCAGAGCTCGATAGGGACGAGGCGACCGTGGAGCGTGTCGGTCAGTACATGGTCGGCACGGCGGCGGAGGTGGCGCGATGAGGCACCGCAGGACGCTGCGCTTGCTCGCTCTCGCAACGCCCCTTATCGCCGTCCTCTTCGCCGGTCTGATCGGTTCGGCCGTCATAGCCATCGCCGGGAAGAACCCGCTTGTGGTGTATAAGACGATGGTGCTTTTCAGCCTGGGCCGTTTCGACAGCATCGCACTCATCCTGTTCAGGTCCACCCCACTGCTGATCTCCGCCGTAGCCGTCTCCATCGGCTTTCGCGCCAACCTGTTCAACATCGGTGTGGAGGGGCAGTACTTCCTGGGGAGCTTCTTCGCCGCGTGGGTCGGCTTCTCGCTACGGGGCTTTCCCGCAATCGTCCACTTGCCGATGGCCATCGCCGCTGCAATGCTGGGCGGAATGGTATGGGCGCTGGTGCCAGCGCTCTTGAGGGTCCGCCGCGGGGTGCATGAAGTCATCACGACAATCATGATGAACAGCATCGCCTTTTCGATGGTACACTGGTTCATCTATGTCTTCCTCGACGTGCAGCAGACGACTGTGCCCGGCATGGGCAGCCCGCGGATGCGGACACCCATGCTGCTCGAAACCGTGAAGATGCCCACGCTGCATTCACTGCTCAACCCGCTGCTCTCGCCGATCGGGCTCGAGATCCCGCGTCATGTGTACCTGAACTACTTCTTCCCGGTCGCCATCGCACTGGCTTTCGCAGTCAACTACCTGGTCCACCGGACTCCGCTGGGGCTCGAAGTCAGGGCTGTGGGGCATAACCCCGAGGCCGCTGAGACCCAGGGGATCGATCCAAACTCCGTGCGCCTCAAGGCTTTCATGCTGAGCGCCGCCGTGGCCGGGCTGGCCGGCCTGAGCGACCTGCTAAGCTACTACGGCTACCTGGACATCGACTTCCCGAAGGGCTATGGCTTCACGGGGATTGCGGTCGCGCTACTGGGAAAGAACAACCCGGCCGGGATGATCCTCTCTGCATTCCTCATGAGCTTTTTGAGGCGTGGCGCCGAAGGCGCCCAAGTCCTGGAAGGGATACCGATGGATACGGCTGTGATCCTGGAAGGCGTGATGATACTCGCCATAGTTGTGGCGTCTTCGGTGTTCGGCCGGTACGCTCTGGCGTGGCAGAAGAAGGAGGCCCGTGCCCATGCAGATCAGTGAGATGATCGCATCATCCATCCGCATGTGCCTGCCGGTGCTCCTGGCGGCGTTGGGAGCGACCTACTCTGAGAAGAGCGGTGTGGTCAACATCGGCCTCGAGGGAATGATGATCACCGGCGCGTTCTGGGGAGCCACCTGTTCCTATTACGCCGGGCCGTACCTGGGCCTGCTCGGGGCGATTCTTGCCGGTATGCTCCTCGCCGCGGTCCACGCGGTGACGAGCGTCACGTTCAAGGTGAACCAGATAGTGAGCGGTGTCGCCCTGAACACATTCGCCTACGGCGCGGCCCGTTTCGCCGCCACGACTATCTTCAAGATGGCCACCACCACGCCGGGCGTGCCGAGGCTGCCCACGGTGGATATCCCCATCCTGAGCCTGGTCGGATGGCTGGAGCCGGCCACGAAAGCGCTGTCGCCGGTCATCATCCTGGCGTTCCTGCTGGTCCCTGCCACGAAGTTCGTGCTGGAGAGGACCGTGTTCGGCCTGCGGCTCCGCTCGGCTGGTGAGAACCCACTGGCTGCCGACACGGTGGGTGTGAATGTGAGCGCGATGCGATACGCAGGAGTGATCATCAGCGGAGGGTTCGCGGGTCTGGCGGGCGGCTACCTGGCGATAGAGCACACGGGAATGTATGTCGAAGGTATGACGCAGGGCGCCGGCTTCATCGGCTTGGCCGCTATGATCTTCGGCAACTGGCAACCGGTCGGGGCCATGCTTGCGTCGCTGCTCTTCGGCCTCTCGGAGGGCGTGGCCCTGAACGTTGAGTCCGAGATAATACCATACCAGTTCATCAAGATGATACCCTATGTGCTCACGATAGCGGTCCTGGCCAGCGCCACGCGCCGGGCCACTCCTCCCGCGGCGTCGGGCGTCCCATACGAGAGGGGCGGCGAGTAGAGCGTCAACCGGCTTCCGTCACCCGGCTTGCGTCAGTCCTCGCGGAGCTCGTAGCACTTCCTGCACCGGGCTTCGTACGACTCCATGCCCCCAATGACGATCAGCGGGTCGCGGGCGCTCGCGGGCTGTCCGTTGATCAGCCGCTGCGTGTAGAACGCAGGCTCCCCGCACTTGACACATATCGCCTTGAGCTTCGTCACATCATCGGCCAGCGCAAGGAGCACGGGCATCGGGCCGAAGGGGCGGCCGGCGAAGTCAAGGTCCAGGCCGGCGACCATGACTCTGAGTCCTCGGGCGACCAGGTCCCTTACCACATCCACCAGGGTGTCGTCAAAGAACTGGGCTTCATCGATGGCCACCACGTCGACCTGCTCACGCAGCGCGACGGCCTTGATGCTCTCAGTGTCGTCAATGTCCACGACCCGGGCCTCGACGCTGCTCCCGTT
>JAUYEF010000074.1 GCA_030691635.1 Bacillota bacterium
TCAATCTCGACTAGCATTTCTCGTGCCAGAACCTGGGGGTCGGCCATGACGTCAGCCACAGTGTTTATGGGGCCGCACGGCACATCATATGCTTCCAAAATGGCGAGCCACTCTGCCCGGTCCCTAACAGTGAAAGCCTCGTTTAGGATCAATCCTAAGTCGTCCGCGGCACGCGTGCGCAACTCGTTGTTAACGAAGCGAGTATCCTTCTCCATCTCCGGGCGGCCTATCGCCTGGCATAATTTGCCCCAAAGGGCATCGTTGCCTGCCGCGACCACCAGGCCGGCATCCTTGGCCCGTACGGACGTAAAAGGTGTGATTGAAGGATGGCGGTTTCCAATGGCTTTGGGAACGTCGCCGGTAGCCTGGAAGCGGCCAATAGCGTTTTCAAGGATGGCCACCTGGCAGTCCATCATACTTATGTCTACCAACTGTCCAAGGCCGGTCTGATGTCGGGACTGGAGGGCCGCCAGTATGGCAACAGCCATGTATAGGCCGGCAGTAATGTCTCCAATAGAGACACCTACCCGAGCAGGCTCACCGCCCGGCTGGCCGGTCAGGCTCATCACACCGCCCATGGCCTGGACGATTATATCATAGGCCGGCTTGTGGGAGTAAGGCCTGGTCTGCCCAAACCCGGAGCAGGCTGCGTAGACCAAACGCTGGTTCAGGACGCGTAGTGAAGGGTAGCCCAGTCCAAGCTTCGCCATCGTCCCAGGCCTGAAATTCTCCACGACGACATCCGCTAGCTCCACCAAACGAACAAAAACACGGCTTCCGGCTTCGCTCTTAAGGTCCATGGCAAGGCTCTCCTTATTGCGGTTTAGACTAGCAAAGTACAAGCTTTCGCCGCTGATAAAGGGACCGTACAGCCGGGCGTCATCGCCGCACCAGGGCGTTTCGACCTTGATGACCCTGGCGCCCAGGTCGGCCAGGAGCATTGTGCAAAACGGGCCGGCCAGCACTCTCGTTAGTCCAGCACGAGCAGGCCCTTCAACGCATTTCCCGAGTTTTGAACACCTCTTTGTTCGCTGGATGACGACGGGTATTATATCAAGGAGCCTCCATGGTTGTCCACGCATGCGAACGCACTCCCCCGCGATCCACATTTTGCCATCAATCTGCCACAAGATGGGCCCTAGCCCGACGTCGTTCGGCACAGTGCTAAGCGGCGATAATGAACTCCTCCCAATTGAACTCTGCCTGCTACTTCGCCTGCTACTTCGTCTGCTACTTCGCCTTGACAATGGCTCCGACATGTGGTATTAAATACACACGTCGCGCTGGATTCCGCCATAAGTCTCCCAACAAGGAAATTCTGCCAATAGTTCAGATCCGAAATGGAGCCACTGGCTGCACCTGCCCGCAGGTTTCCAGGTGGCTTCCGCAGCCAGGCCAGGTTATGCTTGGTAGCCCAAGAAGGAGGTAAAGGATGAGAAGGAGACCCCACAGATCCACGACGGCAGCACTCTTCACACTCTGCCTGGTCGCCCTCGTGATGTTGGCGGCCTGCGCCCCAACCGCTGCGCCTACGCCAACGCCCACCAAGGCCCCGCCGCCACCGGCTACCCCCACGGCGGCTGCTCCAAAGGTGGAGGCAACCAAGCCCGCAGAGAAACCCGCGGAGAAGCCCGCCGCCACCCCTACGACAGCGGTGTCAAAACCCACCGGGAAGGCCGTCAAGGTCTGCTACCTGACGCCACTGAGCGGGCCGGTGGCCGTATTCGGCCTGCCCCAGAGCATTGCCGTAAAGATGGCCCAGGAGGATATCAACAACTCGGGCGGGATCAACGGCAGCCCTCTGGAGGTCCTGATGAAGGACAGCCCCTTCGATCCCAAGCAAGCGGTGACCCTGGTGCGGGAATGCGCAGAGAAGGACCAGGCGTTGGCCATCTTCGGTCCCTACTCGAGCGGGGAGTACGACGTCGCAGCTCCCTTGGCCAAGGACCTGAGCTTGCCCGTTATTTCGGCCACCAGTTCCAAGGTGGGGGGAACCCTTCCGGGACGGCCTTGGGCCTTCCGGATATCGAATACCGATGACGTCATGCAGGACGCCGGGGTGCGCTACTTCAACAGGGCCAACCCCCAGGTCAAGAAGATGGTCATCGTAGGAGACATCGCGGCGGCGGTTATCGAGCCGATCATCAAGACTCACTTCCCCGCCTCATTCAAGAAATACGGTCTCGAGCTCCTGGGTACGGTGGAGTTTACGACCGGCATGACGGATATGAGCGCAGTGGTGACCAAGATCAAGAGCATGAACCCCGAGGGCATAGCCGTTATCGGCCTGCCTGCCGAATGGATGCTCGTCGCCAAGGAGCTGGCCAGGCAGGGTGTCAAGCTTCCGGTCCTGACCACCAACCACGCGGCGGGAGGCAATACGGTGTTCGTGGTCAAGGACGAAGTGGAGGGCTGGATCCTGTCGCACCATTTCCAGGAAGATCTTCCGGGACCGGAGCGGGAAGCCTACGTAAAGCGCTTTAAGGCTTTAGGGGAGGCCGACCCCAGGATGCCCAAGCCCGTCTACGCCACGGTAGAGGCTTACATGTACGACGCTCTCATGTACTCCGCCAAGGTAATGCGAGAGGGGAAGGTCACTGGAGACACACCCGCCCAGCAGGCGCGGGTTATCTTGCGGGATGGCTTCAACGCCATGAAGGGCTACAAGGGAATCGTCCGTACCTACGAGATGAACCAGGACGGCGATGCCGTGGGCCAGCCGTTCCCGGTGGTTGCCAGGAAGGGGCGCTGGGAGTTGCTCTGGAAGGACTACCAGTAGACCACGTAGGGGCGGGTTTCAAACCCGCCCCTA
>JAUYEF010000247.1 GCA_030691635.1 Bacillota bacterium
CATAGTCTCTGGCCTTTCTCGGTTGTGAGCAGGGCAGTCCTTGACCCGACCGGAGACACGGCAGGCCCGTTAGAAAAGTGCGCGCCGGACGATAACTGCACCTCGGATACCAACTTGGACAGCGGAAGGACCACGCCTGGCTTGGACAGCGGCCCGTTCCGTCGGTTTTCGGTGGAGCCGCCCGGGTGCAACCTGCAACCATGGCGGCTGCTGTCAGGAGCCCAACGGCGATCACCAGGAACCGCGAAGATGACCGGGGCATTCGTCTTCTCATATAAACCAATTCCATCCCCCAGAAGCTTTCGAAAACCACTATTAGAGTACACGACCGAAGCGTCATTATGTTCAGCAGCCGGTCTGATGATGGGCCAGAAAACCAGAACCAAAGCCAGCACTGTGCCCCGTGCACAGGCGGGCGCGTGATGGCCCGGGCTCCAGAATACAGGACTACGGGCAGCATGTCTCGAAAGTCTTGGGCCAGCGCGTCAAGATTATTCGCCGGAGCCTTAACCCGGCTCGCAAACCGGCAGGAATCTGGCTGGACAGGGAGGATCGTCCGTCATGGGAATCCTGGTGATCGACCCGAGAGACAACGTGGCCGTTGCGCTGGCATCCGTGGAACCAGGCATGACCCTGCAGGCTGGGGACACCATGGTGAGGGCGCTGGATACGATTCCGGCCGGCCATAAGATCGCACTGCGCGACATCCCTGCAGGCGCGCCTGTCATCAAGTACGGCGAAGCGATCGGCAGGGCAAAAGCATCCATTCTGGCAGGTAGCCATGTCCACGTCCACAACCTTGACAGCTTGAGAGGCAGAGGTGATCTCGTTTGAGATTCTGGGGCTACAAGCGCCCTGATGGTCGGGTGGGCACGCGCAACCATGTGCTGGTCCTCCCCACTGTCGTGTGCGCGAACCAGGTCGCGGGCTCGATAGCATCGCTTGTGGCCGGCACCGTGACGATTGCGCACCAGCACGGGTGCACGCAGATGGGCGGAGACCTCGAGCAGACCATCAGGACGCTGGTGGGGACTGCGGCAAACCCCAATGTGTATGGCGCCGTGGTTGTTGGCCTGGGTTGTGAGGCAGTGAGCGCTCGCTCAGTGGCCGCCGCGGTCCGCGCATCCGGTAAGCCCGCGCTCGAACTTGTGGTACAGGACCACGGCGGGACGCTCTCCGCGATCGCCGCAGGCTCCCGCCTGGCTATGGACCTCAGTCAGCAGGCATCGCTGCTGCGCCGGGTCGAGTGTGGCGCCGCACAGATCGTGCTGGGCACCGAGTGCGGAGGCTCCGACGCATGCTCAGGCCTCAGCGCCAACCCGGCGCTCGGGTGGGTCAGCGACAGGCTGGTCGAAATGGGTGCGACCGTGCTCCTGGCTGAAACGACCGAACTCATAGGCGCCGAGCACATCCTGTGCCGGCGGGCGGCCGGCGAAGAGGTCGAGCAAGCGCTGATGGCAGCCATCGAGCAGACAGAAAACAAGGCGCTTGCGTCAGGACTTGACCTACGAGGCACACAGCCGACGCCGGGAAACATCGAGGGGGGCATCACCACCATCGAGGAAAAGTCTCTCGGCTGTGTCCATAAGGCTGGGGCAAGCGTGCTGCAGCAGGTGGTGCCTTATGCCTGCACACCCTGAAGGCGCGGCCTGGTCATGATGGACACGCCCGGGCAAGACATCGAGCAGCTGAGCGGCATGGTGGCCGGCGGCTCCAACGTGATCATCTTCACCACAGGTCGCGGCACCCCCACTGGGTCCCCTGTCGCCCCGACCATCAAGGTGTCGTCGAACACGGCGCTCTACCAGGCCATGCGGGACAACATAGACCTTGACGCGGGGACGATCGTTTCCGGGCAGGATACGATCGAGACGCTCGGGCGGAGACTGCTGGAGGAGCTCATGCAGGTGTGTTCAGGCAAGTTGACACGCTCAGAACTTCTCAAACACAACGATTTCGGCATCCATCGCACGGGGCCAACCTTCTAGCCCTACCGGCCGGACGACGTGCCGGTCTGAAACCGTAGCCTCATGACATGGCCTGCCACATCCGCCACCACGATATCCCGCCCCACGGCAACGGGCGACGTGTAGCAGTTGTTGCCGAGAGAGTAGATGCTCTGGATTTCTGGCCGATCGACTGCCCAGCTTGCCCGGAATACATAGCCCCGCGAGTCTACGCCGTATGCGGCCTGCTCCCCCGCAATTCGCGCGAGTCCCCGGCCGGCGCAAAGCACTCCGCCGTAGTAGCGCGGCATGACTCCATCAGCCGTGACCTTGCCCTGTTGGATGAGCACCGTCTTCCCGACAGCCGTCGCCGCGAGAAACCCTATTTCGACAGGGAGAACGCCTGACAGCGTCGTGCCTGCGTTCAACGACCATGCTTTCGCGCCATCCAGGATACTGAATGCGTGGAGCGTGTGGCCTGTCCCCTTGGTGTAGAGCGGTGTGCTGACAACCACCAGCCCGCCTCCCACGGTCGGGGCCGAAAACACAGGAGCATAGTAGAACGAAGTCTCGACCACCTGCTGCCAGAGGAGCGTGCCTCCCTCCGACAGGCAGAGCAACCTTCCATCGTACGCGCCCACGAAGACGCGTCCGCCGTCGGCAGTGATTGCGGTCGCTGTCTGGGCGCCTGTGTCGTAGGTCCACAGCCTCTTCCCCGTCGCGGCGTCAACCGCGACGACCGTCTGCCCGCACGGGATGAAGACTTTGCCTGCCGCTGCCGCCGGTGTACCGTAGGGCATCTCCAGTCCGGCGGTGGCCCAGGCGAAGGTGCCGCTCTGCTTCTCCAGCGCTATGACATATCCCCTGGCTGTCGGGCACAGCACGAGGTTGTTGGCGATGACTGGACCACCCGAAGGCGCCGCCCCCAGGTTCGCCTTCCAGGTGATGCGTCCCGACGCGAGATCGACCGCATACAGGAATCCCCTCTCCCCAGCGATGTAGGCCGTCCCGCCGTCCGAGGCGACAGGCCAGAGCACAGACTCGCCGAGATCGTTCCGCCACACCGGCCATGCCTGCCCGCCTTCGATGGTGACCTGGGTGCTTCCCGAACGAAGCAGCCAGACGTCCTGCCGTGCCTCCACCTTGATGGCATGGGTTCCGGGTTCGAGCCCTTCGGCGAGGACCTCCGTGTAGGTGGAACCCTGTCCCGCGTCGACCCGCTGCTGGCCGCCTATCTTTATGGATATGCGCTCGCCGGGCCTGGCGTTGACGCGAACACCTATCTCGGCGCCCTGCACCGAGGCCCGCACAAGTAGTGGTTCCGGGAATGCCGCGCCGGTGACGCTCAGAAGGGGTCTTGTCGCCCCTGTGTCAAGCGCAACCGACTTCACGGCGACCGTGCCGCCCTTCACGTCGAACAGGAGCATGGACCCTTCCAGAATCCCGGCGTCGTACAACGAAGGCACGCCGTCAAGCGCCGTTACGGACTCTGTATGCCCGTGCCCGGATACGTAGCAGGCCACCATCCGCCGCCGGAGCATGGACAGCGCGGCCTCCTCATTCTCCACGGCACCCTGCCCCAGCGGGTGATGGCTGAAAACCAGCACGGGCGTGTCGGGGAGCACCCACATGAGATCCTGCTCGAGCCAGGCCAGCTGGGCACGGCTCAGCACCGCGTCAGGTTGCCCCTCAAGCGAGGTGTCCAGCAGCACAAAGTGGTAGCCGCCGTAATCGAAGGAACGGTACCCGGCGCCGAACAGGCTTCGAAACTCGGGCTTGCCCTTCCACCGGGTGTCGTGGTTGCCTGGCACCGCATACAGCAGTTTGGTGTCCTTGAGCGACTCAGAGAAGAGGCCGTATTCTCCAGGCAGGCCTCGTTCCGTCAAGTCCCCGCCTGCTATCACCAGTGAAAGGGATAGCGTCCTGATCAGAGACGCGGCTTTCTCAAGGTTGCGGTTGCCGGGCCCGTACCCGACGTGCGAATCGCAGATGAAAATAAACTTAAAGGCGCCAAGATGGTTTTCATCGCGGTGCGCGGCCACCCGTCTTGGGTTCGCGCCGAAAACGACACTCAGGAGCAGGGCGAGAGCAATCACTGCATGGATCTTTGCACGTAGAAGACGAAACAACATCATACCCCTCTTTCTGTAGAGACGGATAAGCTTTCGGCAAGCGCGACAACTGAAGCATGAAAGCTGAGACGTCGCTCGTGAGGGCCTTGGTGCACTTGCCTTTCAGGGTCGGATGCCCGCGCGGTCATCCAATCTCACTTGGCCGGTTTGTAGGACTTGAGCAGGGAACTGATCGTGTTGGTACCGTCAGTGTGTTCGTACTTGATGGGGCCGACGTCTGGCGCATAGTACTCGTACGATCGCCAGTTCGACTTTTTCTGGACCGAAAGCACTTTCACGACCTGTTTGAACGTGCCGGCAGGAACTGTGACCTCAAGCCCCACCTGCTCTATCGTCTTGGTGGTCTTGCTGCTCTCCCACTTCTGCCCGGGCTCGAGGGGTGCTTTCAGCACCACATCCTGCCTGTTCTCCTTCGCGTCCAGCAGGCTCTCACGCGTGTAGAACTCGCCCATGAAGTAGACCTGCCGCACCTCGTTCGCCGCGATGCGGTATACCTCGCCGGTGACCGTGCCGCCGTTATTGACCTCAATCTGGGTCTTCTCGCCCGAGCGGTGAACCACGGTCCTGACGTAACTCGCATACTCGTTCCCGTGACCCTCGAAATCCCATACGCTGCCCACGACTGCAGGGAAATAATCGGACAGTGCCGGGGCCTTGGGCGCCGGGGGCTTTGGGGCCTGCACGCCCAGGCATCCGGCCAGCATGCAGGCAAAGAGCAATGAGAACAGCACGAAGGCAGCAGGACGACGGCGCGTGATCACGGAGCCTGGCGCAGGTGCCTGTCCACATCTTTCAGAAGCTCTCGTATCGGAAGATGCTGAGGACACTTCTCTTCGCACACCCCGCATTCTATGCAGGATTGAGCACGCTGTTTCTGATCCATGCGACCGTACGTCCGGCGGCTCCGCTCAAGCCGGTTGAACATCATTCCCTGGTTCAGCAGCGCGAAGTTCCTTGGAATGTCCAGCCCCTGCGGGCACGGCAGGCAGTACTCGCATGAAGTGCACGGCACTGGCTGCAGCCCACGGTACGTGTCTCGGACTCGCTCTATCAGGCCAAGGTCATCCTGCGAAAGCGAGTCGACGTCCGAACGGCAGGCGCTCTGGACATTCTCGACCACATGCTTCATGGCCGTCATACCGCTCAGGACGAGCGACACTTCGGGTTGGTTCCACACCCACTGAAGCGCCCAGTCCGCCGCGGTGCGCCTGACCGGGTATTCCTCCCACAGGCGCGCCACTTGCTGAGGAGGATCTGTCGCCAGCGCGCCTCCGCGCAGCGGCTCCATCACCACGACCCCGAGGCCTTTGGATGCGGCGTATTGCAGCCCTTCCGTCCCGGCCTGGTTTTGGGTGTCAAGGTAGTTGTACTGGATCTGGCAGAACTCCCACCCATCGTAGCCATCGAGTATGGTCCTAAACACCCTGGCGGAGTCATGAAAGGAGAAGCCAAGATGGCCGATGACGCCGCTCGCCAGCATCTTCTCCGCCCAGCCGAGCACGTCCAGCCTGCGCACGACCTCCCACCGTGGCTCGTTCAGGCTGTGCAACAGGTAGAAGTCGATCTTCCCAGCATCCAGGCGAGAAACCTGCTCGTCCAGGTACTTCTGGGCATCGCCTTGCTCTTTCAACAGATATGTGGGGAGCTTGGTGGCGACGGCGACCTTCTCCCTGTAGCCGTCTCGCAGGGCCTTCCCGAGAACGATCTCGCTGTTTCCGCCGTGATACCCGTAGGCTGTGTCTACGTAGTTCAGTCCGTTGTCGATGGCGTAACGAATCATGCGTATGGACTCAGCTTCGCCTATTTGCGAGCTATTGTTGTTCAGTACAGGTAGACGCATGCAACCGAATCCGAGTGCGGATGGTTTGAAATCCAGGCGACCGAAGTTGCGGTATTTCACGGCTCAACCCCCTGAAGTCTTTCCCAGTGACTTCTTGTGATGGTCACCACTTTCCTGTCCTCCAGGGTCCGGAACAACAATACGACGGCCTCCGAAACGGCCGTCGCAGCCGCCATCGCTTCTCTGCCCTATTCCTCTGGCTCGGCAAGCCAGGGATACGGGTATATGATCTCCGGTCGTGCGGCAGCCGAGATCTGCCCTCGTGCGGCCCGTGCGAAGGGCATGTTGAAGAGTTCTTCACCGTCTTCATACCAAGTCTCGTTCAGCGGCGTTTCTTCCCCGTACAGCCATTGTCGCCGCGATCCTGGCTGCAACTTGCCCCGGCAGTGGGCGTCGAAGAAGTATGCAGGGTCGATGGACATGGGATCGTCCACAAGGAAGCCGCCCAAATCGGAGCGAGATGTGCCAGACTCCCCGGTACGTCGCATGCCTGCGCCTCCTTTCGCAGGCATAGATTGCCCCCGCGGCAAACCCGCTATGTCGTATCGCCTAGCGGCACCATTTCTTCGGCACACGAAGCACGTCGCCAGGCATGACACGTGTCGACACCAGGTTGTTCACCTTTCGAACATCGAATATCACTCGTCGGATATCGGCGTCGTCTTTCGACATCCGGACCGCTATGTCCCAGAGCGTGTCTCCCTGCCGTACTGTCGTCATGACAAACTGGGCGCCACTACCGGCCAGCACGCCACGCTGGGGCACGAAATGCGCAAGCACCAGGACGATGAAAACAAGACTCAACACGATGTGGCCGGCTCTTGCCCCACCCTGCTCGCGCCGTGAACGGGATGTGGATCTGGCAACATATTTCGACGGAGACATCCAAGACTGCTCTCGCATCCACCTCACCGCCCTAACGAACATTTGTTCGTCCCAACTATATACGAACGAGTGTTTGGACGTCAAGATCTCCAGACCTCGGACCCGAACAATAGTTTGCTTCTCCAGGATTTGCCGTGTTATAATGTTGCCAGCATGTGGCCGGAGGTGCGCCGCGTGGGTGGTGACATGACGTCGAGGCAGAAAGACGTGCTGGAGTTCATCAAGGCATCTGTCCGCACCAAGGGCTACCCGCCCTCTGTCCGGGAGATCGGGAAAGCCGTGGGACTGACGTCTACATCCACTGTGCACGGCCACCTGGCGAAGCTTGAAGAGAAGGGCTTCATCCGCCGGGACGCGACCAAACCGCGCACGATAGAGATCATCGAGGCCCAGCCCTTCTCGCCGTCCGTCCCCATCCCCCTGGTGGGCCGTGTGACCGCCGGTCAGCCGGTGCTTGCCATCGAAAACATCGAGGAATACGTGCCGGTTCCGGCCAGTCTGGTGGGTGCTACCACTGCGTTCCTGCTTACCGTTAGAGGCGATAGCATGATCGACGCAGGGATCCTGGACGGCGACATGCTCATCGTCCGGCAGCAGACGACTGCCGAGAACGGCGACATCGTGGTGGCCTTGATG
The DNA here is from genome assembly GCA_030691635.1 of Bacillota bacterium. GTDB lineage: Bacteria > Bacillota > Sulfobacillia > JAUYEF01 > JAUYEF01 > JAUYEF01. The sequence continues at coordinate 7,440 of JAUYEF010000247.1, forward strand.
GGCGAAGAGGCCACAGTGAAGAGGTTTTTCAGGGAGAAGGACAACGTCCGGCTCCAGCCGGAGAACCGCACGATGCAGCCGATCGTGACCAGGCACGTGAGCGTGCTGGGGAAGGTCATCGGCCTGTACCGCATCATCCCATAGAGCCGCTCCAGAGTACGGCTAAGGCAGGTCGCTTCTATCCACGTTGGGAAGCAGGTCTTCTTTTCCCATCTCGTGGGCCGCGAAGGTCGCCCCTATCATCGAGTGTTCCGCACTCAGGCCACCCTGCAGGAAGACAGCGTAAGGCTCTCTCATGGGCGCGTCGCAGCTGAGTTCGATCGAGGAGCCCTGGACGAAAGTACCCCCGGCCATGATAATGTCGTCCTCGTACCCGGGTAACAGCGCCGCGACCGGCTTCACGAACGCATCCACTGCGGACGCTCTCTGGACGCCCCGGCAAAACGCCTGGACCCTTTCTCTGCTCCCAAGTTTCACGCCCTGGATGATGTCACTTCTCGGCGCTGCAGGGTGAGGCAGCACCTCGAAACCGAGGTCCTCAAAGAACCTACCGGCGAAAATCGCCCCTTTCACCGCTTGCGCGACGATTGTTGGGGCCAAGAAAAACCCCTCGAACTGCTCGCGGTGGCCGGACGGCAAGGAACCGACATGGGCGCCGGCCCCGGGGCAGGTGAGCCGGGCTGCCACGCGCTCGACGGCGGCAGCCTTCCCCGCCACGTACCCGCCGGTCGCGCACAGGCCGCCCCCAGGGTTCTTGATCAGCGAGCCGCAAATCAGGTCCGCGCCGGCCTCCGCCGGCTCGGCGTCCTCGACAAACTCCCCATAGCAGTTGTCGACCACGAACGTGGCTTCGGGGAACGCGGCCCTGACAGCCTGGATGGCCGACCCGATTTCGCCTACGGTGAATGATTCACGCCAGGTATAGCCACACGAACGCTGGAGAAACACAACAGGTGGGTCCTCAAGCTTGGAGGCGGTCTTGAGTATGGCCGCAGTGTCTATCGAGCCGTTCTCAGCAACCTCCACGATGGACACGCTGGAGCCCTGCCCGGCCACGGTGCCCGGCTCCGACGCTTTCCCGATCACGGGCTTCAGAGTAACGTAGGGCGTGCCTGTCGCGCATATCAACGGCCTGCGAGGAGCGGTCATGGCGAACAGGGCACAGGCGATGGCGTGAGTGCCGGAGACGAACTGGCTCCTGACGAGGGCGGCTTCCGCTCCAAACGCGCGCGCGTAGACCTGGTCGAGTTTCTCCCGCCCGGAATCACGATAGCCATACCCGGTGGAACCGCGAAGACAGGCTTCCGAAACCCGAGCGTAGTGGAAAGCCTCCAGCACCTTGGCCTGGTTATACTGGGCGATGCCGTCCATCTTGGCCCAGGGCCTCAACACTCTCTCTTGAGCCCGCTCTGCGGTCTCTATGAGCCAACCGTCGATACCGTAGGCCCTGGAAAGCAGTTCAATCGCCTTTGGGTCCACCGGTCGTCTCTCCCCCATCCTCGCTTTTCGCCGAAGTCGGGCTCGCCCATCTCAGCAGCCTTTTGGCCCAGACCGATTCCACTTCCCCGGTAACCGTGATGGCATCCTGGCCATAATCCTGTGACGTCACCTTTCCGTGCTCGTGCATGACAGCTATAAGGTCTTGCCTGGAGTAAGGAATCACGAGCGTGACGACCTGCCTCTTGCCCCCGAGCTCGCTGTCGATCGCCGAGAGCAGGCCGCCGAAGCCCAAACCGCTCAGCGCGGAGATCATCACTGTTGGCCGGTCGCCGGGCAGAGAGATCCTCACACCCAGGTCGACCTTGTTGACCGCGAGGATGACCGGCACATCGCCGGCACCGATACCGGCGAGCACTCGCTCGACAGTCTCGACCTGCTTTTGGGCTGCGGGGTGGCTCCCGTCCACAACATGAACGATCAGATCTGCCTCGGTTATCTCCTCGAGTGTGGCCCCGAATGCCGCGATCAGGTCATGAGGCAGGTCCCGGATGAATCCCACCGTATCTGTGATGAGCAGTTCCTGCCCGCTTGGAAGGCGCCTACGCCGTGTGGTCGGGTCAAGAGTGGCAAAGAGCTTGTCCTCGACGAAGACGGACGCGCCGGTGAGGTTGTTCAGGAGCGTGGACTTGCCGGCGTTTGTGTAGCCCGCGAGAGCGGCCACCGCCACCGGGGCCTTCTCCCTCTCTCGCCGGCCCAGCGCACGGTGCCGCCTGACCGATTCGATCTCCCGTCTCAGGCCTTGGATCCGCTGCCGGATGCGCCGTCTGTCGACCTCAAGTTTCGTCTCGCCGGGGCCTCGTGTGCCGATCCCTCCGCCAAGGCGCGAAAGCTCCCTGCTCCCGACGAGCTGCGTCAGGCTGTACGTGAGTTGCGCCAGTTCCACCTGCAGTTTCCCCTCGCGGGTGTGGGCCCGCTGGGCGAAAATGTCGAGTATGACCTGTGTGCGGTCGATGACCTTGCAGTCGATGTGGCGCTCGAGGTTGCGCCGTTGTCCGGGCCGGAGCTCTGCGTCGAATACAACCAGACCGGCGCCGAGGGTCTTGCGGAGTTCCTCTATCTCATCAACCTTCCCGCGACCAACAAGGTACGCCGGGTCGGGCGACTCACGGTTCTGGACGACTCGCTCCTCCACCCGGGCTCCTGCCGTTCGCAGCAGACTCTCGAGCTCGTCGAGCCGGTCCTCGACCGTCCAATCGTGCCTGCCGGGAGTGGACACTGCGACTATGATGGCCTTTTCTGGCTCCTGGGCCAGTCCTGTGTTGTGCAAGCCCCAACCTCCGAGCCGAGCTACGCTCAATTATAGCATACCCTCCGGCCGGGCGACTGCCGCAGACAGGACAAGCGCCGCTCTCGAACGCCTCCTCCAGCAGCGCCATTGAGGTAAGTCTCGAACCATGTTCAATGCCCTGTTTGAGCCCGGCCCGCCGCCCGAGGCCGTACACCACCGCCACGCCCAGCAGCACCAGCGCGAAGCCGGCCATGCAGTTGTGAAGGGTTACTTCAGCCACCGCACCCGCCTCCCTTCCGCGACGCAAGCGCCCGCTCGATAGCCCATACAGCGATGGCCCCGGCCAACGCACAGGCTGCCAGCACGCGGTCCAGAGAGGCGGCTGTGAGCATGCAGGCCGCGCCCACGAGCGAGCATTCGACGACGCCAAACCTGTGCGCCAGGCTGCCGGGCCTTGCGCCGGAGTCCGCTCGAAAATCCAGCACGTCGTCCGTGAGCTGCGCAAACCCCGCGAAGAACAGCGCCGCGACCCCGCGCGTCAACCCGCACCCCACGATAAGGACCAGGATGATGCCCGTTGACTCGGCACACCGCAGGCGTGCGTCTCTGTTGTCGCTCTGGGGCTTGAACAGCATCCCGGTCGCGTAGCAGGCGAGGAAAAGCGGCACGGCGGTGCTCGCGGCGGCCAAGCAGGCAACGCACAACGATAGCGAGCAGTAGGTGGCACGGCCCGCATTCAGGAAGTCTTCGGGGCCGGAGTCCACAAGGTCGTCGAGCAGTTTCACCGCACAGGCGGTCAGCAGCGCAGCCACAAGCGATTGTGCCTCAAGCATACCTGCCCACGACCCTTGCGACTTGCCTGAAGTTCAGGCCGGTGAGCGCTGAGATGCCGACCATCAGCTGCCCAGGGAACAGGGCCCGCGCTTTCTCCAATCCGGCCTGGGCGCCGGGGATGTCCATCTTGTTCACCAGGATGATGTAGCCGCCCCTCGTGAGCGCGAAATGCGCGATCTCCATGTCGATGCTCGGGGAGCCGGCGTCCGGAGAAGCGGCCAGTTGCAGGGCGTCGACGATGTGTATCACCAGATCCGCGGCCCGCATCTTGCGGATGGTCTGGGCCATACCCTTTCTGACCTCAGCGTCTGGGTGTATGCCCAAGTCGAGGCCAGGGGTGTCCTCAAGCTCGACCTGCACCCTCGCCTTGCCCTTTCGCAGGTCCAGGACCAGGCTCTGGACCGACCTCGTGAAATGCCCGGTCCGCCCCACCAGGCGGGCTCTCGCCTCCTCGGGCGCAAGCACCACGCTCTCCACCCTGTGGTCGGGGCGCTCAATCACCAGGCGCAGGGTCTTCTGCCCCATATGCGCCGCGAAGTTGATCAAGAACAGCGTCTTTCCCACTGCGGGCCTGCCGATGATCATGAGCCGCTTCACGCCGCACCTCCCCTGCCCCCCGTTAGATGAATATGCCGGGTCCGGTGCGACTAGGGACAGCAAATAGCCGGGCCGGCCCGGCTTTTTGGTGGACTCGTGGTATTGGCTTGAGGTATTGATGGCTTCCGGCGCAGCACCGCCGTCCGCACCGGCTCATGTGCCCCGGAACGACGAATCGAGCGCTTCTTTGTTCGGCAGCGCCTCGGCGAAGTCCTGGACCTGGATGATCATGAGGTCCTCCCTGCTGCACTCCTCTGCGGACACGAGCCGCACGGCCTGCCTGCGGATCGCTTTCTCTATGAGGTTTCTGACAAACCTCGCGTTGCCCTGCGGGCGCTCGACTCCCCCGCCGTCAAGCACCTGGACGAGTCTCGCACGCGCCTCGGGCGCCATGCGGTACTGCCGCCGCTCAAGCATCGCCTCCGCGATGAGCAGCAGTTCCTCTGTCGCATAGTCGTCGAAATCCATATGTATTGGGAAGCGTGACTTGATGCCCGGGTTCGTGCGTATGAACCGCGTCATCTCATCACGGTAACCGGCAAGGATGACGACCAGTTCATCCTTGTGGTCTTCCATCGCCTTCACCAGAGTGTCAATGGCCTCTTTCCCGAAGTCCTTCTCGCCGCCCCGCGCCAGCGAGTAGGCTTCGTCGATGAACAGGATTCCCCCGAGCGCCCGCTTGATCTGCTCCCGCGTCTTCTGGGCGGTGTGTCCTATGTACTCTCCGACCAGGTCCGCGCGTTCGACCTCGATGAGGTGGCCCTTTTCGAGCACCGACATCTCCTTCAGGATCTTCCCGAGGATGCGCGCCACGGTCGTCTTTCCTGTGCCCGGGTTGCCCCGGAAGATCATGTGGAGGACCGTCGGCTCCGTGGCAAGCCCTGCTCTCGCCCTGCGGCGCTGGATTTCCACGAAAGCCTTGAGCTCGCTCACCAGTTTCTTGACTCTGCAAAGCCCCACCAGCGACTCGAGTTCCTCCGACACCTCCTCTACCCTTTCCCGCTGCTGGGCGTCAGGCTCCTTTCGCCCCGGCGGGGAGGCCTGCCCGTTCGACCGCATCATGCGCAGGGCGTCCGCCACGGTGACCTTGCCCTGTTCCACCAGCCGCGGAATCTCGTCTGTCCGTACCGGCGGCAGTGGCGGTGCGGGCCGTACGGGAGGAACCTGGTCCGGAAAGACATGGTATATGATCGACAAGGTATCGCCCCCATCACTTTCCGGCCCGGTCATGCCTGGAGCCGGGGAGCCGGTGTAGTATCATACGCAACCGGCGTCCGGCGTGCGAAGACACAAACGCCCGGGCTTTCGGCCCGGGCGCCTCGCGCGACGGCTGGGTTCACGGGGTCGTTGTTTCTTCTTCTTTCGGGGCGAGGGAGACTGCGCGGGACGGTGTGATCGTCGAGATGGCGTGCTTATACACAAGCTGCTGCTTGCCTTCGTTTTCCAGGACCACCGTGAAATTGTCGAACCCCTTGACTAGGCCTCTCAACTGGAATCCATTCACGAGGTATATGGTCAGGGGAATGGACTCCTTTCTCACCTGGTTCAAGAATGTGTCCTGCAGGTTCACCTGGGTCTTAGTCATTAAGAAACCCTCCACGCAAAAAGCTGCTTTTGCTATTCGTCGAGCTTTGCAGCTCTTCCTTCAATCGCGCTAGCAATTTCTTCCACGGCTGCCTCTCTGCCATTAGGTTTTCCAACATCCAACCAGACAATTCGACGGTCCGGCCTGAACCAGGTGAACTGGCGCTTGGCGAACCTCCTGGTATTGGCGGCGATTGTCTCCACAGCTTCTTCAAGGGAACACAAGCCTCTCAGGTGAGGCACCATCTCCTTATAGCCAAGGCCCTGCATCGCTGGCAGGCTCTCATCATAGCCACGGTCGATCAGCCGTGCCACCTCCTCTGCCAGCCCGTCGCGCACCTGCTGCCTCACTCGCAGGTCGATCCGGGAATAGAGCCAGCGGCGATCCCCGGTAAGACCGAAGATGAGCAGATCGAACGGCGGTGGCGCGTATCCCCAAGAGCGTGAGATGGGTGTGCCGGTCTGGAGGAACACCTCCAGCGCGCGAACCGTCCGCCGGAGGTCGTTCGGGTGAATTCTTGCGGCCGCTGCCGGGTCTGTGCGCTGCACCCATTCCCGCAGGCTCCCCGGCTCCGCGGCCTCTTTCGCCTGGAGTTCGGCCCTGAGCGCAGGGGACGGGTCCACCTGGATGAAGCAATAGGAGTTCACAAGGGACTTGATGTAGAGGCCGGTCCCCCCCACCAGCAACGGCACACTCCCACGGTCGAAGACTTGCTCGATCTTCTCTCGAGCCGCCGCCTGGTAGGTGGCGACGCTGAACGGCTCGTCCGGGTACACGAGGTCGATGAGGTGGTGCGGGACGCCATTTCTCTCTTCCACCGTGGGTTTGGCCGTCCCTATGTCCATCATCTTGTAGACCTGCATCGAGTCGGCGGTGAGGATCTCCCCTCCGACGCGCAACGCCACGGCGATGCCGGCATCCGTCTTGCCTGTGGCGGTCGGCCCCACTATCGCGACGAGCAGCCTCTTGCCTATTTCCTGCCGAACCTTCTTTCGATGTCGTCTTTCTCGAAGCGTATGACCGTCGGACGTCCGTGCGGGCACCTGAACGGCTCGCGAGTTGCGGCAAGGTCCTGGAGGAGCGACACCTGAGCTTGCCGGTCCAGCCGCCCGCCGGCCTTGACGGAGGCCACGCAGGCGGAGAGCGCCGCCGCAGCCCTCTGGCCCGGCCAGTCCTCGACAGCGATGGGCTGATCGTGGACCAGCCTGTCCAGCACGTCCTGGAGCGGCACCTCGATGCCCTTGACCAGCACACATGACCTCACGATCCAGGTGTCGCCTCCGAATTCTTCGATCTCAAAACCAAGGCTCAAGAGGGTATCGAGATATTCACGGAGCACAGACCTCTCGGCCGGGCCCGGCTCAAACGGTGTCGGCACAAGCAGCGCCTGGCTCAGGCCGCTTCCTCCCGACATGGCATCGCTGATGCGTTCAAAGTTGATCCTCTCGTGCGCGGCATGCTGGTCCACCAGCACGATGCCGCCGGCGTGCTCGGCGACGATATACGTCCCGAGCACCTGGCCGGCAGGCTCCAATGACGCAAGGTCCAGGCCCTCCGTGGCATCCGTTCTCCGGCGGAACTCCTCGAACACCCGATCCCCGGCCCCCGGTTCGGAGGGCCATGCCGCCGCTCCGCCCGGCTTTCGCCCGCCCACCTGATCGTACCGCAGGTCCCTGCCGGCCGGCCGCGCCCCGCCCTCGGGAGCGCCCCTTCCCTGAGTAACAGGCCCTTCGGTCGAGCCGGCAAGTGCCCGCGAGACGGCCACAAGCACCGTCCTCCTGACCGTGTTCTCGTCACGGAACCGGACCTCCGCCTTCGCCGGGTGCACGTTCACATCTATGGCATCTGGACTGACAGAGATGTTCAGAAACGCAACAGGATACCTGCCCCTCGCTACGTTGCCGGAGTAGGCCTCCTCCAGCGCCCACCTGATACCCGGGTCCCTCACGGGCCTGCCGAGCACCAAGAAGTGCTGCTCCCGTCGGGACGATCGTGAGAGCCCCGCTTTGCCGGCGTAGCCCGACACCGCGACCCCCTGCGCCTCGGACCCTACCTCGACGAGCGACCTGGCGAACTCCGTGCCGTAAAGGCTCACGATAGCATCGAACAACCTACCTGTGCCCGGTGTCCGGGCGATCTCCTTTCCGTCCACGATTATGCCGAACCGCACCCCCGGCGCGGAAATACATGCCTCGATCGCCGCATTAACCGACCTTGAGGTCTCGGTGGAAGCATTCTTGAGGAACTTGAGCCTGGCAGGGGTGTTATAGAACAGGTCTCTCACCGTGACCTGAGTGCCCGGCCTGCACCCGGAATCCTCGCAGGACAGCACCGTGCCGCCTTCCGCCAGTATCCTTGTGCCGGCATCGTCGCCGGGCACGCAGGTGATTATCTCGACCCGCGACACGCTCGCTATGCTCGGTAGGGCCTCCCCACGGAACCCGAGCGAGTTGGATACCGCAATGTCGCCAATCGTCCGGATCTTGCTCGTGGCATGCCGCTCGAGGCTCAGGAGTGCGTCGTCTCTGTCCATGCCCGAGCCATCATCGGTGACCCGGACAAGCTCTCGCCCCCCGCCCGCGATCTCAACGATGACCGAGCGGGCGCCGGCATCCAGCGCGTTCTCGATGAGTTCCTTGACCAAAGAGGCGGGCCGCTCGACGACCTCCCCGGCAGCGATCTGGTTGATGGTGCTTTCATCGAGGCGAATGACCTTACCCATGTTTACTTGACACCACCATTGCCCCTGACCTGCCTGACCAGCTCAGAGAGCACGGCCAGCGCCTCCAGGGGAGTCATGTTGTCCGGGTCGGCCTTTTCCAGGCTCGCCAGTATGGATTGGACCGGCTCCGGGAGCAGCAGAGCCATCTGGTTGGTCACATCGCGGCGCGGCCTCCCGCGCGACGAGACGACCTCCCGCCTAGCCTTGCGGAAGAAGATCTCAGCCTCTATCTCTTCCAGGACACGGCGGGCCCGTTCCACCACGTCTGCGGGCACTCCGGATAGGCCTGCCACGTGTATCCCGTAGCTCCTGTCCGTCGAGCCAGGAAGTATCTTGTACAAGAACGTGAGCTCGTGCCCTCTCTCCTTGACGGCGACTCGCAGGTTCCGGACACCCTGCAACGCCTCCTCCAGCTCGGTGAGCTGGTGGTAATGCGTCGTCATGATCGTGCGGGCAGAAACGCGCTGGCTCAGGTCCTCAGCGATAGCCCAGGCAAGGCTCATCCCGTCGTACGTGCCCGTCCCGCGGCCCACCTCGTCGAGAATCACCAGGCTCCTGGACGTTGCGTTATTGAGGATGTTGGCGACCTCAGTCATCTCCACCATGAAGGTCGACCGGCCGAGCGAAACGTCATCGCTGGCGCCGACCCTGGCGAAGACTCTGTCGGCGCACCCGATGCGCGCGAAGGATGCGGGCACAAAGCATCCGGCCTGCGCCATTATGGTTATGAGGGCCACCTGCCGCGCGTAGGTCGACTTCCCTGCCATGTTGGGCCCGGTGACGAGCAGGAGCCGGCGTGCGCTTTCGTCGAGCGTGACATCGTTCGGGACATAGTCTCCCGCGCCGATTATCTGCTCGACGACCGGGTGCCTGCCATCCTTGATGTCTATCACCCTTGAGTCGTCCACGACCGGTCGCACGTACCCCCAGGACACTGCAAGCTCAGCGAAACCCGCGACAAGGTCGGCCTCAGCCACGACTCGTGCCGCCTCCTGGATGGCGGCGCAGCGCAAAGCCACTTCCTCTCGGACACGGCAGAACACCTCGAACTCAAGCGTGCCGAGGCGCTCCTCAGCGTCGAGCACCTTCTCCTCGTATTCCTTGAGCCCGGGTGTGACGTACCTTTCGGCTCCGGTGAGCGTCTGCTTGCGCACGTAGTCGGCGGGCACAAGCCTCTGGTGTGCGTTGGTGACTTCGATATAGTAGCCGAAGACTTTGTTGAACCCGACCTTGAGGCTCTTGATCCCCGTCCGTTCCCGCTCCCTCGCCTCGAGACCGGCTATCCAGCCCTTGCCGTTCTTTGATAGTAGGCGGAGCTCGTCTACCGCCGGGTCATAGCCGTCGCGGATCAGGCCGCCCTCCTTCAGGTTCGTCGGGGGGTCGGGCGATATAGCGGTCTCGATCAGGCGCCCAACCTCGGCAAGGTCCGGCATCGATTCACCCATTTTCGTCAGCGCCCGGCAGGATGCAGCGCGGAGCACGGACGCGATCTGGGGCAGCGGTTGCAGGCTCGAGGCCAGCGAATTCAGCTCCCTCGCTCCCGCGGTGCGAGCCATGATGCGCCCGAGCAGCCTTTCGATATCCCTGATCCGGGCGAGGGAGTCTCTCAGGTCCCGGCGCATGAGCACCGACCGGAAAATCTCCTCCACCGCGTCCAGGCGCTGGTTGATCTGTTCAGGCAACCTTGACGGCTTGATAATCGCCTGACGGCAGAGCCGGGCCCCCATGGGTGTGAGGGTCCTATCCAGGACTCCGACGAGGCTCCCCTCCACCGAACCGTCCGATATCCTCTCGAGCAGTTCTAGGTTTTTGCGGGTGACCGGGTCGATCGCGACCGAGTCGCCCGGTACCCTGGTATTCAGCGAGACCAGCTGGCCCGCCAGTGCCTTCTGAGTGCTCTTGACGTACTCGAGCAGTACGGCAGCCGAGCGTATCGCGCAGGGAAGGGACTCGCACCCGAAACCGTGCAGCGAAGCGACGCGAAGGTGCCGCTTGAGAATCTCCGCCGCTTCTTCCTCGCCAGGCACGTGATCCACCACTTCGACAGTCCGGCAGTGCTGCTTCGCGCGCGAGACCACGCTTTCGCGGGCGCCGTCATCGTCGTAGGCTCGCTCACCAGACGCCGCGTCGCCGGCAGCGGCATCAAGAGCGCTATCAACCAGGCATTCCGATGGCTGGACGCGTCTCAGCTCCAAAAGCGCATCCTGGACGCCTGAGTCACCCGGGAATTCCATCACATAGAAGTCGCCTGTGGACACGTCCGCCACTGCCAGACCGGTTGCTGTCAGACCGGAGACGATGCTCGCGATGTAGTTGTTGACCCGTTCGTCGAGCATCTGGTCATCGACGACCGTGCCCGGCGTGACGATCCGGATGACTTCCCGCCTGACAAGGCCACGTGCGGTACGAGGGTCTTCGACCTGCTCACAGATTGCGACTTTGTAACCTCTGCTCACGAGCTTGGCTATGTACGAGTCCGCCGAGTGGAACGGCACGCCGCACATTGGCGCGCGCCCGGCTTCCCCGGCGTCGCGCGCGGTCAGCACGATTCCTAGTTCTCTCGACGCAAGGTCGGCGTCCTCATAGAACATCTCGTAGAAGTCGCCCAGCCGGAAAAACACGATGGCGCCATCGTGCTCTCTCTTTATGCGCCTGTACTGTTCGATCATCGGCGTGGTCTTCGCCAAGTGCCCGGCCCCCTGCCTCGCTGGCTACCCGCCCTGTCTCAAGAGAATCCCGTGCTATGTGGTCGGAGGAGACCCCTCACCCACGACCTCACCCCGGAGTGTCCAGGTGCCGGTCGCGGTGACGCGAACGCTCACAAGCGACCCTGCCGGCGCGCTTGTCCGGAAGTGGACCATCTTGTTCTGGCGAGTGCGCCCGGCCTTCACAGACGGGTCTCGCTCGCTCGGCCCCTCCACAAGCACTTCGAACACCTGCCCTGCCAGGTCCCTGTTCTTCCTCTGCGTGATCTCGTTCTGGATTGCGATGATCTGCGAAATCCTCGCCTTTTTCGTCTCCTGTGGCACCTCGCCGGGCATGGATGCTGCCCTGGTGCCTTTCCGCGGCGAGTACAAGAACGTGAAGGCGGCGTCGAACCCGATCTGCCTGACCAGGTCCTTTGTCTCGGCGAATCCCCGCTCGTCCTCACCGGGAAACCCGACGATGATGTCGGTCGTCAGGCTACAGTCCGGCATGGCCTGCCGTATGCGCGATGCCAGGTCCATGTACTGCTCGCGTGTATATCCACGGTTCATGCGCTCTAGCACTGAGTTGCTGCCGGACTGCACCGGCAGGTGAATGTGCTCGCATACGGTCGGAAGGTCCCTCACCGCACAAATCATCTTCTGCGTGAAGTCCTTGGGATGAGACGTCATGAACCTCACCCGCGAGAGACCGCGTACTGAGTCCACTTCCCGCAGCAGGTCGGCGAAGTCCTGCCCGGTCCCCAACCTTTTGCCGTACGCGTTGACGTTCTGCCCGAGCAGCACCACTTCCTTGAACCCTTCGTCGACAAGGCGTTGCACCTCAGCCTTTATTTCGCCGGGCAGCCGTGAGCGCTCCCGGCCTCTCACGTACGGCACGATGCAGTAGCTGCAGAAGTTATCGCACCCGTACATCACGGTGACCCACGCCCGGACCCCGGGAGCACGCACGGCCGGCAGCCCCTCTGGCGGGACTGTCTCCTGGTCGAGAACCTCGATAACCGGGTGGCGCAAAGCGGCGACGTTCTCCAGCGCCTCGCCGATGCGCTCGATATTGTGCGTTCCCAGCACGATATCCACGTGAGGCATCTTCTTCATGATGGACGCGGCCACCCCCGGTTGCTGGGACAGGCAACCGACAACGGCGATGATGGCCTGAGGATGTGTGGTCTTCAGGGCTTTGAGCTCCTGGGTCTTCCCGAGGACCTTACGCTCTGCGCCCTCGCGCACGCAGCATGTGTTCAGCACGACAATGTCCGGGTCTTCGCCCTCGGCGGCCTTTCTGTATCCCCGGCCTGCGAGGATGCCGGCGATCGTTTCCGAGTCCCGTTCGTTCATCTGACAGCCGTAAGTTATGATGCGATAGGTCGCCAATGCCGCCCTTTCCTGGTGCGCAGTGAGTGGCCCAGACCTCTGCCGAGCCTCTTCTAACATTTTACCCGTTTTGACGGCGGCGTGCGATTCCCGCCCTCATCCCCGGGCCCGAATGCAGGAGGCCCGCCACAAGGCGGGCCTCCTGCATTCGACAACGTTACGTGGACCTTGTCGCCCAGCGCCGGTCCGTGCCGGCGCGCCGTGGGCTTAGCGGGTCGTCCGGGTCTGTTGTGTCGTCGCCTGCGGGATCTGGCCGCTGGCGAGGCTGTTCTCCGCAAGGGCGATCATCCGGCGGACCATGTTGCCTCCAACCGCTCCGTTGAGCCTCGACGGCACATCGCCGAGGTAGCCCTGATAGTTCGTGATGCCGAGTTCGGAGGCTACTTGTTGTTTGAACTGATCCATCGCCTGACGAGCCTGCGGGTTAAGGATCTGATTGGACTTCTGTCCTTCTGCCATTTTCGTGTATCACCTCCGGTAAAATTGTCTCCACGCCACCGTTCGCTCAATGCACGCCATATTCTGGCTTAAGAAGATAGAATAGCCGGAACTGGGCAGAATGCACCCTTCACTCTTCCAAGGGGTGAGGCCCGACTGCCTCTGCAATCGCTGGTGGTGCAGGCATCATACGAGCTAAGTTTGCCCAATTCACGAGCATGCCGTGCATCTTCGCGCGACTAAGCAAGCGATCGCTTTTTATTTTCGTCGGTTCTGCGATGCGATCCGCTCCATTTGCGGACTGGTTTCTTCTGGTATGCTCCAGGCAGGGTGAACGATATGCAGAGGCCGTTTTTCTCGGCCATATGGAAACCAGTGGGAGAAGCGATCGCCGACTACGCTCTGATCGACGACGGCGACGTGATAGGCGCAGGAGTACCGGGAGGCAATAAGCTGAGGGCGGGCCTCAAATCCCTCTGGAAACGGCCCTAGACGGTCTCTCGCAGGGCTGCCGCCGCCTTCTCCACGTCTGTCTCGTCGTTGAAGAACGCGAAGGTGAACCGGACGGCATCCATCTCCCTCACGGGCCTCGTGATGACGTTCTTTTCCGAAAGCCGGTTCGAAAGCTCTTCCCCGGAGATGGATGCGGACTTGATCGTCAGTATGCCGGACGACCCCGCGGCGGGCGAGAGCACGGATATGCCCGCATTCCTCAAAAACATCTCCCCTGCAAGTGACGCCAGCATCCGTGACCTGGCGGACGCGCTGGATATGCCGCCGGCGCCGTCAAGGTAGTCGAGCGCCGCCTCGAGGCCCACGTAAAGCGACCAGTTGCGGGTGCCGAACTCGAATCTCTTCGCGTCATCCTGGTATTCCAGCACGGGCTCTTGCCTGTAGTTCACAGGCTTGGCCGAACCTCCCCCGACGAAAACGGGCTCGAGGTCTCCGAACGCCCTGTCGCTCACGTAGACCGCGCCGGTGCCCGCGGGCCCCAGCAACCATTTGTGCCCGTTGGTCGTGTAGAAGTCGGCGCCCGTGGCGGCGATGTCCACGGGGATGTTGCCGCAGGCCTGCGCGCCGTCGAGCATGACCAGGGCGCCCCGGGAGTGAGCCAGGTCCGCCATCTCCCTGACGGGCAGCACGAGCCCTGTCATCGTCGTGACGTGGCTGATCAGCACGAGGCGCGTGCGCTCCGACAGAAGATCGCCAAGCCTGGACAGCGTCACAGCGGGGTCGTTGGACAGCCACAGCACGAGCCCCCTGACGCCCCAGCGCCGCTGCAGTCTCATCCACGGCACGTACACGGCAGGGTGCTCCTGGTCGGTGATGATGACCTCGTCGCCCTCCTGCCAGTTGATGCCCGCCGTGACTATGTTCGTGCCGTCCGTGCTGTTGCCTGTGAACGCGAGAGTCTCCGGACGGACACCCAGAAACCTGGCGAGTTTCGCGCGGGCCGGTTCAGCAGCCTCCCGGGCGGCGCGGTACTGCCGCGGGTCTCCAGGCCCGGCGTCTTGCCACATGCGGTACGCTCGGAGGAAAGCGTCGCTGACTGGCGCCGGAGACGGGCCCATTGTGCCTGTGTTGAGGTAAGTCGTCCTGGTAAGGACCGGGATCTCCTGTCTTACCCTCTTGATGATGTCCGGGCCGATCGTATTGGTCACTTCTTAACCTCCGAAGAGCCTCTGCCACAGCGATTTGTGTTTCCGTTCCCTCCGCGAGCTCGCAGTCGCGACTTCTCCTTTGACACGCTGGAGCTCTTGCTGTGTCCGGGCCAGTGTGGTCAGGGTCTTGTCCCTGTCTTCGAGGCGCTTCTCCTCGCTCTTCGAAAGCTCAGCCTGAAGCTCCTCGACTTTCTGGAGCAGCATTTCGTAAACGCCAGGCGGTGGCGTCTCAGCGCCCTGCCGCAGCTCGTCGAATCTCGACCTCTCCTCTATCTGCTCTCGGGTCTTGCCCTGGGCCAGGTAGCCCAGTATGGACCTCGCCCGTTGCACGGATTGCGGCGAAAGGAACCGGGGAGAGGCCTCAGGCTCTGAGTCCTGATACCCGATCAAATCACCATACTCTTTGAGGAGGCGCCAAAGATCGCGCGGGGTTGTCCCCAGTTCCTCACAAGCTTCTTTGAAGGAGTACCCTTCGCGTTCCGCTGCCTCCATCGTTTTCCCTCCGGCTCTTGCACCGACGAACCATCATCGAGATGGTTCGTCGGCGGCCCTCAGATCGGGTGAATACTCCTGGCACCTGTTCCCGCCCACCTGCTTCGTGCGCTCCAGCGCAAGCTGGGCCTTCAGCAGCAAGTCCTGGCCACTGGTGGCATGCTGGGGAAATCCCGCCACACCCAGACTCACGGTGATACGCACCGGACCCTGGGCTTTGGCGCCGCTCTTTACCGCTTCCCCGTAGAAATCCTCGGATTCGACCTCGCCCCTTATGCGCTCTGCGAGCTGCATCGCCTCTGCCGTAAAAGCTCCTGGCATCATCACTGCGATCTCATCGCCCTGGCTCTTGCACACAAAAGACGCGTCGCCATGAGCTCTGACCACCATCAGCGCTATCTCGCGGAGCACATGATCCCCCGCCGACCCACCGTACTCGTCATTGACCCGTTCCATGGCGTCCACATCGAGGACAAGCAGGGACAAAGGCCTATCAAAGTGTCGCGCCAGCCTGACCTGGAAAGCGAGCTGTTCGAGCATGTATGTCTTGTCGTAGAGCCCAGTGACAGGTTCTACCGTGCCGAGGATTTTCCTTCCCTGATACTCCCCGCTCATGCTTGTCATGCCGGCCGTGTACGCGGTTATCCTGTCCTTGCCGTCCATTTTCGACTTGTATACGGCCTCGTCCGCCTTCTGCAGCACTTCCTCCGGCGATGACCCATCTTCGGGAAACGACGCCACTCCCATGCTCACCGTCAGCCGTCCGCTGGGCTGAGTCTGACCCAGGTCGAATGGCGCCCCGCTGATCGCGCTCTTGAAGCGGGATGCAGCCTGGAGCGCAGGCTCCTTGCCTGCGCCGCTCAGGAGTATCACGAATTCGTCTCCGCCGAACCTTGTCACATAGTCGTTGGCACGGGCGTTCTGCTTGAGTATGTCCGACACATGCCGGAGGGACTTGTTTCCCGCCTGGTGACCATGGATGTTGTTCAAGTGCCTGAGATCGTCCACTTCCAGCATGATAACCGAGAACGGGCTGTCCTGCCGCCGGCGAGCCCGCGCACCGAGATGCTCCGCCAGAGCCCTGTAGTTCTGTACGCCGGTCAGTTCATCCGTCCGCGCCGCGAGGCCGCTCTGTTCCATGGCGATGAGCGCGCCTGCGATCTGCGCCAAAACCCCCGCGTGCTCGAGCGCCCGGTCGTTGATCGAGCCGGACCCTCTCTGCCAGAGCACCATGGCGCCGAGCAGCTCGTTGCGAAAAACCAGCGGGACGGCAGCAACACCGCCTTTGACGGGGACACCCACGATCCCAGCATCGAGCGCCAATCGCGGCCGGCGCACCACGAAAGGCCTGCCGGCGACCAGGGCGTCGTACGCGTCGCCCTGCACGACCTGAACCGTGCCTGGCAGCACCGCGGGCTTCCCAGCCGACACTCTGCCGACGAACGCCTCTCCGGGCTCACGGAAGAGCGTGACGCCGCCTGCCGGTTCCATGGCGTCAACCGCAAGCCCAAGCAGAAGCTGCAGGCCCGCATCCATCTCATCGCTGCTTGCGAGCCCTTCGATCGCCGCCTTAACAGCAAAATACCGGTACGTGGCGTCCGTCCGGTCACGCGTCCTTGATTTTCTCGTGTCCCTTCGGGCCAATTCCCATCACCCCGGATGATGCTGCGGCAACCAGAGATGGTTTATTCTATCACTTGCTTCGCCTTTCTGTTGTTTCCTTCCTTCAAATAACGTCAAAAGGGAGCGGCCGTCCGGTCGCTCCCCCTCACTCGCGTCGGGGCACTGCTGTCCTGCTACACCTTCGGAAACTCGATGATGTGCGCTCTTGCGGGCGAAATCGCCGGCGTACCCACCAGGCGCCTGCGCGGTTTCGCCTTTCGCTTCCTGGCGGCAGCCTCGTTCTGGCGCATTTGCTCTTCCAGCAGACGCATTAGGACGCGACGGCCGACCCTGAGGTTGAACACCAGCATTTCCAGGGAGCGGACCCGCTCGGTCAGACGCAACACTTGCTTATCGCGGTCGTCCAGCACTGCTTACCCTCCTTGAGGGCGTGCAGTGCTATTATATCTGTGGCCCCTAGACGTTATTCCAGGCCGGGCTCTGCGGATTGCCTCCACATGCTCGTATGGAACTCGTACTGACCCCACCTCGCCCGTATGCGCCTCCGGCTCCCCGTGGCTGTCCGAGCCCCCTGTCACGAGCAGGCCGTACTGCTCGGCCTGCCTGAGCAGGCACACGACCGTGCCCGGATCGTGGCCGGGGTAGTAGACTTCCAGGCCCAGCAAACCGTGCTCGACGAGTTCCAGGACAATCGCTTGAGAGGAGAGGAGCCCCGGATGGGCCAGGACCGGCACAGCTCCCGCCTGTAGCAGAGATGACACTGCCCCGGCAGGATCGATCCTGGCGCGTTCGACATAGGCCGGGGCTCCGACGGCAAGGTACTTGCTGAACGCTTGACGCACGTTCTGGACGCATTTCCTCTCACACAACGCCTTTGCGACATGAAGCCTGCCCGGCGCGGCGCTCCCGGCGATCTC
>JAUYEF010000263.1 GCA_030691635.1 Bacillota bacterium
CAGGAATTCCGTGCGTGATGCCCTTCGCACTCTTGAGGTCATGGGGATTGTGGAACGCCGTCACTGCGACGGTGTGTACGTATCTTTCATAACCGCCGAGACTCTCGTCGCTCCCCTCGCCAGTATCCTTGCCACAAGGCAGAACCTTGTCGCCGAGCTGATGGATGCCAGGCGCCTGCTCGAGCCGCCGGTTGCCAGGTGCGCCGCGGAACGAGCGACAAACGAGGATATCGCGGAACTGGACCGCTTGCTTCAGGCTCAGACCGCCAAGACCAGCGATGGTAACCCCGCCTTCGAAGAACACAACGCATTCCACTTCGCTCTTGCCCGTTCCACGAGGAACGAGATCGTGCTGCTCGTGATGAACCACGTCATAGACCTTCTCAGAGAAAGCCGTGCGGCGTGGTCGCTCGCTCGCGCGCAGAAGTCGGTCGTAGGCCACCGCAAGATACTTGACTCAATTAAGAGCAAGAACCCGGAAGCCGCTTTCAGTGCAATGCTGGAACACCTGGACGAACTGGAGATTGCCTGGGCACAGAAAGCGCCTGAGCAGGGAGGGTAATCTCGTGCAGTTCATCGTGGCGAAGATGCCCTACGGTGAGACTGACGAAGGTCGGGCCCTGATGTCGAGTGATGATCTGAGACTCCTCAACCTTGAGGCCGGGTCGGTCACTGCGGTCACAGGCCAGCGCCGGTGTGTGATACGGGTCGAGCCGGGTAATATGCCCCGCGGCCGCGTCGCGCTCGATGGCATCGCGCGGGCCAATGCGGAGGCCGGTCTTGGTGAGACGGTGCTGGTGGCCGCCTCGGATGCTGCGCCAGCGGTGAATGTGACCGTCTGCCTGGTCCAGGCCCTGCCGCCCCAGGTCCAGGACTCCTTCTCATTCGACACCCTCAAGCGGCGCCTGATTGGCCGGGTCGTCTCCGACGGCGATCTCATAGGCGTCAGGTCGTTTGCGTCAAGGACCGTGCTCCGTGTGCTCGGGATCGCCCGCAAGTCACCTGCGCTGATCACAACAGACACGGAGATCGCTTTTGTCCCTCCCGAGACAGAGCTTAAATCCACCATCTATACCACTTATGAGGATATCGGCGGCCTGGATACAGAGGTCGAGAGGATCCGTGAGATGGTGGAAATCCCCCTGGTACACCCGGAACTCTTCGATCGGTTTGGCATTGACCCGCCGCGCGGCCTGCTGCTCTACGGGCCTCCGGGCACCGGTAAGACGCTGATCGCGCGGGCGCTGTCCAGCCAGTTGAAAGCCCATTTCATACATGTCGATGGCCCAGAGGTGATGAACAAGTTCTATGGGGAAGCGGAGCGGCGCCTCAGGGAGATCTTTGCAGAAGCCCAGCGTTATGCCCCAAGCATTATCTTCTTTGACGAACTCGACGCTCTGGCTCCCAGGAGGTCTCAGGTCATAGGCGACGTCGAGAAGCGAGTGGTCGCCCAGCTGCTTGCGCTCATGGATGGCATGTCCAGCCAGCTACGAGTGATGGTCGTGGGCGCCAGCAACATGCCTGAGCTGCTTGACCCCGCACTACGGCGGCCCGGCAGGTTCGACAGGGAAATCTACATCGGCCCGCCCGACACAGCGGGCAGGCGCGACATCCTCGATATTCACACCCGCAACATGCCCCTTGCGGAGGATGTCGACCTTGGGCTTCTCAGCACCATCACACAGGGCTACGCCGGCGCCGACCTTGCGGTGCTCTGTAAGGAGGCGGGCATGTCGGCCCTGCGAAGAGTCTTCCCTTCCATGACCGTAGACGTCCTGGTGGAGATGGCGGACTTCCTCCATGCTCTCTCAGTGGTCAAGCCCGCAAGCGCCCGTGTACTGCGCTTCGAACGGGCGAGTTTTTCTCTCGCCGAGATTGCCGGGATGGATCAGATCAAGGCCCGGCTCTCGTTTGCGGTGCGCCAGGGGCTCGGTCATGCGCCGGGCGCCATCAAGGCCATCCTGCTCCACGGTCCGGCCGGCAACGGCAAGTCATCGCTGGTCCAGGCGCTGGCGGGTGAGTTCGGCTTGAACTACCTCCAGGTCACGCCCGCGCTCTTGCCGCCCACCGCACAAGAGAGGTTTCTCGAGCACCTGTTTCAGACGGCCAAGCAGAGCGCCCCGTGCATACTGTTGTTCTGCGATCTGGACGCCATTCTCTCGGGCGACGGGGGGCACCGGCCGGGCGGCCGGGGCCACCAGCCGGGCGGGTGGGGCGGCCAGTTGGGCGGCTGGGGCCGCCAGGCACTGGCGAGCCAGCTAAGCCACGAGATCAAGAACGCCCGCACGATGCCCGGGTTTTTCGTGTTCGCCACGGCGCAAGACCTGGAGGACATCAGAACCCTGGCAGAATCATGTTTCCAGATGATCATAGAAGTAGGCCGGCCGGACAGGGCGACCAGACTCAGTCTCCTGGAGAAGGGCACCCAGGGCCTGGACCTGTGTCCTGCCGTGGACCTGGCGCGTGTGGCGGCCGAGACGGAAGGCCTGAGCAGCTGGCAGGTTCTCAGTGTCTGCCGGCAAGCCGCTGTCTGGGCCGCAATTGAGTCACAAGAGGCTGCTGAGCTACACGCTGCTGGGTTACGCGATGTTGTTGAGTCACAGGACACTGCTGGGCGGTGCAGCATCGCCATGCGGCACTTCCAGCAGGCAATAAAGGAGGCGAAGTAGGTGACCACAGAACCGCGGAGTCTCACCGAAATCACGATTTGGTATCGCGGGGTCGTTGAGGGGCGGCTGGCGAGAAAGATCGGCAACAGCCTCGCAGACGCGGCCCGGGCGGCCGGGAAGTACGTCCAGGCTTTCGACAATTACGTCGACCTGCCTGATCGTGTCTACGTACCGTGCCGCTTCTACGTGCGGATTTCACCCGAACCGATTGCGGAGCCGTACCTGTACGAGAACTACACGCCATCGATCGTTATCTGTACGGACGCAGCGATGGCTAAAGGATGCGACATCCTGAAGGGCATCCTTCCAGGCTCGGTATTGCTGGTCAACACCAAGAACACTCCGGAGTCGGTGATGGAGCTGATTTCCGACCTGGAGGAGCTTCCGAGACTTAAGACCGTAGCCACGGTCGACGCCGGAATGGCGCATGAGTACCGGACCCCCTACGGCGGGGTTGAGGGCGCTTCAGAGAAGGCGGCCAGCCTGCATACAGGGGCGATCATGCTTGGCGCGCTGAACGCGGTGGTGCCGCTTGTGGACCTCTCAGACCTATCGAATATTGAAACGGACACAAGGGGCCTCGCCGAAGGCGCCGAGGATGTGAAAGCAGCCTCCAACCCGCGCTTCGTCGCCAGCGCACCTGCGGAGAAAGCGGAGACGCACTCCTACCGCGGGAGGGTCAACCTGGTCGTCCCCGCTCCTGCGCCGGGCACCGAGCAGGTTGGCCACATCACCGGCAACTACCGCCTTGACCGGCCGGTCATCGATGGCGACAAGTGCAACCGCTGCCGGATTTGCTGGGCGGCCTGCCCGGACGCCTGCATAGAGGTCGGAGCGAGCAGCGACGACCCGATGCAGGTCAACCTGAAGTACTGCAAGGGCTGTGGGATTTGCTGGTACATCTGCCCCGTCAAAGCTATCACTGCTGAGGATGAGCTCAACTATGTTGGCGGCATGGTCCGCGTCTAGCGAGGTGAGAACATGATTAAAAAAGTCAGGATAAGCGGCTGCAAGGCAGTTGCGGAGGCCCTGAAGGCCGCCGACGTCGACGTCATCTCCTCGTATCCCATAAGGCCTTACACAGGCGTGATGATGGAACTGTCACGTATGATCGCCGAAGGCGAGCTGGACGCGGAATTCGTCCATGCGGAAGGCGAGCACGCCCAGCTGAGCATCGTTCTCGGCGCCTCAGCGGCAGGAGCCAGGACGTTCACCGGAAGCTCGGGAGTAGGCATCACCTACGCGTTTGAGATGTACTCCCCGATCGCCGGGGAATTCCACCCGGTGCAATGCATGATAGCGGACCGCACTCTCGACCCCCCGGGGGACTTTGGGTCGGAGCATACCGAGGCCATGTCGGCACGTGACCAGGGCTGGATCATGGGCTGGGCGGCAAACCCCCAGGAGGCCTACGACAACACCCTGATCTCGTACCGGCTCGGTGAGGACAAACGTATCAGCCTGCCTCAGTTCCCCTGCCAGGACGGCTACTTCATCTCCCACATACCGGGAGAGGTTGAACTGGCTGACCTGTCGCAGGTCAGGGAGTTCCTGCCCCCCTACGACCCGCGCCACCAGCTGGATCCGGCCAACCCGCTGCTGATGGGGCCCCAGTGCAAGCCTGATCAGGGCGCGGCCATCGAGCTCGGGCGCGCGGAGTCCATGCGTGAGGTGCTTTCCCTCATACCCAGTGTCACTGACGACTTCAACAGTATATTCGGCCGGAAGCGATCGCCGTTTCTCGAGGAATACAAGACGGATGACGCTGAGATCGTGTTCTTCGGCCAGGGCGCGCACACCGTCCCAGCGAGGACAGCAGTGGACGAGATGCGTGCCTCCGGCATCAAGGCCGGCGTGGTGCAACTGCGCTTCTTCAGGCCCTTCCCGAGCGACGTGGTCGCCAAGACCCTGGGAAGGTTCAAGGTCGCCGGCATCCTGGAGAACTCGAACTCGTTCGGCGGTGTACACAGCGCCGGACCGTTGACGGCGGAGACGCTGTCTGCCCTGTATTTCGCCAAGGAAAGGCCCGAGGTGCTGACGTTCTTCGTCGGCCTCGGCGGTGAAAACGTCCGGCTCCACGACTACCATGAGATGGCGAAGGCAATGGTGGCGGCGGCAGGGGCGCCCGTGTCGAAACGGGTGTTCTGGCTTGGGTTCGAGCCGCTCAAGGTGTCTTGACACCTGTGAAGGGAGGCACTCTAAATGGCTGAAACAACGATACGGATCGGCGCGCAGTCCCCTGTCGAGACGCAGCGGGACAGCGTTGAGACCATAAAGTCACTGAGAGATGCACCGGTTACTGAGTACTATGTTCCCGGCCATCGGACGTGCGCCGGCTGCGGGCCTGCCCTCGCCTACCGCCTGACCGCGCTGGCCTCGGGCAAAAACACGATCTTCGCCGGCCCCACCGGATGCATGTACGTCGCGAACACCAGTTACTTGTGCGGACCCTGGGCGGTTCCGTGGATACACACGCAGATTACGAACGGCGGCGCCGTGATTTCCGGCATCGAAGCCGCATACAAATCCCTCATCAGGAAGGGTAAGAAGAAGGCGGCCTTCCCCAACGTAATCGCGTTCGCCGGCGACGGCGGGGCAGCGGATATCGGGCTGCAGGCGCTGAGCGGCTGCATGTACCGCGGGCACGACGTGCTCTTCATCTGCTACGACAACGAGTCCTACGCGAATACCGGCATCCAGACCTCGCCGATGACTCCTTACGGAGCACAGACCACGTTCACGCCTCCCGGCCCGGTCGTCCCGGAGGCGAAGAAGCAGTTCCCCAAGGACCTGCTGAAGATGATCGCGGCGGGGCACCCTGCGGTCAAGTACCTGGCCACAGCGTCTATCGCCTATCCTGTCGACCTGATGAATAAGGTCCGCAAGGCGTTGTCCATGCAGGGACCGGCATTCATGCATATCCACACGCCGTGCCCGAAGGGCTGGAGCTTCGAGCCGTGGAAGACCCTGGAGATCGGCCGGATGGCCGTCGAGACCGGGATGTGGACAAACTATGAGATCGAAGAGGGCCTGCTCAAGGTCACACAGGTCCCCGCCAGGCGCAAGCCGGTCGGGGAATACCTGAAGGTCCAGGGCCGGTTCAACCACATGACCCCCGAGATGGTCCAGAAGATGCAGGCGTTTGTGGACGCGAAGCTGGCTGAACTCCAAATCGAGGTGCCGGTGGTCGCGTCATAGGAAAGATACCTCCTGGCGCTACTCATTTGAGGCGGCGCCGGGAGGGATAGCCTTTCCCCGGAACAAACCAAGCGATTAGTGCTTTGGCTAAAGCACGTTCGAGTTCCTACAACTACATACAGTCTAAGGTGTTAGGAGGGACCAGGGTTGTCGGTGTTGCATGGATTTGAGACCCGGTCGACTGCCTACAGGCCGGTGGTTTACGGCACCCACTTAGCGGTGACCTGTGGGCATTACCTCGGTTCGATGGCGGGCATGCAGATGATGCTCAAGGGCGGAAACGCCGTGGACGCTGGCGTCGCGGCTGTGCTCGCCCAGATGGTGCTCGAGCCGCAGAGCGCCGGCTTCGGTGGCGAATGCCCGATCCTGATCTACACGCCGGACGAGGGCAAGGTGCTAGCGATCAACGGGAACTGCCGCGCCCCTGCTGCAGCGACGATACAGACATACCGCGCCCTGGGTTTCAAGTTGATCCCTGGAGACGGGTTTCTGGCGGGCGGGGTTCCGGCGACGCCCGGAGCCCTCATCCTTGCGCTGGACCGGTTCGGGACTCTGACGCTCAGCGATGTTCATGAGCCTGCCATCTACCTGGCAGAGAATGGCTTCGCCATGTACGAGGCCCTGCACAGCCAGA
>JAUYEF010000372.1 GCA_030691635.1 Bacillota bacterium
CTATCCTGACGCGCAGGTTCCCCGGCTCCTTGACGGCGCCGGCCACCGTGGTCACTCTCTCAACCAGCGGCAGCCCCGTCTTGATGGCCGTCGCCAGCGCCGCTGCGGTGCCGACATTGCTAACCAGGCACCCGACGTTGAACGGCAGGCCGCCCGACGGCACTTCACGTCCGGTCACGGCTTTGATGACCTGCTTCTCTGCGCCCTGCGGGTACTTCGTCTTCAGCACCGCAATCTTCATGCCTGGGTAGGCGCCGGCAGCCTTCTCCGCAGCCGCAATCGCGTCGGGCTTGTTGTCCTCGATGCAGATGATGCCTTCCTTCACCGACACAGCCTTCATCAGCGCAGCGAAACCGAAGACGACGTCTCCGGTTTGCTCCAGCATCAGCCTGTGATCGGCGGTCAAATACGGCTCGCACTCAGCGCCGTTCAGCATGTAGTAGTCGATCTTGGCGTCCTTGGGCGGGCTGAGTTTGACTGCGACGGGGAACCCGGCGCCACCCATTCCGACAAGCCCGGCTTCGCGGACGATCTTCTTTATGTCGTCCGGGCTCAGCGAATCCAGATCGCCTCTGGGTGTGCAGGACGGATCCAGCTCGTCCTCAGGATCCGACTCGATCACGACCGAAAGCACATCCTTGCCCTGGACCGGGTGCAGCCGGGGAGCGACGGCGATCACTTTGCCAGACACGCTCGCGTGCACGGGCGCGGACACATAGGCCTGAGAATCGCCTATCTTCTGGCCGAACTTCACCTTGTCACCGACCTTAACGACCGGATCACAGGGCGCTCCGGCGTGCTGTGAGAGCGGGATGACGACCTGTCTAGGCCGCAAACCAGCAACGATGGGCTTCTTCTCCGATAGGTGCTTCATCTCGGGGACATGGACGCCCCCGGAAAACGACTTCGCCAACGCCACCTATTGAATCACCTCACTGGATCTCCGATTCTCTGCGGATCTCCGATTCTCTGCCTCATCTTGCGTGACAAGCGGTGTCAAGACAGCCCCTGCCACAAACACAACTCAATGATTATAGCACACAAAAACGCAGGGTCTGCCGTTGTTCTGGCACTTGAGAAAACCCCTTTGACGGCGTTTTCTCCTGCCAAAACAAAAGAGGCCCCATAATGAGGCCTTCTAGGTGAAGCGGTTCTATTCCTGCGTGGCCCTACTTCGGAAGCTGCGCCTGCCGGCGCTACTTCGGAAGCTGCGCCAGGAAGCGGTCGTACGCTTCGATGACCTCAAGGTAGCTGGTCGTCGCTTTCACGTAAAGATCCTTGCCGCCCTTCTCCGCGAACGACTTGATGTCCTGCGCGTTCGCCGACGCCTTTTGAAGCAGTGCCGAGAGCGCGGCATGAAGCGCTTCTGTAGCCTTCGGAGGAGCGGTCATCGTCATTTTCTGCGTGACGTTCGCAAGTGTTGCCGCCACGCCCGTGGACGACGAGATGAAGTCGGTCTTTTTGCCGAGGTAGTAGCTGTCCCAGGCTCCTGCCTCAGCCGGGACGGCATCGGCCATACTCAGGATCCCGTTCCGGAAGACCGGGACGTATGCCTGGTCGACGAGCGCCAGCGTGAACGAGCCGGCAGCCTGCTTGAACTCAGCGACATAGGGCTTGTAGCCGACCTTGGTCAGCTGGTCGGACAGTTTCTGGGCCGCTTCCTTCGTCTTGGTCACTCCCGCCAGGACTCTGTACGGATCCGTGCCCGAAATGTACGCGCCGAATCCCTTACCCTTCAACGCCGTCACCAGCTTGTCGGCCTGGTCCTTGGAGCTGAACGCGCCGACCTGTACCCGCCAGAGGCTTGTGGTCGGTACCGTGATCTCTGTCTTGGCGGTCGATGCGGCCGGTTCTCTTGGCGGCGTGGGTGCTTTACCCTTTGTGGCGACGAAAGACCCGAGCACGTATCGCTCCAGCACGTACCCCGAGAGCACCGCGACGAGCGCCAGCCCCGCCAGGAACACTACCAGGGGCAATTTCCGGGTGGAAAGCTGTCTCTTGTGTCTCACGTGGAACCCTCCCATCTTCTTCGCCGCCTAGAGCATAAAGGGAACACTGGCCACTTTCCTCTCTCCGAGGGAGAACTCCGCCCTGAATGCCCCCCGGAGGCTGAAGCAGTGCCTGCTTAGGATGACTGTGTCGCTGGGGTAAGTCGGTATCAACGTCACGAAGTCGCTGGGCGATGGGTCCACGTGCCGGACGCGCACCTTGAGTGTGCGCGCGACCAGCTCCACCGATTCGATCACGATCGCGTATCCACCTGTGGGGCATAGCCCGCGGTGAACCGCAATCACGATATCCCGCCCGGCGGCTCCAGCAGACTTGACCGCGCCCTCACCGTAAGTCCTGGCCAACGCTCTTGGGTTTGTCAGCACGTTGAAGGCCTGGCTCTTGAAGATGGCTGGGTCATGATCTAGCCTTATACGGCGAAACGCCAGCACCAATTGCCTACACCTCTGTCTCTAAGCAGGCACAAGGCGGCAACTTCCTTACATGAATATGCCGCCGTGTGTGATACCATGTCCATTTTTCTGTTCTATAAGGACAGAGTCCTGGCTCGGGTTGTTCCGGGCCGCAGGCTGTTCCGGCCGGGCTATTCTCGGCCGGGCCATGCCCGGCCAGGCGTTCCTGCACTACCGGCTCAGGGCCTCGATCCTGGCACGGATCTTGGCGGCCCGCTCGCCGAGCTCCTCCCTGCGCGACATCTCCTTCTCTCGGACCTCCACGGGCGCTTTGTCCACAAAACCCCTGTTCTGGAGCCTCTTCTGGACGCGCTCGAGTTCCGTCTCAACTTCGCCAAGGCTCTTGGCGAGCCGCTCGGTCTCCTTGTCGATGTCTATCAAGCCCTCGAACGGCAGGTAGACCTCCACACCGGGAACCACCGAGGTGAGGGCCTTGGCCGGCTTGCGCGAGCCTTCGGAACCCAGCTCGAATGTCTCCAGGCCCGCGAGCCTCTGCACATACTCCGCAAGCGCCGTCAGGGCATGGAGGGCCCGCGGGGCAGCGTGCGCGATGGCGCGTATCTTCCTTGAAGGCGGAATGGCAAGTTCCGCCCTGAGGTTCCTGATGGCCCGTGTCGTGTCCATGACATGAGTCATTGAAGTGAGCGCGTCGCTGTCTATTTCCCAGCACACATCCGGCCATGGGGATGCCATGATGGACTCGCCTTCGTGTGGGAGCGCCTGCCAGATCTCTTCGGTTATGAACGGCATGAATGGGTGCAGGAGCCTCAGGATGTGCTCGAGCACGAACCACAGCACATGCTGGGCTGTCTTCCGCTCCTTCTCGTTGTCCGAAGCCAGCTTCGGCTTGGACAGCTCGATGTACCAGTCACAGAACTCGGACCATACGAAGTCGTAGAGCATCTTCGCCGCTTCGCTGGGATCGTGCCGTTCGATCATCTCTCCTACCTGGCTGGTGACTTCGCCGAGCCGCGACATGATCCACCTATCGGCGAGGTCCGGCGCGGGGGCGCCGGCTTTCGGGTCGAAGCCTCCGAGGTTCATCAGCACGAAACGCGACGCGTTCCAGAGCTTATTCCCGAAATTCCTCGATGCCTCGAACCTGTCCTTGTGGATTCTCGAGTCATTGCCCATCGTCGTGCCGGTGAAAAGCCCGAACCTCAGCGCGTCGGCGCCGACCTCCTCGATCATCTCGAGGGGGTCCACGCCCGTTCCCCTCGACCTCGACATCTTCTTGCCGTGCTGGTCGAGGATGAGCCCGGTCAGCAGCACGGTGTGGAAGGGCTTCTCGCCCATGAAATGAAGCCCGCTGAAGATCATCCTGGCGACCCAGAAGAAGATGATGTCGTAGGCGGTCAGCAGGACTGAGGTCGGATAGAAGTAGGCCAGCTCCGGCGTCTGCTCCGGCCAGCCCAGCGTGGAGAACGGCCAGAGAGCGGAACTGAACCAGGTGTCGAGCACATCCTCGTCCTGCCTCAGCGAGCCGCCGCACTTCGGGCAGAGCACCGGCGCATCGACAGACACCAACAGCTCACCGCAGTCGTTGCAGTAGTAAGCCGGAATCCTGTGCCCCCACCACAGCTGGCGGGAGATGCACCATGGCCTGATGTTCTCCATCCAGTTCATGTAAATCTTGGTGAAGCGCTCGGGGACGAACTTGATGAACCCATTCCGCACTGCCTCAATGGCGGGCGCGGCGAGCGGTTTCATATGCACGAACCATTGTGTGGACACGAGCGGCTCGACGATGGTATCGCATCTCTCATGCTTGCCCACCGAGTGCGTGTGCGTCTCGGTCTTCAACAGGTTGCCCCGCTGTTCGAGATCGGCGACGATCGCTTTCCTGCAGTCGTACCTGTCCATGCCCGCATAGGGGCCGGCCTCTTTCGTCATCTTGCCGTCCGGGCCGATCACGGTTATCCGCGGCAGCTTGTGCCGGACACCCATCTCGAAGTCGTTTGGGTCGTGAGCCGGGGTCACCTTGACGGCTCCGGTCCCGAGCTCCATGTCGACATATGCATCTGCGATGACCGGCATGCGCCGTCCCAGCACAGGCAGGATGACGGTGCGGCCCACCGCGCTCCGGTACCGCTCATCTTTGGGATTCACCGCGACTGCGGTATCGCCGAGAATCGTTTCCGGCCTGGTGGTCGCCACGGTGATAGAGCCGTTTCCGTCTTCGTAGGGGTAGCTGACGTACCACAGGTTGCCCTGGGTCTCTTCGTGCTCCACCTCAAGATCGCTGATGACGGTCTTGCACTCCGGACACCAGTTTGTGATGTAGTCCCCTCTGTAGATAAGGCCTTCATCGTAGAGACGGACGAACGCTTCGAGCACCGCACGGGACAGCCCCTCATCCATGGTGAATCGAGTCCTCGACCAGTCGCACGAGCAGCCCAGGTGTTTGAGCTGGCTGATGATGGTGTCGCCGTACATGTGCTTCCAGTCCCAGGCCCTCTCCATGAACTTCTCGCGGCCAAGAGCGAACCGGTTCGTGCCCTCTTTCTCGAGCGCCTGCTCTATCTTCACATGTGTGCCGATGCTGGCGTGGTCGGTCCCAGGTAGCCACAGGGTCTCGTAACCCTTCATCCTGTGGTACCGTATCAGCACATCCTGCAGGCCGTTGTTGAGCGCGTGCCCGATGTGCAGGGAACCCGTCACGTTGGGCGGCGGTATGACGATGGTGTAGGGGGGCTTGCCGGAGAACGGGTGGGCTGTAAAGTACCCCTTCTCCGTCCAGAAATCGTACCACTTCGTCTCGACATTCTTATGGTCGTACACGCTTGGGATGTTGCTCGGGTCTTTCATGATGGCGCACCTCCGTGTTGCCGGGTGGATGATGATAACAATGCCAGGTGCACTGCGAAAGGAATGCCCGAACTACGAAACAAAGCCCCTTCGCTTTTAGGGCGAAAGGGCTCCTGCCGCGGTACCACCTAAATTCCAGCCCCAGGCGAGGCCTCTGGACTGGCACTCTTCGGCTGTAACCGGCCGCCGGCCCCGGGCTACTTGGTTTCGCCAGGGGAACTCGGGGGCGACCTTCGGCGGCGCTTGGCAAGGAGACCTTCCACCCGGTGGATCTCCCTCTCTACTGCCAGGAAGCTGCCTACTCCTCCCCGTCATGGTCTCTAGTAGCTATTCTTATTCCTTATTATAACCAAAGGCACTCGCTGATTCAAGGATATGGCCCGCGGCTCCGAATGCAGCCTTGGGCGCGTAGGTATAGTACCACGGTCTCATAGGGCCGCCCCTACCGCGCCGCAACCGGATACATGTCCGAAGCGTACGGGATGACGATGAACGTCGCTGCGGCGCCCTTCTCCGCGACGGCCGCGTCGATGGCGCTAGCGAGGTCGGGCCTCGGGTCGAAGAACATGTCCCGCAGCTCATGCTCCGGCACCCGGCACCCAACGATCATCACCTTGTGCTTGGAGAACGCGCGGGCGTACATGAACGCCTTCGACGACGCTTCTGCGGTATAGCCCTCCCGCCTGTACCGGTCGATGACTTCCTCAGGTGTGCGGGCATCCTTGAGCCAGCGCCCGAACTTGCCGATGCCGTCGCCGGCCTCGGCGCAGAGTATCAGGATACCGCCCGGCTTCACGGCCATCTCAGCGCAGGACAGTGCCTTTTGGGATTGGTGCAGATCGAAGTCCCTTGGATACCCGCCCGGGCTCGCGATAACCACATCCGCCTTTGCGGGGATAGCGACCTTCCAGATCCGCTCGCAGATCCGGATGCCCTCGCGGTGTGCGAGATCGATATCCCCTGCCACAACCGCGACAAGCTCACG
>JAUYEF010000124.1 GCA_030691635.1 Bacillota bacterium
GAACGCCTGACATTTCAGGTGCTCGTGGAGGATGCGGCGCTCGCGAACATGAGGGAGTACACCGGATCGTACCTTGGCCTCGAGGACGGCTTCATCAGGCTCGAGACCAGGATGGGCGTTCAGACGGTCTGGGTTGCGAACCTCGATATGGTCAAGGAGTTGGTCAGGGGGGATCGTCTCGTGGTCGTGGCCTCGCCCGGGGAAGCCGTTCAGAGGCTCGAGCTTGTCAGGAGACTCCCTGCCGCCGAAGACGTCTTCGGGCACTTCGTAAGGATCCAGCGCATTCTGAAGGAGAATATCGAGGTTGTGCTCCTGGATGCCGCCGCTATGAGCATGATGCGGGACGGAGTAACGCTCCCGGCCGGCCTTGTGGCCGGAAGCTCGGCATATGTCGAGTACAGGGTCGACAAGATGGCCGAGATGAGCATCCTGAGAACGGTTGAGGTGGTCAAGTGGTGATACGATTACCGGGCCAGTAGACTCTTCGTGCTTGGCCCAAGTGTCACGACCAGAGCCGCCCTGCGGAAGAGATACCCGGGGCAGGTTTTTTCTCCCTCTATGCAGGTGAATAAGGTCTTTGTTGCGTAACTCAGTCGATAAATCACAGCAATAGCATGAAGGATTACTCGATCATGGGATCCAATAAACGCTAGACAAGAGATTCGCCGTCCCAACGTGTGAATCCACGATCCCCTCGCCTCAGGATTTGTGTACCTGTTGTACAACCGGCTTTGAGGGTCCCGTCCGTGAGGGCATGGGAGCCAGTCCAGAAGGCAACCAATCCAAACCGATCGCGAGGCGAAGAAACCGTGGATCAAGAAGTCCTCAAATATCTTAATGGATCCAGGGATGACGCAATCACCTTCCTCCAGCAGCTGGTACGCCAGCCAAGCGTGAGCGCCGAACTCTGTGGTGTAAGAGAATGTGCGGAGATTCTGGCTGAACGTCACTCTGCTCTTGGTTTCCAGCAGGTAGAAGTCGTCGATACCGCCGGGCTGCCTGGCCTGTACGCCTATTTCGATGCAGGCAGCCGCTGTACGCTGGTCGTTTACGCCATGATCGACAGCAATCTGGTCGGGGACCTTGGCGCATGGTCGTTTCCTCCGTTCGGTGGAGACATCGTTAGCCTGGACGGGTTCCCTGAGGTCATTGTTGGCCGGGGCTCTCGAACCAAGGGACCGTACGCCACGTTCCTATGGGCCATTGAGGCGCTCGTCAAGACCAAGGGCAACCTGCCTGTGAATGTCGCGTGTTTTCTGGACGGTGAGGAGTGGCTGGGCAGCACTCATTACCGTGATGTGGTTCGCAGGCATAGGGCAAGCCTGCGTAACGTAGTCGGGGGGATCAGCCCCTCTGCCGGCCAATCCAGATCTGGGGAAGTAAGCCTGACGCTGGGGACACGAGGATTTCTGTACTTCGATCTGGTGGCGAGTGGCAAGAACTGGGGCCGTGGCCCAGTGACCGATCACGTCCACAGTTCTGCACAGTCAGTGGTCGACAGCCCTGCGTGGCGCCTGGTCCAGGCGCTCAACACACTGTGCGCACCGGGCGAGGATTGCTTCTGCTGTGCAGTACCAGGTTTCTATGACGACATAGAGGAGCCGGCTGGCGAGCGGCTGGCATTGCTGGAGCGGATCGCCGAGCGATGGCGTGGCAGAGACCTCAGAGAAGTCCTTCCCGGCATAGCGGGCGTCGGCAGGGTGGAGCGCTTCTGTCGGGACGACCTAGACACGGTCGATCTGCTCAAACAGTACCTCTACCGTCCCACGTTCAACATCAACGGCCTATCAAGCGGGTACACCGGTCCCGGCAGCACGCTGTTTACCTTGCCCGGTGAAGCGCGGTGCAGGATAGACGCCCGCTTCCCGCCGAGGCAGGATTTCTCCAAGATTCTAAAATCGCTCCGCACGCATCTTAATCAGCATGGCTACCGGGACATTGAGATTAGGACGTACGGAGCCTATGAGTGGAGCCAGTGCTCTCTGTCTGATCACGTAGTCAAAGCCAATATCACGTGTCTCAGTGAAGAGGGCATATCCCCTCTGATCTGGCCGACACGAGCATCGAGCGCGCCTTTCGGAATCCTGCAGCATGAGATTGGATGCCCAGTTCTGTCCGCTGTCGGCCTGGGTTACTCGGGAGGAGCACACGGCACCGATGAATACTTTGTGCTTGAGGGAGACGGAAAGGTCAGAGGCGTGAGTGAATGTGCGATGTTCTTCTGCCGGTATCTGAGCCGTTTACAGGCGTGACTCTTCGATAGTCTTGGAGTTGGAGGATAGGTATGGATAGACCTAGGACGAATACCGCGTACGAATATGAGGTCATCCGTGACGACCTCTTCAAGGCCATTGATGACATTGTCCGGAATGGCCGTAAACTGGTGCTGGGTCACGAACTTGAGCGGACAGAAGAGGCGCTCGCCGGCTACACCGGGCGTAAGCACGCCGTGGGCGTAGGCAACGGCACCGATGCTATATACGTTGCTCTACGCGCCCTCGGGGTCGGTCCCGGAGACGAAGTGCTGATGCCTGCCAACGTGTGCGTGGCGGTTCTCGAGGCAGTGGTCAGGAATCAGGCCACTCCCCACTTTGTAGACGTGAAGCCAGATACCTGGACCCTGGATCCTGCCAAGGTGTCTCTCGCGATAGGCCCAAGGACCCGGGCTATTCTGGCTGTGCATGCGTACGGCCTCCCGGCAGACATTGAGGAAATCATGGCGGTCGCAGGCGACGGGGTCCGCGTTATCGAGTGCTGTGGTCAGGCATTCGGCGCCCGTTACATGGGCCATCCGGTCGGCCACTTTGGCACTGTCGGCTGCTTCAGCTTTAATCCCAGCAAAGTGAACGGTGCTATCGGCGATGGGGGAGCGCTGGTCACTGACTCTGAGGACGTGGCCAGAAACGCCCACCGTATGAGAGACCACGGCCGAGATGTGGAGGGAGGGCCTGCGCACTTCACCGGTTTTAGCAGCAGGCTCGATGAGATAAACTCGCTGGCCGTCCGACTCAAACTTGAGCATATTGACGACTGGATTCAGATAAGGCATCGAAAGGCCCAGATGTACAGGCAGATGCTGGCTGAAGCCAAGGGTGTCATCCTTCAGACTGTTCCCCCGGGTCGAGTGTCGTCGTATCAGATGTTCACTGTGCGCCATCAGCTCAGGGACCGGGTTCGCCATCTGATAACCGAGCAGGGAGTGCGATGTGGCACCAGCTACCGTCTGCCTTTCCGCATGCCGGCGTACGCCACATCCGCGTTCCCGGGCACTGACTCGATCCCGGAGACATTCAGCCTGGAGGCGACGACTCTCTCGTTTTCGTTTTTCACGGGCATCACGGAAGAGCAAATGGGGGTCTTCGCGGACGCTCTGAAGCGAGCATGCACTCAATCGGGAGCCTGACCTCCGGCTTTAGGCTAGACAGCCTACAGACATCCGGAGGTATAACTTCAGGAGAAACGCCGCAGAGGGATTGGCACGGAGGTGGACAATGTCTGGGCTGACGAGTTACATAATCAGAAGACTCATCATGGTAGTGCCCATGTTGATAGGGATTTCTCTGTTGCTTTTCATCCTTATGAACATGGCTCCCGGAGGGCCTGAGTACGTAATCATTGGGGACCTGGGACGTTATGCACCTGACCTCGTGGAGAGCATCCGCAAGGAGTTTGGACTCGATAAGCCCATCCTGGTGCGGTACTGGATCTGGCTCTCCAACGCAGTCCGGGGCAACTTCGGAGTCTCTACCACCGCCGTGGGCGGAGTGCGCGTCATGCAACTGGTGGCCGAACGATTGATGCCGACGATGCAGCTGACGGGGATGGGTCTGGTTGTATCTGTGGTCGCCGGGATCCCGCTTGGGGTGTTCAGTGCCGTAAGACGCTACACGTTGGCCGACAAGATCGTGACTTTTGCGGCGTTCACGGGAATATGCTTTCCCACCTTCTGGCTCGGCGTAATGCTGATAGTGGTGTTCTCTCTCGTACTAGGCTGGCTGCCCATGTCGGGGATGGGGCCCCCGGGGGTTGACACGGATTTCTTGCAGCGATTGCCGTACCTCGTTCTGCCTACACTGACCACTGCCACCGTTTCCATCGGCAGGTATATGCGGTTCGCCCGTTCGGCTATACTCGAGGTCATGGGTGAGGACTACATCCGAACAGCGCGTGCCAAGGGGCTGACGGAGCGAGTGGTACTGTACAAGCACGCGTTACGGAACGCCATGATCCCGCTTGTCACGATGATCGGTATGTTTCTACGGGTCCTCGTGGGTGGATCCGTGCTGGTTGAGACCGTGTTTGCATGGCCGGGCATCGGCCGGCTGGCGATAACCGCAATCTCCAGACGAGATTACGCGACAGTGATGGCCGTACAAATGGTGATTGCCGTCGCCACCCTGCTCGCGACCATCATTGTCGACTTCCTCTATGCCGTGGTCGATCCCCGGATCACCTACGGTTGAAAGGAGAACCTTGATGGCTATCACTGTCAGGCTGCGAACTTTCTGGAAGCGGTTCAGACGCCATGGATCAGCGGTGGTGGGGTTGTGGCTTGTGGTGGCTTTCCTCCTTGTGGCCCTCTTTGCACCGCAGCTTGCGCCGCATGACTACAGAGTGCAAAACCTGGAGCATCGTCTCAAAGATCCCTCCAGAGCGTACCTGTTGGGGACGGATGAGTTCGGCAGGGATATCCTGTCCAGGATCATTATGGGTACGCGCGTATCGTTTCAGGTAGGATTTGCCTCCACCATAGTCGCCGTGAGCGTCGGCACCGTCATAGGGCTTGTCGCGGGCGCCTATGGAGGGTCAGTCGATTCTGTGCTGATGAGGATCACCGACATATTCATGTCGATACCATCGCTATTCCTCATGATAGTGGTTGTCGCGCTATTTGGACCAAACCTGACCAACACGATAATTGTCATTGCCTTTGTCAACTGGACGGGTTCCGCCAGGCTGGCAAGAGCAGGTACTCTGGCAGTGAGGTCTCTAGGGTATGTGGAGTCAGCGAATGCAATGGGCTGCTCACCTCTTCGGGTCATATTCAGGCATGTGCTCCCGAACATCGCGGCACCGATCATCGTTAACGGCAGCCTGTTTCTCGGCCGAGCCATTGGGTATGAGGCCAGCCTGAGCTATCTGCAACTCGGAGCTCAGCCCCCCACCCCAAGCTGGGGGAACATGATAGCCGACGCGCAGAGATTCCTGTCCGTCAACTGGTGGGCGCCAGTATACCCTGGACTGGCAATTCTGATAACGGTCCTCGCCTTCAATCTTATTGGAGACGGTGTGCGGGATGCGCTCGATCCCAAGCTCATCGGTTCTTGAAGGGAGGTGGCATAGCGGGAACCTGCCATCAACTCTTGTGCTGGATACTTGTCTGCAGTGAAACGCGAGAAACGACAAGATCGAAAAGGAGATGAGACAAGTGAGAGTGACGTTGAGGAACCACTCGGTCTTGATTACCATGTTGCTTGTGGTGACTATGCTAGTGGGCTGTGGGGCGCAGCCTGCACCAGCGCCTAAGAAGGCAGAAGCCGTAGATACGCGTGGAATCCTTATATACGCAGAACGCGATGATCCGGTATGGTTGAACCCTGTACTCGAGAAGGCGGGACAGGACACGCGCAACAACCAGCTCATGTTTGATTCGCTTTTCATGGTGGACGTTAAAGGCAACGTAATTCCTAGCATTGGAGCGAGCCACACAGTGAGCCCAGATGGCCGAGAGATTACCGTTAAACTTGTGACCAATGCCAAGTGGCACGATGGCACCCCTGTAACTGCAGACGATGTGGTGTTTACGTTTATGGCGCACCTGCACCCGAAGGTTCCGTCGCGCTATAAAGGTGACCTGTGGGCGCTAGTAGGGTATGACAAAATAGTCGATCCGAAAAACCCTGCTCCGTTCAGCGACTTCAAGCCCGTGGAAACCATCGACAAGTATACTGTGAAGTTCAAGTTGTCTCAGCCCTACGCCCCCTTCTTGACGGTGTCCCTGGTCAACACAATGATTGTTCCAAAGCATCTGCTGGAGAAAGACCTCGAGAAAATGCCAGAATCCAAGTTCAACCAAAGCCCGATAGGGTGCGGGCCTTTCAAGTTCAAGTCATGGAAGAAAGACGACAGTGTCGTTTACGAGGCATTCGATGACTACTATCTTGGGAAACCAAAACTCAAGGGAATAATCTACCGCATCATCCCAGATGTCACTGTCCAGAGCCTCGAGATGCAAAAGGGCAGTGTTCATGGGATGGGCGTG
>JAUYEF010000059.1 GCA_030691635.1 Bacillota bacterium
GCATATTCCTTTCACTTAACGCAGTAGTACTAGGGGGATCTTGCATTTCCTGGTATCACCATATTAACTCTGTGTTAAGGATTAGTGGCTGGGCCTCATGGGTTCGAGGGGCTATCCCACTGGCCAGCCAGCCGCCCACGGGAACGCCCCTCGCCGGATTCTCCCTCGCTCAGCTCCACCTGTAGTACGGTACCGGGACCGGCACTTCCACGCGGCCATCCTTGACAACCATCTTGACCTTCCGCAGGTTCGAGATGTCATCCAGCGGGCTGCCTTCAACGGCAACGAAGTCCGCGATCTTGCCCTTCTCGATGGTGCCAAGGTCCTGTGACTTGCCCAGTGCCTCCGAGGCCACGCGCGTGGCGGCGCAGATGGTCTTCAGCTCGCCGTAGCCGAACTTGACCATCATCTCCATCTCCGTGTGGAGTGGCGCAAACTCGACTTCGGGTATGACGATGTCTGTGCCAGCAGCGATCTTCAGCCCCATGGCGGCGGCTTTCCGGAACTGGCTCTCGAGCATGTCGTCCGTCTTCAGCCACCAGTCTGCGTACTTGCCCAGCGTGGTTCGGCGGTAGTCCCCGCCGGAGTCGCTCTGCTGGAGCATGCGGCGCGTGGCTTCTGCCATGCTGTGATATGCGATCATGGTCGGTATGAGGTATGTTCCGGCCTTCGCCATCATCTCGCGCGCCTCATCGGTGAGGTGAGTGCCGTGCTCAAGAGTGTCCACGCCGGCGAGCACTGCCATCTTGGATGACGGCATTATTCCGGCGTGGCAGGCCACACGGTAACCGAGGCGGTGGGCCTCGTCGACGCCGGCGTCGAGCTCCTCCTGCCGGAACTCGGGCGTCTCTGACCTGTGGCTGCTCAGGAGCTTGATCAGATCGGCGCCGGCCTTCACCTGTTCACGGACCGCCTTCCGGACGTCTTCCGGCCCATCAGCCTCTCGGACCCCACGAATGATGCTGCTGCCGTGCCCTCCCGTCATGCAGATTCCTTTGGCCGCTGTGAAGATTCTCGACCCGGGCAGATGGCCCATCTGTACGGCCCGTCTCATCTGGAGGCCGACGCCGCTGGAGACGTCGCGCAGTGTCGTTATGCCCCTCTCCAGTGAGAAGCGGATGTTCCGAGCCGCCAGGCATGCCACCATGGCGTCGCTCTCCAGGTACTCCGCGACGTTGGGCTGGCTGTACCAGTAGTCACAGTGCACGTGCATGTCTATGAGCCCCGGGACAACGGCACAGCCAGACAGGTCCACCACATCCACACCCTCTGGAACGCCCGAGCCCGCCAGCAAGACCTCCTTGACCCGGCCGGACTCCACAAATATGGAGGCATTCCTCAGCGGCTCTTCACCTCTGCCATCGATAAGCAACCCACACCGGTAGACCGTCGCCAAGACGGCGCACCTCCTTGTCATTGGTCGAATCTAAAGCATCTCCTGCCCGGCATGCTGCGCAGGCGCGCAGACAGGCTTCCTCACGGGAGTTCGAACCGCGCTCGCGCTTTCCCTGCGTTCTTGCAGGAGAGATGATGTGTGTCGTCCTTCCCATAAGCGCGCTAATTGGGACCCACAGACCATCGCATCACGGTGCGGGGCACATAAGGTGTACCTGTGGGGAGGTGACGATGATGGCGTGCAAGCTGAAACTGGTCAGGCCCAACTCCCTGGGCCCGTGCCCTGCCGGCACCTACACACTGGTGGTCGACGGAGGCGCTCTCTTTGAAAGGTTCATAACGACGCTATGGGTGATGGGTATCGGTCCCGACCGGCTCCTCGAAGCAAACCGGAGCCTGTTGCCGGTGGACTGCCTCAGTCCCGCTGCGGACGCTGTGACGGTGCTCAGGCGGTGCTGGCCTTCGATCCGCCGGCAGGGCTACCTGTGCATCTCCGCAGGCTGCCTGACGGCGAGGATCTGAGCGCACACGTGGTCCCCCGCCCCGGCCCGCGCTGAGGGTCTGCCTCAACGGGGGCCGGGGTTCCGTCGTGTGGCCAAGGTCTAGACCTGCCGGAGGGCTTGGGTGGGCTCTGGGTCTGGGATGACCTGCCCATCCCGCATCACAAAGCAAACGTCCCGAAGGGCGCGTACGTCCTGCAACGGATCGCCCCGGACAGCGATGACATCTGCTGCAAGGCCAGGCTCGATTTTGCCCACGACTCTGTCCAATCCCAGGATGCGGGCGTTATTCGACGTGGCGGCGCAGATGGCTTCCATCGCGTCGAACCCGAACTTCGCCAGGAGTTCCACCTCATAGATCACGGAATGGTACGGGAGTTCCGTGATCGGCGCGTCCGTTCCGGCGCCCACGAGAAGGCCGTTTTCCTTCGCAAACCTCATCACATACGGCAGTCTCTGGAACGTCCCTTCGAAGTACGATTTGATCGCCTCGGCCTGGTCCACATTCTCGTACAGCATGGCGGCCGTGCGCTCGGCCGAAGCTTGTGGACGCTCCGGATAGCTGTACCCGAACCCTGTGATGGCGAGCGTGGGCACTATGGCGGTGCCTCTGGCCTTTATCGCGGCAAGTGTCTCGTCGGACGGGATCCAGCAGTGCTCGATGGAGTCCACACCCGCCCGCACGGCCATCCCGATTCCTGGCTCGATACCTGCGTGGCAGGCAACCTTGCGGCCGAGCCTGTGGGCCTCAGCGACGAGCGCGTCTAGTTCTGGCTGAGTGAACTCGGGAAGCGCGGCGCGGTGAGTCGTCACGGTCTTGATGAAGTCCGCTCCGTCGCGGAACTGTTCCCGAACAGCCTTGACAACCTCATCCACGCCGTCTGCCTGCATTCCGAGCTGGTAAGCGTGTCCCCCGCTCATGGCTATCAGTTTCCCGCAGGCCAGGATCCTCGGCCCAATCACCTGCTTGCGGGCTATCGCGCGGCGGAGAGCAACCGGGACGCCGAGGTATGAGCCCACGTCGCGTATCGTCGTTACTCCATGCCTCAGAGCGGATTGCACGCTGGCGAGCGTCCTGTACGCGAGGTCAGGGGCCGGCGGGACGGGTCCACGGCTGGTGATGCCGGTCACGTGGATATGGGCATCCATCAGGCCTGGCATCAGCGTGCACCCGGGAAGATCGACTATTCTCGTGTCCTGCTCTAGGCCCATTGGGCCCTCCCGCACAAGCGTTATGAGGTTGTCCTCCACCACCACGGCAGCGGGGCCAAACGCGTCTCTGCCTGATCCATCAATGACACGGTCCACCTTTATGACAGTTCTCATGGGCGCCCCCCCTTGTACAAATGCCACAGTATTTGCTGCATATTCCCCACGTGGACAGGGGGCTCCTGTCAGTAGAATCACAGGTAAACCTGCGCGCGCTGTCCAAATCTGTCAGCATGTTCGACCGCGAGCGCATCAGAATAGGCAGGCGGACCGGCACTCTGGGAGGGAACGGCATGACAGGTGGATCATTGCGCGAGGCTTTGCGGTGGAAGTCCGTTCTGGTGGGCTGCGGGGCGGCCCACGGGACAGTCGCCCTACAGCTCGGCTCCGCTGGGAAAGCGCATCCTCATGTGCTGATCACCGCAGGAATCCATGGGGATGAAGGCCCTTGGGGCGCTCTCGCCATCGCCATGTTGCTAGAATCTGTGCCTTCGAGGGACCTGCTTGGATCGGTGACGGTTGTCCCGGCCTGCAACCCATTAGCCATGGAAGCGGACGCGCGGTGCGCGCCACTGGATAGCCTCGACCTGAACAGGGTGTTCCCTGGCGATCCCGGCGGCTCGCATACCCAGCGGCTTGCCGGAGCCCTCGTGGAACATGCTGTTGCGGGCGCGGATGTAGTTGTAGATCTGCATGGCGGCGGCAGCTGGTGCGTCAATGCCTTCGCCTTCAGCTTCCCCGGGTGCGAAGACCTGGCTGAGGCGGTGGGGGCGCCCTTTTTGGTCACCCGCGAGAGCAGCCGGTCGGTGAGTCACCCCAGCCGCCATCTCGGCAGCCGGAGCAGGGCCGGGAGCGCAGGTAGCGCAGGGGGCGCCGGTGCCGGCAGGGCCGGCATGCCTCTCTCTGATTATGCCTTGAGCCGCGGCGCCCGTGTCGTGGCCATCGAGATTGGTGGCAGGTGCCCCGCGGAAAACGAGTGGGCATCGCGGGTTGCGGCGGGTATGCGGCGCGTGATGCAGGTTGCAGGTGTAGTGGCTCGCGTGGACGACGATCGTCCGGCCATGGCGCCGGCGTCCGCGGCGCCTACGGCAAGCATCCACCTTGGCCACTCGGAAGTCCTCAGGCCCTCAAGGGGAGGGGTGTTCCTGCCCGAAATGCGGCACGAACAGGCGGGGAGGTTGGTCCCCGCCGGCACAGTGCTCGGACGCATGGTTGACCCCATCACTCTGGACACGTTCCAGACTTTCGTCGCTCCATTCCAGCCCACCGCCCTGATGCTCCTCAGGCCCGCGATGGCAGTGCTGGAGGCCGGTGCCATGACCTACGTCGTCGGGCGGGTCCGAGAAGAGTCTAGCCCGTCTCCTGGAACTCCTTCCACTCCCCTTCCAGCAGGACCCTAGCGCTGGTCTGGTTATGCGGTCACACTCTGGGCGACCTTGAAGAAGACCGGATAATGCCGGCGCACTTCGCCGGCCGCTCGTAGGGAAAACCGGGTCTTACCTCGAATAGGCCCAATCGGGCCTGGCGCACTGGCCCGGTAGAAGCACTCATCGGTCGCAGCATTCTTGCACAAGGGGATGTGGGGTTCATCATGTCAAGGTGGCTTTGGGTTTCGGTCCCGGCTTCAACGGCGGCGCTGCTCTGGGCGTACTACCTGTACCGCTGGATCCGGGCGCAACCGGGCGGCAACGCCCGCATGGAGGAAGTCGCCGGAGCGATAAGGGAGGGCACCAGTGCCTTCATCCGGCGCGAGTATACCGCCCTGGCGCAGTTCGTAGCGGTGATATCCGTGCTCATCGCGTTGCTCCTGCCGCAGCCCATTTGGGCGACGAGCACGCCTTTCAGGAACTTGGAAATGGTGATAGCATATGTGCTCGGCTCCGCGTTCTCCGCGCTGGCCGGGTATGTCGGGATCCGCGTGGCCACCCAGGCGAACGTCAAAGCGGCCGCCGCGTCCACCCACGGGATCGAAAGAGCGTTCCCGGTCGGCTTCAGGGGAGGCGCAGTCATGGGACTGGCGGTCGTCGGAACAAGCCTCTTGGGAATCAGCCTGGTGTTTTGGGCGACAGGCGACCCAGAAGTGCTGCTGGGGTTCAGCTTCGGCGCGAGCTCGCTGGCCCTGTTCGCAAAGGCCGGCGGGGGCATCTTCACCAAGACTGCGGACATCGGGGCGGACCTGGTGGGGAAGGTGGAACTGGGCATCCCTGAAGACGACCCGCGGAACCCTGCGGTCATCGCGGATAACGTTGGGGACAACGTCGGAGATGTGGCCGGGATGGGCGCCGACCTGTTTGACTCGAATGTCGCGAGCATCGTCGCCGTGCTGCTCCTTGGTTCCACCCTGGGCCAGGTCGAGGTTCCTTTGATCTTCGCAGGGCTTGGCACGGTCGCGTCGATCCTTGGGACTGCTCTCGTCCGCGTGCGCAAAGGCGACCCCGGGCAGGCGCTGAACTCAGGCACATACATCACGTGCGTGTTGTTTGGCGTCGCGACACTCGGTGCCTCGTACTATCTCGGGTTTGACCTGAGGATATGGTGGGCCGCGATGGTCGGCCTTATCGCCGGCGTGATCATTGGCCTGACCTCCGAGTATTTCACTTCCGACGTCAAGCCGCCGGTCCGCATGGTGGCAGGAGTGTCACAGAGTGGCCCTGCGCTGAACATCATCACCGGCTTCTCCTACGGACTGATGAGCGTGCTGCCGCCCCTCACCGGCATAGGCATCGCCTCCGCCGCCGCATACACCATCTGCAATTCGATCGGACCAGGCTACGGCCTGTTCGGCATCGGCATGGCGGCGGTCGGCATGCTGTCCATCGTCGGGATGGTGATCTCGAACGACGCCTACGGCCCGATAGTTGACAACGCCCGCGGAATCGTAGAACAGGCCGGCCTTGGCGAGACGGCGCTGGCTGTCACCGATGACCTTGACTCGGCGGGCAACACCGCGAAAGCCATCACGAAGGGGTTCGCCATCGCCGCCGCCGGGTTGACCGTGATAGCGCTGCTGGCAGCCTACCAGGACATCGTCAAGCGCGTATCGGGCAAGGCGATCGTGTTTGACCTGATGGACCCGCTGGTCTTCCTCGGCGCCATGGTGGGGCTAGCGGTGCCTGCGGTCTTCTCCGCCATGCTCATGCTCGGCGTGGGGCGCAACGCCAACCGGATGATCGCTGAGATCAGGCGCCAGTTCAGGGAGATACCGGGCCTCCGGGAGGGGCTCCCCGGCGTGAAGCCCGACTACGCGAGCTGCGTGGACATCGCCACCAAGGGCGCCCTGCAGGAACTCCTGCCCGCGACCGTCGTCGCGATCGCGATCACGCTGCTGATCGGGTTCATAGGAGGCGTGCGCTGCCTCGGCGGGTACCTTGCCGGGAACATCTTCTCTGGACTTCTGCTCGCGCTCCTGATGGCAAATGCCGGAGGACTCTGGGATAATGCAAAGAAGCTCGTTGAAGCGGGTGAGTTCGGCGGCAAGGGCTCCGACGCGCATAAGGCGGCTGTGGTCGGGGACACGGTCGGCGACCCGTTCAAGGACACCGCAGGCCCGTCGCTCAACACACTCATCACGGTGACGTCGCTGATCTCATCCTTGACCGCGACCTTGATGGTCATGTATTCAGTGTTCAAGTGAGCCTGCTCGACGGCACCCATGGGGAGGGATCGTCTCGTGGGAGACAAAACGCACGGAGGGATGCTTGTGTCCGGTGAGACCGCGATCAAGTGGGTGAACGACAACTACAGGTACCTTTCGGACATCAACGACCGCATCTGGGAGTTCGCCGAGGTGGGGCTGCAGGAGTACAAGTCGGCTGAGCTACTGGCCTCTGAACTCGAGAAGGCCGGCTTCAGCGTCCAGCGCGGAGTCGCCGGAATGCCCACAGCTTTTGTGGCATGCTGGGGCAGCGGACGCCCGAAGGTCGGTTTCCTCGCAGAGTACGACGCTCTCCCGCACCTGAGCCAGAAGGCGGTCCCGTTCCAGGATCCCGTCCGGTATGATGCGCCCGGCCACGGCTGTGGCCACAATACCTACGGCACGGCGGTCCTGGGCGCTGTGCTCGGGCTCAAGCACGAAATGGAACAGGACAGACTCGGCGGCACGATCGTGTTCTATGGGTGCCCCGCCGAGGAGACGCTGGTGGGCAAGGTTTTCATGGCCAGAGAAGGGCTGTTTGACGACCTGGACTGCGCACTCACCTGGCATCCGAGCTCCCTCAACGTTGTATCTCTCGGCACGAGCAACGCTATGAACTCCGCGAAGTTCACGTTCTTCGGCAAGGCGGCGCACGCGGGCGGGAGCCCCGACCAGGGGCGAAGCGCGCTCGACGCGGTGGAGCTCATGAACATAGGGGTCAACTACCTCAGGGAGCATGTGCTCCAGGACGCCCGGCTTCACTACGTGATAACGAAGGGCGGCGGAGAGCCGAACGTGGTGCCGCCCGAAGCTCAGGTGTGGTACTATGTCCGGGCGCCCTGGCGCGAAGATGTGGACGCCATCTACGAGCGAGTGCGTAAGATCGCACAGGGCGCCGCCCTGATGACCGAGACCACATTCAAACACGAAATGCTTGTTGCCTGCTACAACATGCTTTCCAACCGCGCGCTCAGCGACGTCATGCACAAAGCCCTTGTCCGGCTGGGTGCGCCAGAGTGGTCGGAAGAGGAACTGGGATTCGCGCGGAAGCTCGCCGAGTCTTTCTCCCCAGGCCAGAAGGAGGCGTCCATACGCAACTCCGGCGCGCCGGTGGAGCTCTTGGACCAGGCGCTGCACACGGGCATAGCTGAGCCATTCGACAAGGACAAGGTCGGGCACGGTTCGACCGATG
Organism: Bacillota bacterium; assembly: GCA_030691635.1. GTDB lineage: Bacteria > Bacillota > Sulfobacillia > JAUYEF01 > JAUYEF01 > JAUYEF01. The sequence goes on from JAUYEF010000059.1 coordinate 7,931, forward strand.
TATCGGACGTAAGCTGGGTGACTCCGACCGCCCAGTTCGGGACTGCATGCGAAGCCATAGGCGCCGCGGGCCATTCGTGGCAGACGGTGGCTACAAGCGGGATGAGCATAGCCCATAAGGGTATGGCGCTGGCCGCCAAGGTCATGGCGATAACCGGCGGCGAGGCGCTCCGCGACCCTGAACTGCTGAAGAAAGCGCGGGCCGAGTTCGAGAAGACGCTGGGCGGTAAGAAGTACCAGTGTGCGGTGCCGCCGGAGGCGAAGCCACCGCTGGACCAGCTTCCGAAGCAGGGGTAGAGCGATCGGCGACTCGATTGTGTCGGGCGTCGCCACAGGCGGCTACGCCAATTGGCGCGGATGTGACTTCCGGAGAGATACTTCTTCCGGAGAACCAGCTGCCGGGAAGCCAGGTCTTCGAGCGATCTATATCTCTGGAAGACAGATGTCGTGGTTGTGACTTCGGGGAAGCTAGTTTCGCCGAACATGTGGTTGCCGGGAATCTAGTTTCTTGGGCGATCTATATCTCTGGAAGACAGGTGGGCTCGACGAGCTGTCGATGCAGTGGTGAGGGGTTCGTCAACCACTGCACGAGCGCGCTTCTCGATAGCCTGGAGCAGGTCACGGTCCCGTAACACCAGAGGCGAGCGTGTGAGGATGAAGACGGGGACACTGAGGTCATAGTAGACTTCAGGCATTCTGCATGACAGCCGGAACTTCCCTTCAGCGGCCTGGTAGTTTACGCTCACGGCAGTAGCAGAACTCGCACCCGTGCTGGCAACCGGTATCGGGGTAAGCACTATAGCGGGTCCAGAACCAGTGGTCCGCCCGCTTGCTTTTGTTCAGGACTGTCTTTGCCTTGTAGGAAACAAAGAGCGCGCGGCGGCTCTGAGCCATCATTGGAGATAGCTGATGATCGCTTTCATGAACGCCGGGAGGTCGCCGGGGACTCGGGACGTGATGATGTTGCCGTCCCGCACGACCTCCTGGTCAACGAAGTGGAC